>JAVBSR010000135.1:0-6335 GCA_031556715.1 Cellulomonas sp.
CCCCATCGCCCTGGCCGACGCGCTCACCCCCGCCCTGGCGGCGGCGGCCGACGCCCTGGGCCCCGGCGCGGTGGAACCGGCCCGGACCGAGCAGGTCGCCGACGTCGTCGGCGCCGACACCCAGGTGTTCCAGCTCCGTTCCGGTGCCGACGGTGCCGACGTGGCCTGGTTCACCGTCCGGCTGCGCGGCGAGCAGGTGAAGACCCCCGAGCCGGAACCGGCCGCGCAGGGTGTGCCGACGCCCCGGCGGGGTGCCGGTGCGTCGATCACCGTGCTGTATGACGTGGAGATGACCCTCACCGCCGAGCTGGGTCGCACCCGGCTGCCGCTGCGCCAGGTCCTGGACCTGGCACCCGGTGCGGTGCTCGAGCTGGACCGCACCGCCGGGTCTCCGGCCGACGTCATGGTCAACGGGAGGCTCATCGCCCGCGGCGAGGTCGTCGTCGTCGACGAGGACTACGGGCTGCGGATCACCGAGATCGTGGCGGGGTCCGAAGGGCAGGCCTAGATGGATGTCGTCTGGCTCCTGCTGCGCGCCATCGTCGCGCTGGCGGCCGTGCTGGGCCTGATCTGGTGGGGCGCACGACGCATGAGCCACCGCCGGGTCCAACGCTCCGGCTTCGAACCGCACGTCCAGGTCGTGGACCGTCACTCGCTGACCCGCGGCTCTGGGGTGGCGGTGCTCGCGATCGGCAACCGTCGTCTGCTCGTCGGCTTCGGCGAGCAGCAGGTCGGCCTGCTCACCGAGCTGGCGCCCGTCGTGGCACCGCTGGAACCGGCCGGCACCGACCTGGTGCCCGCGCAGCGGGGCCAGCACGACAAGACCGACAAGAAACCCGCCGACGGTGAGCACCGCTCGCCGCTGGCCGGCTCGGTGCTGCACCCGCAGACCTGGAAAGACACGCTGCGCGCCCTGCAGGACAGGACGGTGCGTCGATGACCCCGACACCGCCGGTCCCGCCCACAGGCGGGGACACGGTGTCGGTCGCGATCAACGGGATCAACGGCACACCGTCGAGCTCGATCCTCGTGCTCGTCGCCATCACCCTGCTGTCGGTCGCGCCGTCCCTGCTGCTCATGACCACGTCGTTCACCAAGATCTTCGTGGTGCTCGGGCTGGTCCGCAACGCCCTGGGCCTGGCGACGACCCCGCCCACCCAGGTGCTGGCCGGTCTGGCGCTGTTCCTGTCGATCTTCGTCATGGCACCGACGCTGTCGGAGATCAACTCCCAGGCGGTGCAGCCGTACCTGGCCGGTCAGACGACCTTCTCCCAGGCGGTCGAGTCCGCCGAGCAGCCCCTGTCGCAGTTCATGGTGCAGCACACCCGCGAGGAGGACATCGCCCTGATCACGCGGGCCGCGGGCGAGGAGAACCCGCCGAGCCCGGAGGACGTGCCCTTCACGACCCTCGCCCCGGCGTTCATGCTGTCCGAGCTGCGCAGCGCCTTCATCATCGGCTTCGCGATCTTCGTGCCGTTCCTCATCATCGACCTGGTGGTCAGTGCGTCGCTCATGAGCATGGGCATGATGATGCTGCCGCCCATCATGGTCTCGCTGCCGTTCAAGCTGTTGCTGTTCGTGCTGGTCGACGGCTGGGGGTTGATCATCCGAGCGCTCATCGGCACCTACACAGGGACCGGGTAGCGATGGACCCAGGGACCGTTCTGCAGATCGCGCGGGAGTCGATGGTGCTGGCCGCGAAGCTGGCCGCGCCGGTGCTCGTCACCGCGCTGGTCGTCGGGTTCATCGTGTCGTTGTTCCAGTCGGTCACCCAGATCCAGGAGGTGACCTTGTCGTTCGTGCCCAAGGCCATCGCCGCGGCCCTGGCGCTGGCCATCGCCGGGCAGTGGATGATCTCCTCGATCGTCGACTTCACCACCTCGCTGTGGGGACGCATCCCGGACCTGGTGGGGGGCTAGATCCCATGGACCCCATCGCCTTCACGCTGCCGCTGGGCTCGCTCGAGACCGTGATGCTCGCCTCGGTGCGGGTCGCAGGGTTCCTCGTCGTCGCCCCGCCGTTCTCCGCCCGGGGGACGCCCGCGACCGTGAAGGCGGCCCTGTCGCTGGCCATCGGCGTAGCCGTGGCCCCCAGGCTGACCCCGCTGCCGGAGGACAGCACCGGGGCGTTCATCGGCAGCCTGGTCATGCAGGCGCTCATCGGGGTGGCCCTGGGCTTCTGCGTGCAGCTGGCGCTCACGGCGCTGCAGGTCGCCGGGTCGTTCCTCGACCAGTTCGGCGGGTTCATGATGGGCGCGGCGTTCGACCCGCTGAGCCAGACCCAGGTCTCCATCATGGGCCGGTTCTACACCTTCCTGGCCACGGCGCTGCTGTTCGTGACCGACGGGTACCAGATCGTGCTGCAAGGCCTGATCCAGACCTTCGACGCGCTGCCGCTGGGGGTGGCGCTCGACCCCGCCCGGCTGGCCGAACAGCTGACCAACGGCATGGACGACATGTTCGCCGGGGCCATGCAGATCGCCGGGCCGCTGGTCGTCGTGCTGTTCCTCACCGACGTCGGGCTGGGTCTGCTGACCAAGGTCGCCCCGGCCCTCAACGCCTTCGTCATGGGCTTCCCGCTGAAGATCCTCATCACCCTGGTCATGGTCGGGTTCGCGCTGCTCGTCATGGACACCGTGGTGCGCGGCCTGGCCCGCGACGGGGTGGACCTCATGGGAAAGGTGGTGGGCGGATGAGCGACGGAGAAGAACGCAGCCAGAAAGCCACACCCCAGCGGATGAAGGAGATCCGCAAGAAGGGCCAGCTGGGTCGTTCCCGCGACCTGTCGGCCTGGTTGGCCCTGGCCGCCGCGGTCACGCTGCTGCCCTCGCTGACCATCCGCACCCGCGAGGTCGTCGACGGCCAGCTGCGCAAGGTGGCCATCGTCGCCGCCGACCCGTCGCCGACGCGGGTCACCACCCTGCTGTCGGACGGGCTGGGCCAGGTCATGGGCCTGCTCATGCCGCTGTTCATGGTGCTGGTGGTCGTCGTCATCGTCTCCCAGGTGGCCCAGGGCAGGATCTACCCCAGGTTCCGGCTGCAGAAAGAGGTGCTCCAGCCGAACAAGGGCATCAAACGGCTGTTCGGCAAGCAGACCCTGTGGGAGGCGGTCAAGACCCTGGCCAAGTCCGTGGCCGTGGGGCTGGTGGTGTTCACCGCGCTCCGGGCGGCGATCCCCACGCTCATGGGGTCCGGTCGGCTGCCGCTGACGACGGTGCTGGCCACCGCCGGGTCGTCGGTGAAGTCGTTGATCCAGGCGGGGGTCGTGGCCGGCCTGGCGCTGGCGGTGGTCGACCTGGCCGTCACCATGCGCCGCAACCGCAAGCAGACCCGCATGACCCTCAAAGAGGTCAAGGACGAGAACAAGCGCACCGAGGGCGACCCGCACGTCAAGGGCGCTATCAAGGCCAAGCAGCGATCGATGAGCCGCAACCGGATGATGGCCGCCGTCTCCGACGCCGACGTCGTCGTCGTCAACCCGACGCACTACGCCGTGGCCCTGCGCTACGAACCTGGGGTCGGGGCGCCGAAGGTCGTCGCCAAGGGCGTCGACCTGCTGGCCGCCAAGATCCGCGAACGGGCCGCCGAGAACCGCGTGCCCACCGTCTCCGACGTCACCCTGGCCCGGGCCCTGTACGCGGCCGTCGAGGTCGACCAGGAGATCCCCGACTACCTGTTCGTCGCCGTGGCGCGGGTCCTGGCGTTCGTCATGTCGCTGCGGCGGCGCGGCGCGGCGTCCGGCGAGCACCGCAGCCCCGGCGGGACGACCCTGCCCGAGTATGTCGACGCCGACCACGCCAAGGTCGCCCGCGACCACGCCCGGGCCTCCCGGGCCGCCCGGAGGCATCCTGGAGTGGTCGTCACCGCTGGCAGTGCGCGGGGCTCCGTCACCGTCCGCACCGTGGAGGACAGCTGATGAGAAACCGTTCCGTCTCCAGCCTGGCGGTCCCCATCGGGGTCGTCGGCATCGTCATGATGCTGGTCGTCCCGCTGCCGCCGCCGCTGCTGGACGTGCTCATCGCCGTGAACATCACCGCCTCCCTGGTGATCCTGCTGACCAGCATGTACGTCAAGCGGCCGCTGGACTTCTCGGTCTTCCCGTCGCTGATCCTCGTGTTCACCCTGTTCCGGCTGGGCCTCAACGTGGCGGCCACCCGGCTGGTGCTGCGCGACGGGTTCGCCGGTGAGGTCATCGAGGCCTTCGGGCACTTCGTCGTCGGCGGGTCGCTGGTCATCGGCCTGGTGATCTTCCTCATCCTCGTGGTCATCCAGTTCGTCGTCATCACCAACGGTGCCGGGCGGGTCGCCGAGGTCGGGGCCCGGTTCACCCTGGACGCCATGCCCGGCAAGCAGATGGCCATCGACGCCGACCTGAACTCCGGGCTGATCGACGAGGACACCGCGCGGCGCCGTCGGGCCGACATCGCTGCCGAGGCCGACTTCTACGGCGCCATGGACGGCGGGTCGAAGTTCGTCAAGGGCGACGCCATCGCGGGCATCGTCATCACGGTGATCAACCTGGTCGGCGGGTTCATCATCGGCATGGTCCAGCACGGGATGGACGCGGGGGAGTCCATCAACACCTACGCCATCCTGTCCGTCGGCGACGGCCTGGTGTCGCAGATCCCCGCCCTGCTGCTCAGCGTCTCGACCGGCATCGTCGTGACCCGGGCCAGCGAGGACGGCGACCTGGGGTCGTCGGCCGCCGCCCAGCTGCTCCAGTCCCGCATGGCCCTGCTCATCGCCGGGGCCGGGGCCATCGGCCTGGGTCTGCTGCCAGGCATGCCGAAGCTGCCGTTCACCCTGGTCGGAGCGGCCCTGCTGCTGCTCGCCCAGCGTCGCAAGCAGGTCGAGAACCGGGAGGCTGCCGCCGTCAAGGACGCACCGCCCGAGGTCGAGGCACCGTCCAACGACTCACCCGAGGCGCTCATCGAGCAGATGCGGGTGCACCAGCTGGAGATCCTGCTCGCGCCGGACCTGGTGGACCTCGTCGGCTCCGGCCCGGAGCAGGACCTGCTGGCCCGGGTGCGCGGGCTGCGCCGCAAGATCGCCATGGACCTGGGGATCGTCGTACCGCCGGTGCGGACCCGCGACTCGGTCGACCTGCCCCGGTCGACCTACGTGATCCGGGTGGGCGGGGTCGAGGTCGGCCGCGGTGAGGCCCCCGCCGGCAAGGTGCTGGCCCTGGGCGACGACCTGGCGGCGCTGCCCGGCTCGTCGGTCACCGAACCGGTGTTCGGGCTGCCCGGGAAGTGGATCCCCCTGGAGCTGCGCCACTCGGCCGAGATGACCGGAGCCACCGTCGTGGACCGGGCGTCGGTGCTGATCACGCACCTGGGTGCGCTGATCACCCAGTACGCGCCACGGCTGCTGGGCCGCGAGGACGTGCGGGTGCTCACCGAGGGGCTGAAGAAGGTCAACCCGTCGGTGGTCGAAGAGCTGGTGCCGGCGCTGCTGTCGCTGGGCGAGGTGCAGCGGGTGCTCCAGGGCCTGCTGGCCGAGCGGGTGCCGGTCCGTGACCTGGGCCGCATCTACGAGGCGCTGACGCTGCGCGCCAAGGTCTCCACCGACCCGGAGCCGCTCATCGAGGCGGCGCGGGCCGGGCTGGGCCCGGCCCTGGCCCAGCCGTACATCGCCGACGGGACGATCCGGGTGCTGACCCTGGACCCGACCTTGGAGCAGGCCCTGCTGGAAGGGCTGCGGCCCTCCGACATCGGCACCCAGCTCATGGTCGACCCGTCGATCATGGAGCAGATGCTGGCCCAGCTCCAGCACGCCGTGAACCAGGCGGAGGCGGCCGGCCGACCGGTGGTGCTCACCTGCGCCCCGGCGATCCGTCCCGCGCTGCACCGGCTTGTCGCTCTTGCGCTGCCCCGGCTGGCGGTGCTCTCCTATCCGGAGGTGACCGGTGCCGGAGTCACCGTCGAGACGGCGGGGGTGGTGAGCGGTGGCCGAGCGATTGCTGCTTGAGGGTGCCGACCTGCCTGAGCTCATGGAGTACGTCCGGTCCGAGTTCGGGCCGACCGCCAAGATCGTGCGCGCCGAGCGCATCCGCCAGGGCGGCTTCGCCGGGTTCTTCGCCAAGGAGAAGTACGAGCTGACGGTCGAGGTGCCGCCCGCCGCGCCGCCGCCGCTGCGTCCGCTGCGCTCGCACCGCCCGCCGCCGCCTCCCGCGTCGTCGTTGGACGACCTGCTCGCCGCCGCCGACGCCGCCGACGCCGGGCCTGCCCCCGCGCGGGCCGTCCCGGCGGTACCGCAGCCCGCACCCAGCCCCGACCAGGCGCGCGAAGAGATCGTCGCCGAGCCGCGGGCTGCCGCCAAGGCCGCCACCCCCCC
>JAVBSR010000136.1:0-23592 GCA_031556715.1 Cellulomonas sp.
GCCTGCGCCGCCGGGAGCTGGCCCTGCAGCTCGACCAGCTGCTGCCCGGTGACCGCCACCTGCCCCTCTAGGCCCTCCAGGGACGCCGACAGCTCTGCCTGCTGGGCCTGGGCCGCGTCGAGCTGGGACTGGGTAGCCGCCCGCCGGTTGTCCAGCTCGTCGGCCCCGGCGGATACCGTCACCGTCTGCAGCACGACCAGCCCAGCAACCAGCCCGGCGACGCAGGCGAGCCGGCGGGTCGACGGACGTCCAGGGCGGTGGCGGTGCCTGAGGCTGGTCATCTCACACCTTCGTGTATCGGTTCAGGTTGAACAACGACGACACGACGGCCAGCAGCAGCGCCCCGCCGATCAGCAGCGGTGCGATCGCCCAGACGTCTGCCGTGGTGATGAACTGCACGGAGTTGACGTTCTTGGCCAACCAGCCGGTGACCACCTGGCGCACCCCCAGCCACAGCACGCCGACGGCCAGCACCGCCCCGACGATCGCCGCCACGGCACCCTCGAGCAGGAAGGGCGCCTGGACGAGCCAGTTCGACGCCCCGACCAGCCGCATGATGCTGATCTCCCGGCGGCGGAACAGCAACGACAACCGGATCGTCGTCGCGATGAGCAGCCCCGCGGCCAGCAGCATCAGGACCGCAAAACCGAAGGTCAGCCACTGCGCCTTGTCCAGCGTGTCGTACACCGACTTGAGCTTCTCCCTGTAGTCCTCCACGCGCTCGACGCCGGGGCGACCGGTCACCACGTCGGCCACCGCTTCGTACTGCTGCGGGTCGGTCAGCTTGATCCGGTAGGTCGAGAACCAGTCGTCGGCGGTGATCTGCGACGCCCAGGCCTCGCCGCCGAACCTCTTCTGGAAAGACGCGAACGCCTCGTCCTGGGACTCGAAGTAGACGTCCTTGACCAGTGGTTCTACCTCGGGTGCGTCGAGCGCCGCACGGATGTCGTCCTTCTGCTCCTCGGTCACCGCGCCGGCAGCACAGGTCGGTTCCAGCGAGTCTTTCGGGCACAGGAAGACGGTGATCTCGATGCGGCCGTACCAGTCCTTCTCGATCTCCTGCACCTCGGCCCGCATCAGCAGGGCGGTGCCGACGAAGGTGAGAGAGAAGAACGTGACGATGATCACCGAGACCGTCATGGACAGGTTCCGGCGCAGGCCGACGCCCATCTCGGACAGGATGTACCGAAGTCTCATGGCCTACCGGTCCGATCCGTACTGGCCGTGCGCCTGGTCGCGGACCATCGCGCCCGCCTGGAGCTCGACGACGCGCTTACGCATCTGGTCGACGATCTCGTCGTCGTGGGTGGCCATCACCACGGTGGTCCCGGTGCGGTTGATCCGGTCGAGCAGGCGCATGATCCCCAGAGACGTGGTCGGGTCGAGGTTCCCGGTGGGCTCGTCGGCCAGCAGGATCGACGGCCGGTTGACGAAGGCCCGGGCGATCGCTACCCGCTGCTGCTCCCCGCCCGACAGCTCGTGCGGACGCCGCTTCTCCTTGCCGGCCAGGCCCACCATGTCCAGCACGTCAGGCACCGCGGTGACGATGTGGTGGCGCGGCCGGCCGATCACCTGGAGGGCGAAGGCCACGTTCTCGAACACCGTCTTGTTCTCCAGCAGGCGGAAGTCCTGGAAGACGACGCCGATCTTGCGGCGCATCTTCGGTACCCGCCAGGCCGGCAGCGACCCCATCTCCCGGCCCGCGACCAGCACCGTGCCCGCGCTGGCCCGCTCTTCGCGCATGACCAGCCGCAGGAACGTCGACTTGCCCGACCCCGACGCTCCGACCAGGAAGATGAACTCGCCCCGGTCGACGTCCAGCGACACGTCGTCCAGCGCGGGGCGGGCACCCCGTGCATAGACCTTGGTGACGTTCTCGAACCGGATCACGCGGCCTCGTGCTGTCGGAGGGAGGGGACGTTATCGAGGCTACGCACCACCGCGGCCGTACCTCGGCGGGACACGCCGGGGCCGCGCATGCCTGCGGGCACAGCCCCGTTATCCCGGACTGCCCCGATATGTCCGTTCCGCGACGGGGTCAGGACTCGGCATTCTCCGTAGAACGCCGCCAGCGGATACCGGCAGCGATGAAACCGTCGATGTCGCCGTCGAAGACGCCCGCCGTGTTGCCGACCTCGTACTCGGTGCGCAGGTCCTTGACCATCTGGTACGGGTGCAGGACGTAGGAGCGCATCTGATCGCCCCAGCTGGCCTTGATGTCGCCGGCCAGCTCTTTCTTCTTGGCGGCCTCTTCCTGCTGACGCGCCAGGAGCAGGCGAGACTGAAGGACACGCATCGCCGCAGCCCGGTTCTGGATCTGCGACTTCTCGTCCTGCATCGACACGACGATCCCCGTCGGCAGGTGCGTGATCCGCACGGCCGAGTCGGTGGTGTTCACGGACTGCCCACCAGGCCCCGACGAACGGAACACGTCGATCTTGATGTCGGACTCCGGGACGTCGACGTGGTCGGTCTGCTCGATGAGCGGGATGACCTCGACCGCCGCGAACGACGTCTGCCGCCGGCCCTGGTTGTCGAACGGGGAGATGCGGACCAGCCGGTGCGTGCCGGCCTCCACCGTCAGGTTCCCGTAGGCGTACGGGACCTTGACCTCGAACGTCGCCGACTTCAGACCGGCCTCCTCCGCGTAGGAGGTGTCCAGCACCTTGGTCGGGTAGCCGTGCCGTTCAGCCCAGCGCAGGTACATCCGCAGCAGCATCTCGGCAAAGTCGGCAGCGTCCACCCCGCCTGCCCCGGCCCGGATGGTCACCACAGCCTCGCGCGCGTCGTACTCGCCGCTCAGCAGGGTGCGCACCTCCAACGCGTCCAGGTCTTTGCGGATCGCAGCCAGCTCGACCTCGGCCTCGGCCGCGGTGTCCGCGTCGTCCTCCTCGGCGGCCAGCTCGGCCAGGGTCTCCAGGTCGTCGATGCGCCCGCCGAGCGCCGTCACCCGGTCCAGCTCGGCCTGGGTGGCCGACAAGGTCGACGTCACCTGCTGGGCCCGATCCAGGTCGTCCCACAGGTCCGGTGCGGCAGCGGCCTGAGACAGCTCGGCGATCTTGGCCTGGAGCCTGGTGGGGTCGGAGACGGCCTCGATCGACGCCAGGGTGGTGCGTAGCGCCCTGATCTCGGCTGGGAAGTCGGTGATAGCCACGACCGCCCAGACTACCGGTCCGCGACCCGGACGACGCTCAGATGGTGTGCGCGCCTTCCGTACCCGTCTCCGGCTCGGTGCGGGGACGCTGGCCGGCCGCGGACGTCGCCCTGGGGCACCGCTCGCACCGCGCGAGGAGCGCGTCCAGGACCGCCCGCACCGCGGCACCCGGTTCACCGCGCGACCGTCGGTGCCGGGCGACCAGGCGCCGAGAGCCCAGGCAGGGAAGATCCATGGTCTGGATCCCCGCCGCGGCGTGCCGCTCGACCGGCGGCACCGCCAGCTGGGGCATGAGGGCGGCGCCCAGCCCGGCGCCGACCAGCGCCAGCTGGGAGTCGAACTCGGAGACGTCGTGCTTCACCATGACGGTCGTACCGGCCTCGGCCGCCACCCGGTCCAGGACGCTGCGCGCCGTCGACCCGGGGGGCCCGCTGATCCAGTCCATCTGCCCCACCGCGGCCGACCAGGCCGGACCGCTGGTCCCGGGCAGCATCCACCCCACCGGCAGCACCAGCACGTACGGGTCGTCCAGCAGCAGCACGTCCCGGGTGCCGCTCGGCGCCGCCGAGTACATCCCGGCGTCCTGCTCCAGCAGCACCACGTCGGCCGTGCCCGCCTGGAGCGCGGCCAGCCCCGCACCCTCGGTCGGGTCGACCACCCGTACCTCCAGGCTCGGGTGCAGCGCTGCGATGTCGGCCACGGTCGCGGCGAGCATCGCCCGGATGACGGTGGGGAACCCCACGACGGTGACCGTCCCGGTGACCGCCCCGGTGAGCACGGCGATCGCCGACGCCGCGGCCTGCTGCTCCTCGGCGATGGCCCGGCCGTGCGCCGCCAACGCCCTGCCGGCGGCGGTCAGCTCGACCCGGCGGCCGGTGCGGACCAGCAGGGCCACCCCAGCCTCGCGCTCCAGCCGGACCATCTGCTGGCTGACCGCGGACGAGGTGACGTGAAGGGTAGCCGCGGCGGCGGCCACCCCCCCGGCCCGCTCCACGGCAGCCAGCACGACAAGACGGCGCGGATCCAGCTCCATGCCCGAGAGCCTACCCCGGACGATATAGGTCCGATGAACTGTCCCGTCATAATGTCTCGCTTTTGCTAACGATCCCGAGACCTCATGCTGAGGTCGCGGACGACCGGTCCGCACCGCACACACAGGACCGTAGACACATGCAGATGGTGGGCTGGGCCGGAGCGGTCGTCCTGCTCCTGGGCTACTTCCAGGTGAGTCGCGGGCGGCTGCCCGGCGACGGCGCCGGCTTCCAGGCGACCTCCGTCACCGGGTCGATCGGGCTGGGGCTGGCGGCAGTCGACGGCGGGGTGTGGCCCGCCGTGGTGGTCAACGCGCTGTGGGGCATCATCGGCACCACCGCGCTGGTCAGAGCCCTGCGCCGGGGCAGACGGCGACGAGGTGCCACCACGGACGGCAGCGCGGGGCTCTGAGGCACCACCCGAGACGC
Organism: Cellulomonas sp.; assembly: GCA_031556715.1. Classification (GTDB taxonomy): domain Bacteria; phylum Actinomycetota; class Actinomycetes; order Actinomycetales; family Cellulomonadaceae; genus Cellulomonas. Next base: position 4,615 of record JAVBSR010000136.1, read on the forward strand.
TGGCCGCCCGAGGCCCTGACCGGCGTCAGCGACGACCGCTGGCGGTGCTCCCGTTGATGGAGTTGTCCCGCTCCACAGCGGACATGAACTCCCAGTGCCACGGCTCGTACTTCTGCTTCCGCGCCCAGTCAGGGTTGTCGATGTCGTACTTCGGGCCGTTGTCCCGCAACCACTGGTACCGGTTACCGGCATAGGAGGCCGGGCAGAAGTCCACGGCCAGGCCGAGCCCGTGGTTGGACGTGCCCGGCGTCGCGGCCATGTAGCCCTTGCTCCGCTTGGTCGCATACTGGTCGGCCAGCGACCGGTACCCGGAGGTGAGGCACAGGTCCACGCCGAACCGGGCGACATAGGCCTGGTTGAGCTCGGCCAGCGCCACCGCGTAGTCGGCACGGACCTTGGTCTTGCCGTCCCAGAGCGCGCACAGGTCACGGTCCGGCATGTTGCCGTTCGACGACAGCTTCGCCGGCGCCAGACCCTCGCAACCGGGCAGCTTCCCACCACGGTCCAGACCGCGCGACGCGGCCTCCAGGTCGCGCTCGACGACCGTGCCTGCGGGCGACAGCGCCGCCGGCACCTGCCCGCCGACCGACTGGGCCGACAGCGCGCCGACCGTGCTCGGCAGCTCGACCTGGCTGAGCACGCCGCCGATCGGGCCGCCGAAGGAGAACGCACCCTGCGACACGGGGACGACGACCGTCGCAGCCACCAACGAGGCCAGGACCCCGCCGCGGACCGCGACCTGGGCGTGGCGGTGGCGGCGCGAGCTCACCGGCTTGCGCTCGAACCGCGGCAGACGATGGCCTCGGGATCCGGTGCGGGGCGGCGCAGCACCAGTCTCAGCGCTGGACGACCCAGCGCGATGAGATCCCACATCCGCCTCCCGGATACCGACAGTCCCGCACACAACGCGACGCGCACGAGCACGCGATCACAAAAGCGTAACGGAGACTACCCGGTTCTGTGGGGGTTTGCCGGGTGCGTCGTCTTAGCGGGGGTGTGTCTCTTCTCACACTGCCGTCACCCGCAGCTCACCCGCCGTTGCCCAGACGGCCGTGCTGCATGGCGTCGCTGACCTCGCCGACCAGCTCCTCGAGGATGTCCTCGAGGAAGACGACGCCCTGGCAGCGGCCGTCGACGTCGACCCGGGACAGGTGCGCCGCACCAGCCTGCATCGCGGCCAGAGCCTCTTCGATCTCGTCGTCAGGGGCCGAGACCGCCAGGGCGCGCACCCGCCAGTGCGGCACCGGACGGTCACGGTCGACGCCCTCGGCGTACAGGACATCCTTGAGGTGCAGGTAACCGATCGGCTCGCCGTCGTCGACCATCGGGAAGCGGCTGAACCCGGTGCTCGCGACCAGGGCCTCGACCTGGGAGGGGGTGACGTCGCTGGGTACCGAGACCAGGTCCGTCAACGGCACCATGACGTCGCCGGCGCTGAGGTCGGAGAACTCCAGGGCGCCGGACAGCAGGCCCTGGTCGTCGCTGAGGGTGCCCTCGGCGGCGGAGTGCTCGACGATCGACTGCACCTCGTCGGCGGTGTACGCCGAGGCCACCTCGTCCACCGGCTGCACCCGGATCAGACGCAGCAGGGCGTTGGCGATCCCGTTGAGCCCGTGGACCACCGGTCGGAGCACGCGGGCCACCATCACCAGCGGAGGCCCGAACCAGCGGACCGCCCGGTCAGGCCCGGCCACCGCCAGGTTCTTCGGCACCATCTCGCCCAGCACCACGTGGGCCATCACGACGACGAGCAGCGCCAGGACGAACGCCACCGTGTGGGTCAGCGCCGGACCCGCCCCCAGCGCCCGCATCGGCACCTCGATCTGGTGCGCGATGGCCGGTTCGGCGACCATGCCCAGGCTGGTCGAGCACACCGTCACCCCGAGCTGGGCGGTGGCCAGCATCGTCGACACGTGCTCCATCGCCCACAGCACCGTGACGGCCCAGCGGTGCCCGGCCTCCGCCGCAGGCTCGACCGACGCGCGCCGCGCCGACATCAGCGCGAACTCCGCACCGACGAAGAAGGCGTTCGCGACGAGCAGCCCGGCGCCGAGCACCAGCGCCCAGGCCGGGCTCACCGGTCGGCCCTCCCCGCCGTCATGGCGCGGCCTCCGGTTCGGGAGCGTCCTCGTCGCCGGCCGCGGCGGCGACCCGTGACACCTGGACCAGCTCGACCCGACGACCGTCCATCTGCTCCACGACCAGCGCGACCCGGTCGGTCAGCACCCGGTCGCCCACCTGCGGTATCCGTCCCAACCGGGCCATGATGAAACCGCCGAGCGTCTCGTACGGGCCGTCGTCGGGCACGACCAGCCCCGTCACCTCGACCAGCTCGTCGGGACGCAGCACACCGGGGAACACCCAGGAACCGTCCGGCCTGCGCGCCGTGGACGAGCGGGACCGGTCGTGCTCGTCGGCCACGTCCCCGACCAGCTCTTCGAGCACGTCCTCCAGGGTGACCACCCCGGACGTGCCGCCGTACTCGTCGACCACGACGGCCATCTGCACCCCGCCGCGCAGCTCTTCGAGCAGCGGGCCCAGCCGGACCGTCTCCGGCACCTGCGGCGCCTCGGACATGACCGCCGCGGCAGGTACCTGCGTGCGACGCTCCCAGGGCACCTGGACCACCCGGCGCAGGTGCACCAGCCCGACGATGTCGTCACGGGACTGCTCGATCACCGGGAACCGGGAGTGGCCGGTGAGCCGGGCCAGCGCCAGCACCTCGGCAGCGGAGGTGCCGGTGCGCACGACGTGCAGCCGGGTCCGGTCGGTCATGACGTCGACCGCCGTCAGCCGGGCGAAGTCCAGGCTGTTGGTCAGCAGCGTCGCCGTGGACTGCTCGAGGGTGCCCTGCTCGGCCGACCGGCGCACCAGCGCCGCCAGCTCGGCCGGTGACCGGGACCCGGAGAGCTCTTCGCGCGGCTCGACGCCGATCGCGCGCAGCAGCGCGTTGGCTGCCCCGTTGGTCACCGCGATGACCGGCCGCAGCGCCGCCGTGAACCCGCGCTGCAACGGCACCGCCACCCGGGCTGTGGCCATGGGGGCGGCGATCGCCAGGTTCTTGGGCACCAGCTCGCCGACCACCATGGAGAAGGCGTTGACGACGACCAGCGCCCCCGCTGTCGCCACGGCGGTCGCCGCCGCCCCCGACCACCCGGACATCCCGGCGCTGAGCAGGTCGGCCACCGCGGGCTGGGTGGTGTAGCCGAGCAGCACCGTGGTCAGGGTGATCCCGACCTGGGCACCGGACAGCTGGGTCGACAGGTGCCGCAGCCCCGCCAGCACCGAACGCCCGCGCCGGTCGTGCTCGTCGACCTCCACCGCCGCCGGGTCGAGCGTGACCAGGGCGAACTCGGCCGCCACGAAGACGGCGGTACCGGCGGTCAGCCCGACACCGAGCAGCACCAGCAGCCATTGAGTCACCATCGTGAGGCTCATGCTACGGACACCCGCCCCGCCGCCGCCACGCGCCCGTCAGACGACCGGTCGCGACGACCGGCGTCGAGCCGCTGGGCGGCTGGTCAGGGCGCGGCGCCGCCGTGCCGACGTCCGGCCGCCACGCACAACCGTCACCGAGGCACCCGACCCGGCCTGCTCGTCCGGCGGCCGGTCGGCTCAGGACCGCCGCAACGCGCGGACCAGCGCCGCCGTCTCCGAGGGGGTGCGGCCGACCTGGACTCCGACGGCCTCCAGCGCCTTCTTCTTGGCCTGGGCGGTACCCGACGACCCGGAGACGATCGCCCCGGCGTGGCCCATCGTCCTGCCCGGCGGCGCCGTGAACCCGGCGACGTAGGCCACCACCGGGGTGCTCATGTGCTCGGCGACGTACTGCGCCGCCCGTTCTTCGGCGTCGCCGCCGATCTCGCCGATCATGACGACCACCTCGGTGTCAGGGTCAGCCTCGAACGCTGCCAGCGCGTCGATGTGCGTGGTGCCGACGACCGGGTCGCCGCCGATCCCGACACAGGTGGTGAAGCCCAGGTCACGCAGCTCGTACATCATCTGGTAGGTGAGGGTGCCGGACTTGGAGACCAGCCCCACCGGCCCTGGACCGGTGATGTCCGCCGGGATGATCCCGACGTCGCACGTCAGGTGGCCCGCGGCCGCTCCCGGACCGGTCGAACCCACCCCCGGGGTGATGACGCCGGGAGTGATGACGCCGGGGCAGTTCGGCCCGATGATGCGCACCCCGGCCTCGGCAGCGTGGGCGACGAACGCCGTGGTGTCGGCCACCGGGATGCCCTCGGTGATGACCACGACGAGCCGCATCTGGGCATCGACGGCCTCGTCCACGGCGGCCTTGGCGAAGGCGGGCGGGACGAACACCACGGACACGTCCGCCCCGGTCACCTCGCGCGCCTCGGCGACGGTGCCGAACACCGGGACCTCGACCGGGCTGTCGGACGCCACGCCGGGGAAAGCCTGCACCAGGCCGGCCTTGCGCGGGTTGACCCCGCCGACGACCGTGGTCCCGGCGGCGAGCATCCGGGAGGTGTGGATGGTGCCCTCAGACCCGGTCATGCCCTGCACGAGCACGCGCGAGCCATGGGTCAGGAAGATCGACACGGTTCCTCCGTCAGGTGGCGTTGGTGAGCGCGTAGGCCAGCCCGGCGGCCTGGTCGGCACCGCCGTCCATGGTCTCGGCCAGGGTGACCAGGGGAAGCGCGGCGTCGCGCAGGATCTGGCGTCCTTCGTCCACGGCGTTGCCGTCGAGCCGGACCACCAGCGGCTTGCTCGCCTCGCCGCCGAGCATGCCCAGCGCTGCGACGATCCCCCGGGCCACCTCGTCGCAGGCGGTGATCCCGCCGAACACGTTGACGAACACGCACCGGACCTGCGGGTCGCTCAGCACCACCGACAGCCCGTGAGCCATCTCCTGCGCCGAGGCCCCTCCCCCGATGTCCAGGAAGTTCGCCGGACGCACCCCGCCGTGCCGCTGCCCGGCCTGGGCGACGACGTCCAGGGTGCTCATCACCAGCCCCGCCCCGTTGCCGATGACACCGACCTGCCCGTCGAGCCGGACGTAGGCCAGGCCCGCCGCGGCCGCCCGGGCCTCCAGCGGGTCGGACGGGTCGGCACCGGCCAGGGCGGCACGCTCGGGGTGCCGGAACGCCGCGTTGTCGTCCAGCGTGACCTTGCCGTCCAGAGCGACGACCGCCCCGTCGACCGTCGTGACCAGCGGGTTCACCTCGACCAGTGTGGCGTCCTCACCGCTGTACACGTCCCACAGCCGTTCCAGCACGGTGACGACCCCCGGGCCGGTCACGGCGTCGAAACCTGCGGCGGCCACGATCTGCTCGGCCGTGGCCCGGTCGATCCCGGTGCGCGGGTCGACCCAGACCCGCGCCAGCGCGTCCGGCCGCTCGACAGCCAGCTGCTCGATGTCGATCCCCCCCTCGACGCTGCACAGCACCAGCGGCCGCCCGACCGCCCGGTCCAGCAGCAGCGAGACATAGTGCTCGGCGGCGATCTCGGCCCCGGCGGCGACCATGACCCGCCGCACCGGGTGCCCCTTGATCTCCAGGGCCAGGATCCGCTCGGCGGCCTGGACCGCCTCGTCGGCCGAGCGGACCACCGCCACGCCGCCCGCCTTGCCCCGACCACCCGTCTTCACCTGGGCTTTCACCGCGACAGCCGCGCAGTCCCCGTCGAGCAGCCGGGCTGCCGCCGCCCGCGCCTCGTCGGGCGTCGTCGCCACGACCGCATCGACCACGGGCACCTGGTGCTGCGCGAACAGCTCTCTGGCCTGGTACTCGAACAGATCCACCCCGACGTTCCTCCCGTCGCTGCCGCCAGCACCCAGGCTAGGCCGTCGGCGACCGTCCCGTACCACCGCCTCACCGGACCCGGCCAGACCGACCGGCGAGCGCCGCCCCCGTCGTCCGGCGCTTCGACGGCGGGAACGACAGACGGAGGCCCGACGTCAAGGTGTCTTGACAGGCGCTCGTTTGTCAACCATCCTTGACGCATGACCGAACAGCTGCTCGCCACCGCGACGTCAGACGACCCCGGGACCGGCCTGGCTGCGGTCCGCGCCCTGCGCGACCTGGCCGACCGCCTGGAGCTGCTGCACGTCGAGCGGGCGCGCCGGCTGGGCTGGTCGTGGCAGCAGGTCGCCGACGCCCTGGCCGTGTCCAGGCAGGCCGTCCACCAGCGATACCGGAAGAAGGTCGGCTGATGTTCGAACGTTTCTCCGCGCAGGCTCGCGCCGCCGTCGTCGAGGCCCAGGAGCTGGCCCGCACCTGGCGCACCGAGAAGATCGGCACCGCGCACCTCCTGGCGGGGGCCGTGCGCACCGGTCAGGGCTCGGATGCCGCGACGGGCTCGGTCGCCACCCGCGCGCTGGCCAGGCTCGGCGTCGACGCCGAGGAGGTCGTCCAGGCCGCCGCCCGCCGCACCCGGCCCGACGGCCTGGACGCCGAAGCCCTGGCCCACCTCGGCATCGACCTGGACGAGGTGCGCGCCCGCACCGACGCCAGGTTCGGCCCCGGGTCGTTGGACCGGGCCGGCCGGATCACGGGCCGGCAGCCGTCGGGGCACGTCTCGTTCGAACCGCCCGCCAAGAAGATGCTCCAGATCGCCCTGCGCGAGGCCGTCCGTGCCGGTCACAAGACCATCGACACCGGCCACCTGCTGCTCGCGGCGGTCCGCCTGGACGAGACGGCCGCCCACCAGGTGCTGGTCGACCTCGGCCTCGACCCGGCGGCCGTCCGGGCCGCGGTCGTCGCGACCTGGTCGGCGCCAGGAGAGCCGCCCGTCGCGCTCGCCACCGCCTGAGCTCAGGCGTCACGTCAGCTCCGCGACCGCACACCCTGGTACCGCGACCCGGCGAACCGGCGCAGCGCATGGTCGGCCAGTGCGATCGTCGGGGCGGAGTCGTGCCTCTCGGCCCACACCAGAGTCGTCAGCCGGACCGCCACCGTGCCACGGGCCGCGCTGCCGCCTGCCGGGCTGAAGCTCAGCCAGATCCAGCTCTCGACCGGGGTACGCCACCCGTACCTGGTCCACTGCCGTCGTGAGATCACGTCGATCCACACCGCCGCGAGCTGGTCCCACGGCACGGTCACCTCGCCACGGTCCAGCCTGGCTCTCAGCCCGGCAGAGCCGATCGCGACGGTCGTACCTCGGGACTTCTTGAGCGCGACCGCCCCGCCGACGACCAGGGCGATGCCGACCGGCACCAGCACCACAGCCAGCAGCCGCGTGATCGATCCCCAGTCCATGCCCACCGTCGCCGTGCCACCAGCCGAGCCGTCCTGCCGCGCTCCAGCCAGGGCCAGCAGCGGGACGACCGCGCACATCACCCCGAACAGCATCACCACGGGAGCCAGGTCCCGTGTCGTCTTCGACGGCACAGCCACCAGCACCGGATCAGCGTCCTGAGGCACCACGGATGCTCCAGCGCCGAGCGTCTCACCCACAGCGACTCCCCAGACGACCCGCCCCGCACGGGACGACGGCATTCTAGTCACCACGATCTGGTCTCGGACCACGTCCGCGACCAGACGTCCGCGGGTGCGCCCACCGTCCGTCCCCCGCCCGACCCGACGACGGCGCCCTTCTTCGACCCCGGCTGACCCAGACCTTGCGACGCAGCCTCGACAGGCGCCGTCGGCCCGGCAGCCGCTTCCCGCTGCTGTGCCTCGACCAGACGGCGGTCAATGATACATCCAATACCGATACCAAACCTGATACCATTACGGGATGAGCATGCAGATCACGGTCCGGCTGCCGGACACCCTCGTGCGGTCGGTCGACGACCTCATCGCCTCAGGTGATGCGCGCAGCCGGGCCTCCGTGGTGGAGCAGGCGCTGGAGCGGCACCTGCGTCGGGTCCTCGCCGAGCGGGACGCCGCGATCCTGGCGGCGTCCGCCGACGACCCGGACCATCTCGACGCTCTCGCGGCATGGGCTGCGACCCGGCCGGTGGAGCCGGCCTGATGCGTCCTGTCTACCTGGTCGAGATGGACAAGGTACGTCCAGCGGTCGTGCTGACCCGCGAGATCGTGCGGCCTTTGCTGCGGAACCTCACCGTGGCGCCGATCACCTCGACCGTGCGCGGGCTCTCCACCGAGGTCCCGGTCGGCCCGGCCAACGGGCTCGACCACGACTGCGTCGTCAGCTGCGACAACATCACGACGGTCCCCGCCACAGCGCTGCGTCGGACCGTCGGCTTCCTGCTGCCCGACCAGGAGCGGGCCCTGGCCCGTGCACTGGTGCTCGCGTTCGACCTCGACATCGCCTGGTGACCTCCGCGGCCGGTCTGGCTGCGGTGGGACAGCGCTCGCCACATGTCTCGCCTCCGAATGGCGTAGGGCAGTCCCATCAGCCGTCGGACAGCTCGTCTGCCGCGCCGAGAGGTGCCTGGCGCATGTCCTCGTCCGCCCTCCGGCGACAATGGCGGGGTGCCTGTCCCTTACCCCGAGACTGTGGTGGTCCCGGCCGGGTCGCTCGTCCTGCGAGACGCCAGGACGGGCTCCGCTCGCCGCGCAGACCTGCGGAGCTTCTCCGTCGCCCGCGTTCCCGTCACCCGGCACCTGTACTCGGCTGTGGGTGGCGAGGCGATGCCCGACGAGCGTCGTGGCGAGGCGCCGGTGGTACTCGTCTCGTGGTTCGATGCCGTCACCTGGTGCAATGCGGCCTCGCACGAGTTCGGGCTCCGTCCGGCCTACGCGGTCGACGGGGCAGGCGTCGACTGGGACGTGAGCGCTGACGGTTTCCGTCTTCCGACCGAGGCCGAGTGGGAGCTTGCCTGCCGCGCCGGCACCGACGGCCCCCGGTACGGGCCGCTGGCCGACATCGCCTGGACCGGTGCCGACGGTGTCGAGGAGGCTCAGCCCGTCGGGCTCAAGCAGCCCAACGGCTTCGGCCTCTTCGACACGCTCGGGAACGTCTGGGAATGGTGCTGGGACCACCTCGACCCCGCCAGGTATGCGGGCTACCGGGTATTCCGCGGCGGAGGCTGGGCCGACGAGCACTGGAGCACCAGAGCATCCGTGCGACGAGGCAGCATGCCTGGCACGCGACTCGACGACGTCGGTTTCCGCCTCGCACGAGGTGCCGTGGGCGACCCTGGTACCCACACGGCCCAAGGCTGGTCTCTCAGCCGAGACCAGAACCGGGCCGGCACCGGCGGACTCCTGCCCCCCGGGTGGACGCCCCTTCACCCATAGCCTCCCCGCCGGGAAGAACACCAGCCGTCATGCGGTCGTTCACGGAGCGGCTACAACTTGGTCACCGGGGCGAAACGCAGGATGAGGCGTTTGGTGCCGGCGCTGCCGAAGTCGATCTTGGCGACGGCGTTGTGGCCGGCGCCTTCGAGGGCGATGACGGTACCCAGGCCGTAGGAGTCGTGGGTGACCTTGTCGCCGAGGGCCAGGGACGGCACGTCGGCGCGGGGGGTGGCTGAGCCGAACGTCGCGCCGGTGCGCGGCAGGGTCGGGCGTTCGTCGGCGCGCGTCCGGGCGGCGGGGCGGTCGTCGGACCCCCACGAACCAGAGCCCCGTGTGCCGTAGCCGGAACCCCAGCCGCCGCGCAGGGTCGCGGTGGACGACTCGCGACGACGCCAGTCCAGCAGGTCGTCGGGCAGGTCGGCGAGGAAACGGCTGGGCGGGAACTCGTTGGGCACCCCCCAGGCGGTGCGCACCGCGGCCCGGGAGACGTACAGGCGCTGGCGGGCCCGGGTCAGGCCGACGTAGGCCAGGCGACGTTCCTCGGCCAGCTGGGTCTCGTCGGCCAGCGAGCGCATGTGCGGGAAGGTGCCGTCCTCCAGACCGGTGAGGAACACGACGGGGAACTCCAGGCCCTTGGCGGTGTGCAGGGTCATCAGGGTGACGACGCCCTGGTCGGCCGCCTGGTCAGACGGGATCTGGTCGGAGTCGGCCACCAGGGACACCCGTTCCAGGAAGTCGGCCAGGTCGCCCTCCGGCTCGGCCTTCTCGAACTCGGCGGCCACGGCGTGCAGCTCGGCGAGGTTGTCGATCCGGCCGGCGTCCTGCGGGTCGTCCGAGGCCCGCAGCTCGGCCAGATAACCGGTGCGGTCCAGGACGGCGCCGAGCACCTGCGCGGGACCGGCCGTCGCGGCCAGGTCGCGCAGCTCGGCCAGCAGCCCGGCGAACGACCGCAGACCGCTCACCGCCCGGGTGCCCAGGCCGGGCACGTCGTCGATCTGGTCCAGGGCGGCGCCGAACGAGATGCCGGCCCGCTGGGCGTACGCGGCCACCATCGACTCGGACCGCTCCCCCAGGCCGCGCTTGGGCACGTTGAGGATGCGACGCAGGTTGACGTCGTCGTCGGGGTTGGCCACAGCGCGCAGGTAGGCAACAGCGTCCTTGACCTCGCGGCGGTCGTAGAACCGGGTGCCGCCGACCACCCGGTACGGCAGGCCGACCCGGACCAGCGCGTCCTCCAACGCCCGGGACTGGGCGTTGGCCCGGTAGAACACGGCAACGTCACCGGGCCGCACACCCGCCTCGTCGGCCAGGGTGTCGATCTCGGAGACGACGAACTGGGCCTCGGCCCGCTCGTCGTCGGCCACGTAGGCGACGATCGGTGCCCCGCCGCCCGCGTCGGTCCACAGGCGTTTGGGCTTGCGGCCGGGGTTCTTGGCGATGACCGCGTTGGCGGCCGACAAGATGGTCTGCGTCGACCGGTAGTTCTGCTCCAGCAGGATGGTGCGGGCGTCCGGGTAGTCGGCCTCGAACTCCACGATGTTGCGGATGTCCGCACCGCGGAAGGCGTAGATCGACTGGTCGGCGTCGCCGACGACCGTCAGCTCGCCGGGCGGCAGGTCGCCGGCCGTCCCGCTGGGCGACAGGCCGCCGTCGGGTGCCTGGTCGTCGGGTGCCTGGTCGTCGGGCACCCGGTCGTCGCGCGTCTGCCCGACCAGCTCGCGCACCAGCACGTACTGCGCGTGGTTGGTGTCCTGGTACTCGTCCACCAGGATGTGCCGGAACCGGCGCCGGTAGTGCTCGGCGACGTGAGGGAAGGCCTGGAGCAGGTGGACCGTGGTCATGATGAGGTCGTCGAAGTCCAGGGCCTGGGCCTGGCGCAGCCGGGCCGAGTAGCGCTGGTACACGCTGGCCAGGACACCGTCGAAACCGTTGTCATCAGCGCTGACGCCGCGGGCGAAGTCCTCGGCGTCGACCAGCTCGTCCTTGAGGTTGGAGATCTTGTGCGCCAGGGCCTTCGGCGGGTACTTCTTGACGTCCAGGTCCAGCTCGCGGGCGACGAGGGTGATGAGGCGCAGCGAGTCCGCGGAGTCGTAGATCGAGAACGAGCTGCGCAGGCCCAGCGTGCTGGCCTCCCGCCGCAGGATCCGCACGCACGCGGAGTGGAAGGTGGAGACCCACATCCGCTGCGCCACGGGCCCGACCAGGTCGGCCACCCGCTCCCGCATCTCCGCCGCAGCCTTGTTGGTGAAGGTGATGGCCAGCACCTGCCCAGGGCGGGCCCGGCCGGTGGCCAGCAGGTAGGCGATCCGGTGCGCGAGCACCCGGGTCTTGCCGGACCCGGCGCCGGCGACGATGAGCAGCGGCGGTCCGGCGTGCACCACGGCGGCCCGCTGCTCAGGGTTCAGCCCGGCGAGCAGGGCGTCCACGTCGGCGGGCGCGGTGCCGGCATCCAGGGTCGACGGCTCCGCAGCAGGTGCGGCGGTGGGCAGCATCGCCTGCACCGACGGCACCGTGCTGGACAGTGCGGCGGCGGGAAACCCGGGCAGGTGGTCGAACAACGAGGTCATCGGACCCAGCCTAGGCCGCGCCGCCCACACGCACCGTCCCCGTCCAGACGGCGGGGCTGTGGACGGACAGCTGCTGGCCGGGGCTGCCGCGCCGCGCCTGGCGGCGCCTCCTCCTGGTCGGTCACGTCGACCGGTCGCCCAGCGGCAGCTCGGCGGTGACGACGGCGTCGCGTCGGGACGCGGGAGGCCGCACCTCCGTGCCGGCAGGGCCGTCCGACGGCAGCTCGGCGGTGACGACCACGTCCCGCGGAGACGGGGAGCATCGCACCTCGCCGACCGGCTCGTCCGGGACCTCGGCAGTGACGACCACGTCCCGACGAGACACAGACAGCACCCCGTCGACCGGCTCGTCCGGGACCTCGGCAGTGACGACCGCGTCCCGACGAGACGCTGGCCTCCGCGAACCAGGGTCGACCGCCGGCAGCTCGACGGTGCTGACGTCCCGTCGAGCCTCGTCCTGGCCGTCGTCTCGTGCCGCCTCGTCCAGGTCCGGCTCGTCTGCCTCTGGCGGGTCGTCGACGGCGAGCGGACAGAGCAGCACGGCGGGCTCCTCGGCCGTGGACAGCGGCTTGTCACCCTCCGCGCGCACCGTCCCTGGGGCCGGGTAGAACACGTCGTCGAGGGCGGAGATGGTCATCGTCCCGTCCTCGTGCAGCGTCAGGGTGGTCTGCCCGTGGCTGGCCATGCGACGTGCACCGTCGGTGACCTGCCACTCGACGTAGTCCAGCACCGCCGAGGCGGCGCCTGCCCTGACCCAGATGCCCGACCAGACCACGACAGAGCCGCCCTCCTGACGACGGTCCAGGTCGGCACAGAACGTCCGGTCCGCACCCACGCTCACCTGCGTGGGTGGTGCGGGTGTGTACTGCGAGGCTCGGTACGGCGACTCCCAGGTGCCTTCGAAGGACAGCACCGACCGGAACGCCAGCTCGGGCGTGCTGACCGACCCTGGAGCGACGTATCGAGACAGGAACACCTGGCCGTCGGGCATCGCGTACAGGCTGTGCCGCTTCGTCCCGTCGAGGAACAGCGAGACGAACGTGTCCGAGACGCGCAACCAGCGGCCGTCGGTGCGACCGTCCCGGTGGTCGACGAGCGTAAAGGTACCGTCGGTCCGCACCACCAGCGGGCGCACGCCCCGGTCGAGGATGTTCCACCGACCAGCCAGCGCGGTGGGGACAGAGGTGGCTGGCTGCTCCGGTACGCCCAGGTCGGTGGTGGCTGTTGCCAGGCGACGGCGCTGTTCCCGCGCCCGCCTGGTGCTGCGCCGCTCGCCCCCCGCCGGGTCGGCAGCCTGCCCCAGGTCGCTCATGGTGGAACCCTATCCACTCCCTGCCGCAGAACCGTCGCGCGGCGCCACCCACAGTGGACCGGCGGCCGCGCAGCCGCGCCCCGGGCTGGCACGACGAGACCTGAGCGGCGCACCGACCACACCGGAAAGCCCGCCCCGCTGCCGGCCGACGTCAGCGGACCGTCACAGCAGCCGACGGTCGGCGGCCCAGCGGGTCAGCTCGTTGCGGTTGGAGAGCTGGAGCTTGCGCAGCACCGCCGAGACATGGGTCTCGACGGTCTTCACCGAGATGTACAGCTCGCTGGCGGCCTCACGGTAGGTGTAGCCGCGCGCGATGAGACGCATGACCTCCCGCTCGCGGGCCGTCAGCCGGTCCAGCTCGTCGTCGGTGGTCGCCACGTCGGCGCCGGCGGTGCCGAAGGCGTCCAGGACGAACCCGGCCAGGCGTGGGGAGAACACCGCGTCGCCCCCGGCCACCCGGACCACCGCGGCCGTCAACGCCGCCCCGTCGATGGCCTTGGTCACATAGCCGCGGGCACCGGCCCGGATCACCGCGACGACGTCCTCGGCGGCGTCCGAGACCGACAGCGCCAAGAACCTGGTGACGTCGCGCAGGTCGGCGCAGCGGGTGATGACCTCCGCCCCGCCGCCACCGGCGCCGCCCGGCAGGTGCACGTCGAGCAGCACCACCGCCGGCTGCTGCTCGTGCACCACCGCCACGGCCTGCTCCACGTCGGCGGCCTCGCCGACGACGTGGACCGCAGCGCCCAGGGAGGTACGGACCCCGGCCCGGACCAGGGCGTGGTCGTCGACCAGCACCACGCTCACCGCCCTGGCGTGCTGGTGGTCGTCGCGGTCGGTCACGGTCTGATCAGGCACTGCTCCCACTGGTCCTCTCGCCGGTCGTCGGCATGACGACGTGCACCTCTGTCCCACGCTGCGGCGACGACGTCACGCTCGCCGTCCCGCCGCGCCGTCGCACCCGTCCCAGGATCGACTCGCGCACCCCGAACCGGTCCGGTGCCACGCGCTCCAGGTCGAACCCGTCGCCCCGGTCGCGGACGAACACCTCCAGGGCGTCGTCGCGGACCTCCAGGTACAGGGACACCGGCGCCCGGCCGTGCGTCACAGCGTTGACCAGAGCCTCCCGGGTGGCGGCCAGCAGGGCGTCGGCCGCGTCGTCGGGCATGGCGTCACCCACGACGACCACGTCGACCGCCACGGGCTGACCGTCCGGTCCGACGCGGGAGTCCTCGACCTCGGCGACGACCGCCCGCACCGCGGCAGCCAGCGACTCGCCCGGGGCGGGCCGGTCGGCGTACAGCCACTCGCGCAGCTCACGTTCCTGGGCACGTGCCATCCGGGCCACCTCGACCGCGTCGCCCGACCGGGCCCGGATCAGCGCCAGGGTCTGAAGCACCGAGTCGTGCAGGTGGGCAGCGATGTCGGCCCGCTGGGCCTCACGCTCACGGGCCACTCTTTCGTCGCCCAGCTCACGGACCAGCCGCAACCACCACGGCGCCAGCGCCAGGCCCACGCCGGCCAGGATCGCCAGCGCCACGACCACCGCCTGCACCACCACGGCGGGTGCCAGGTCCTGACCGGTGACCTGCCCGACGAACAGCAGCCCGCCCGCCCCGGCCAGCAGCACCCCGCCGGCCACGGCCAGCACCGGCGCCGGGGTGCGACCGCCGGCGACCTGGCTCATCCGGCGCCGCTGGCCCGCGTCCAGCTGGGACCACGCCAGGCCCAGCCCACCCCCGACCAGCAGCGCCGCCAGCAACCAGCCGACCTGCACCCGGGCCCCGGCCCGGTAGGCGACCGCCAGGCCGGCCCCGACCACCAGGATGGCACCGACGCCGATGTCGGTGACCGGCAGGCGTCGCCCCGGTGTGAGCAACGGCTGACGCCGTGCCAGGCGGGTCGCGGCGGCCGGTCGGGTGTGCGCCGGGTCGTAGGGGTCGCCGGTCGGCACCGTCACCCACCAGAACACGTACACGAACGCCCCGACGCCACCGAACACCGTGAACACCACGAACGCCGCCCGGACCCAGCCCACCGGCCAGCCCAGGTGCGCGGCCACGCCGGCCGCCACCCCGCCGATCCACCGGCCACGCGACGGCCGCAGCAGCACCGGCCGCACGGTCACCTGGGTCATGGCTCGATGGTGGCACGACATGGACCCCACCGGGGAGCAGCCAGGCGAATCTCAGGGTCTGGTTCAGGGTCGGCCTGCCACCGGGCTCGGGGTACGGGGGCCGATCTCAGGGGCGGATCAGGGGGCAGCCCCGATGCCCTGGCCGGGCGCGAAGGTCAGGATCGTCCCAGGGAGAACCACACCGACCCCGACGGCGTCGGCCCGACCGACGCACCCGAACCGGAAGCGGCCGCGGTGCCTGAGCCCGCCGCACCCGGCCAGGCCGCGACCGACGCGGCCGAGCCGACAGGAGAAGCGGGCTCACCGCCAGACACGGCAGGACAGCAGGCCCCAGCACCACCCACGGGCGGACCGACCGCCGCACCGCCGACCGGCAACCCACCGCCCCCGGGCGAGCCACCGCGCCCCGCGACGGGGGACGGGTTCTTCGGAGCGGTGCGCCGCACGGGCATCGTCCGCACCGACGACCGCTGGATCGGCGGGGTGTGCTCCGGGCTGGCCCAGCGGTTCGGCCTGGACCCGCTGCTGGTCCGGGGCATCTTCGCCGCGACCGTGCTCGTGGCCGGATTCGGGCTGGTCGCCTACGGCGTGGCCTGGGCGCTGCTGCCCGAGGCTCGCGACGGACGGATCCACCTGCAGGAGACGGTGGCCGGACGGTTCGACTCCGCCGTGCTCGGCGCTCTCGGCATGGTCTTCCTCGGGCTGATCCGCGGCGACAGCTGGTTGTGGTGGGGGCACGTGCCGGACCTGTTCCAAGGACTGGCCTGGATGGGGTTCCTGGCAGCGGTCGTCACCATCGTCGTCATGGTCATCGTCGCGAAGAGCTCGGGCAGGCAAGAGCCGCGCCCTCCCGCAGGCCCGTGGGCCGGCCCGGTACCGGCGCCACCCCAGCCGGCCTCCACGACGGCGGCTTACCCGACCGCGAACTACCCGACCGCGACCCACCCGACGGCGCCGGCCTTCCAGGGCACCTCGACGCCGAACGCTGCCCCGACGGCGTACGCCCCGCAGTGGACCCCACCGGCCCCGGTCGTGACGCAGCGTAGGCCCGGACCGGGCCCCACCGCCGTCGGGGTCGTGGTGGCGCTGACGCTGATCATCACGGCTGGGCTGCTGCTGGCCAACCGCTCCAGCGGCCTCGACGCACCGGTGGCGCTGCTGTCCGCCGGGGTGTGCGTCGCACTGGCCGGGCTCGGGATCGTCGTGTCAGGGCTGCGCGGACGCCGCAGCGGCGTGCTCGGCTTCCTGGCCATCGTCACGGTGCTGTTCGCCGGGCCGTGGGCGGTCTACGAAGCGGGCGACTGGTCGCACCACCGCTCCGCGAGCATCATCACCTTCGACGATGCCGACAGCGCCCGAGCCGGGGTCGACCAGGGTGTCGGCGATGTCGTCGTGGACCTGCGCAACATCAACCTGACCAGCGACACCGCCACACCGGAACCGACCGTCGGGCCTGACCAGACGACCCCCGATCCGGACACCGGCACGGTGCCGCCGGACGTGGGGGCGGCCCCCGAGGTGCCCGCACCGCCGACGGTGGACGACGCGGCGCAGACCGTCCGGGTGCCGGTCAACGTCGGCGCGGGCGACGTCCGGATCCTGCTGCCTGACGGGGTCAACACCCGCGTGGAGGTCGAGGTCGGCGCCGGACGTGTCACGTGGCAGATCGACGAACCCCAGACGCTCAACGGGCTCAGCCTCGAGCGGACCTTCCAGACCGACCGCGACGCCGACGGCCCCGAGCTCGTCGTCCACGTCAGCATCGGCGTCGGCAACCTGACCGTCTCCCAGAAAGGTGACCTGTGATGACCACCGAGCCGACCTCCGACACCACGTCCGACGGTCCCCCGGCTGTCGACACGACCGCGACGACCCCCGCTGTGCCGACGCGGAGCGTCCGCACCGGCACAGTGATCTGGGGACTCGTCCTGACGCTGTGCGGCGTCGGCATGATCGCCGCCGCGACTGGCCACCGCTTCGACCTGGGTCTGGCGGTGATCGTCGTGATCGGTGCCGCCGGGCTGGCTCTGCTGGTCAGCTCGCTGGTCAAGGCCGGCCGCCGCCGCTGACCTCCCTCTGCGAAGGCCCGGGCATCTGCCCGGGCCTTCGCGCCGTCGTCAGCGGTTGGTGAAGCCCACTGCCCCGTCCGGTACCTCTTTTCGTGACGTGGATTTCTCAGGTCCACAGGCTGTGCCGGTCGTCGACGTCACATTTGCTACGATCCGTCCATGTTGTTCGTCTGGTCTGGATGGGGCGGTCTGGCGGTCGGGATTCCCATGCTCGGTTTCATCGTCGGGATGGGCGTGTCCGGCGCGAACTTCGTCGTCGCGGGAATCGGTCTTGCCGTGGGGGCTGTCGGGGCATACCTGCTCGGCGTCCGCCTCAACAGGACCAGGCCCTCGGAGCGGTTGGCCGCGTTCGTCGAGCACCGCACCATGCAGCTGCACAGCTGCGCCGACGAAGGCACCTTCCACCTGGGGCCTGGCCACCAGGCACCGGCTTCGCTCCAGGAGGCCCACGCCCAGGCCGACTATCTTGTCGACGCCGAGGCGCGGGACGTCAGCACCCGGTTGTTCGACCGGCACACCTTTTTCTTCGTGCCCATGCAGTATGTCGCCATCGGCGTGGGTGGCCTCGGCCTTGTCCTGGCTGTGTCGACGCTGGTGTCGCAGGCACGCCCCGCATAACCCAGAGCCTGATCACCGTGCCGCACGTCGTGGCGCGCGTGGCGAATGCCGACCTGTTCGTCTGTGGCGCCTGGTCCGTCACCGACGGCATTCCTCTGCCAGGCGTTGCCGCCGTCGGCAGGAGCCCGCGGGACGAACGACGGCGGCAGCCCGCCCACCGGGGTCACCGTCGGACACTCACCGGCACATGCCGGGACCCAGGATGCTCAGCTGCTCGACACCGTGGCCAGCGGGAACCGCGACGTCGAGCCCCAGCCGGTTGGCAAGCTGTCCAGCGGACCGTCGACGACCCGGACCATCGGGTCACCAGCTCACGGGCAGGTCGGGGTCGGTCATCGTCACGGACGGGTCCCGCAGGCTGATCGGTGTCCCGCCGAGGGTCTCGACCAGCCCGGCGAAGCCGAAGGTGATCTCGATGGGCCCACGGCGGCCGTCGACGGTTCCCGTTGCTGTCGTCGTCACGCCCCCGATGAGGCCGCACGTGGCGACGCTGGGACTGCCCGTCCGCAGAGTTGGCTCGAGTGCGGAGAGCGCCGCGTCGGCCTCTGCGGTGAGGGTCCGGGTCAGGGTGCCGTCGTCGACCGTGCCGTTGGACAGGGTGGCCTCGATGTCGAGCCCGCACCCTGCCACCAGGTTCTTCGAGGCCAGGCAGGTGTCGACGGCACTGCGGACCGCCGTCCGGAACGCCTGCTTGCCTTCGTCGGTCAAGGTCGGGACGATGCCCCGCAGCGCCGCGACCGATGTGTCGGTCAGCCTCAGATCGGCCTGGTCGAGCCAGTAGTACGGCGAGGTCGCGGTCACCTGGTAGGCGCCAGGGACGACGAGGTGGACCCCGTCGGCGTCGCCGGGCACGACCTGGCCGTTCACTGCGACCTCGATCCCTTCGAACGATGCGGGATAGTACGTCGCGGTCGGGCCTGTCAAGTTCCACTTCGTGGCTCCGGAACGGTCGTCGACCGAACCGCTCAGGTCGAACACCTGCTCGGCCTGGTCGTCGCCGAGCCGGTAGGTGGCCCGGACCTCAGCCTCCGGGAAGTACTTGGACTCGGTCACCGAGACCAGCTCTACCTGGATGTCGGTCAGCGGCGCGGCCGCGGCTGAC
>JAVBSR010000142.1:0-16855 GCA_031556715.1 Cellulomonas sp.
GACGTGCGGGTGGTCCGTCTGCCCCGGCACGGGGCCTCCCTGCCGGTGGCGATCGCCGTCTCCTGCTCGGCCGACCGGCAGTGCCTGGGCAAGATCACGCCCGAGGGTGTGTTCATCGAGCAGCTGGAGACCGACCCGGGCAAGTACCTGCCCGACGTGGAAGACGAAGACCTGGGCGGAGAGGTCGTCGAGATCGACCTGAACCGGCCCATGGCGCAGATCCTGGCCGAGCTGACCAAGTACCCGGTCAAGACCCGCCTGTCCCTCACCGGCCCCCTGGTGGTGGCCCGGGACATCGCCCACGCCAAGATCAAGGAGCGCCTGGACGCCGGGGAGCCCATGCCCCAGTACCTGCGCGACCACCCGGTCTACTACGCCGGGCCGGCCAAGACCCCCGAGGGGTACGCCTCCGGCTCGTTCGGCCCCACGACCGCGGGCCGCATGGACTCCTACGTCGACGAGTTCCAGGCGGCCGGCGGTTCCCTGGTCATGCTGGCCAAGGGCAACCGGTCGCAGGCCGTGACCGACGCCTGCGCCGCCCACGGCGGGTTCTACCTGGGGTCGATCGGCGGCCCGGCCGCCCGTCTGGCGCAGGACTGCATCACCTCGGTCGAGGTGCTGGAGTACCCCGAGCTGGGCATGGAGGCGATCTGGAAGATCGAGGTCCGTGACTTCCCCGCGTTCATCGTGGTGGACGACAAGGGCGACGACTTCTTCGCCGAGGTCTCCACACCGGTGACCTTGACCATCGGACGCCGCCCGGGCCTGTAGGCCGGTGCAGCCCGGTGACTGACGTCCCCGGCGCGTATCGTGATGAGGGTGCCGCCGGTCGAGAAAGGTCACAGGTAGGCCGACACCCCGACCATCGGGTGCCGGTGACGACCAGGCCGGCGCCCCCTTCGGACCCAGACATGGAGAGAGCTCATGACCATCGCTGTCGTCTATGCGTCCCGGTACGGTTCCACCAGCGGCGTCGCGCACCACGTCGCGCAGCAGCTCGGTGCGGAGACTTTCGACCTGGCCGACGGCGAGCCGGATCTGTCCGGCTTCAACCTGGTGATCTTGGGCACGCCGGTCTACCTGGGGCTGCCGCTGGGCCTGATGAAGCAGTTCACCGACACTGCTGCCCTGGACGGCACCATGGTCGCCCTGTTCGTCGGCGGGCTGGAGGCCGACCCGGCCAAGCACGACCTCACCATCGAGGAGGCCTTCCCGCCGGTGCTGCTGGAACGGGCTGTCGCCAAGGCCTTCGTCGGCGGCCGTCTCTTGTCCCGCCAGATCGGGATGAGCGACCGTTCGGCCTTCAAACGTGCCACCGGCACCAAGATCAAGGGCGACGTCGACGCGATCGACCGCGAGGCGATCGACCGTTTCGTGGCCGAGGTGCGCAACATCCTGGGCATGTCACCCCCCGACGACGCCGGGACGAGCACCCCCGCGTGACCGAGGCCCCGACCGCCACCCGGTCCCACCGATGAGGTGGCTGGTCGTCGTCGCCACCGTGCTCACGGCGCTGGCGTTGCCGTTGACCGGTCGGGTGCTGTGGGTGGCCTACGCGCCGGTGGGCGACGACCCGGTCGCCCAGCTGCGCTACCTCGACTCGGCCCTGGACGGCGACGGCGCCGCGAGGATGCAGAGCCTGTTCCCCGAGGGGGAGCTGTTCACCTGGGTGCTCACCGGGGTGGCTGCCGGGCGGGTGGCCCAGGACCCGCAGACCTCGGCCGACGACCGGGCGTTCGCCCGTGACCTGGCCGAACGGGCCCTGACAGCGGTCGACGCACCTGCCGTGGCCGACCAGTTCGGCCCCATCCCGGCCCTGGAGCACGGTGCGTTCTACCGCGGCTGGCGGCTGACGCTGCTCGACGAGATCGCCACCTGGGACGACACCGCGGCCGCGCGAGCCGCGACCGAAGCCGAGGCGATCCTCACCGCCGTCGACGCCTCCCCGACGGGCTGGCTCGACTCCTACCCGGGCCAGGCCTGGCCGTGCGACACGGTGGTGGCGCTGGCTGCCGCCACCACGGCCGACCCCCAGGCCGCCTCACCGGTGGTCGCACGCTGGCTGGAGCGCACCGACGCTGCCCGCGACCCGGGAACCGGCCTGCTCGCCCACCAGGTCGACGCGGCCGGGCGGGCGGTCGGCGGCGCCCGGGGTTCGTCGCAGTCCGTCATCGCCACGTTCTGGCCCCGGCTGACCGGCGACCCGGCCGCCACGTCGGCCGCCTGGGCGGCGTACACCGACACGTTCGTCGCCGGTCGCCTGGGCATGGTCGGGGCGCTGGAGCACCCTGACGGCAGCGGGGCTGGCGACGTGGACTCTGGCCCTCTGGTGCTCGGCCTGTCCGCCTCGGCCTCGGCCGTCACCCAGGCCGCTGCCCGCGCCAACGGCGACACCGCGCTGGCCGACCGCCTGGACCGCCAGATCGAGCTGTGGGGTTTCCCCTGGCAGGCCGGCGACCAGCGCACCTACCTGTTCGACCGACTGCCGGTCGCGGTGGCGTTCTTCGTCTGGGCCGACACCACCCCGGCGGGCCCGGCCACCTCGTCGGCCACTGCCCGACCGGCCTGGTGGGCGCTGGCCGTGCTGCCGACCCTCCCCGCCGTCGCAGCCTGGGGGACGCTGGCCCTGGTGACCGCGCGCCGTCGCCGCAGCCCGGCCGTCCGGCAGGGCTCGACGGTGCCGGCCGACCAGCCGGCCCTGACGGGCTAGACCGGCTGCGGGGCCGACCGCACGTCTGAGCGGCTCCGACGGGCGGTGGGCACCACCCGCACCAGCAGGGGCAGGCCTGGCACGACGTGGTCGCCGGGGTCTTCGACGAGAGCGTCGGCCACCGCGGCCGCGGCGTCGTCGTCCAGGACCAGGGCGGACGCCTCGACGGCGAACTGCGACCCGGGCCGCAGCGTCACCGCGCCGGCGTTGCCGACCAGGCGCAGCGGTCGGCCGAAGGGCAGACGGCCGGGCAGGGTGCGGGCCACCCCCGGGACGGCCGCGGTGCTCAGGGTCAGCACGGTCTGGTCGTCGTCCTCGACCAGGCTGACCTCCTCGCCGTACAGGACGCCGATGGACGAGCCGTCGCGGGCCGTGGCCGACTCGACCTGCGCCCGCAGGTCGGGGTCGGCGGTGAGCGACGCCCGCGACAGGTCGGTCAGGCCGCGCGGGGCCACCCGGCTGTCGGGCACGACCAGCAGGTCCAGGAACGCGGCCATCGCCCAGGCCGACCCCAGGTCGACCTCGTCGGCGGTCAGCCCGACGGCCTGCAAGAACCGGACCTGGCCGTGCGGGGTGCTGATCGTGCCCAGGTCAGGGTCCTCGACGAAGCCCAGGGCGACGAGCTCGGTGGGCGTGCTGGTGGTCAGCGGCCCGTTGGTGGCGATGAAGTGACCGGGCGCGAAGGCGTTGGAGGTGTCCGCCACGTAGCCGGCCAGGCTGGACAGCAGGCTGGTCGGCCACACCGGCGGGTGGGCGCCGGGGTCGGCGGCGGCGTCGTCGACCAGCCGGAAGGTCAGCTCGAAGCCGAAGCCGGAGGTCTGCGCCATCGGGTCGGGCGCGCCGTACAGGTCGGACAGACCGTAGGTGACGTAGTGCCAGTGAGGCTGGGGGTCGGTGGCCCGGTAGACCGCGATGAGGTCCAGCGGGTCGTCACCGACAGCCCCGGCAGGGTCGGTGGCCCAGCGGTGAGGCGTCTGGCCGGGGTAGACGGCCGCGGAGGCGACCGTGATGGCGTCCCAGCCGGGCGCCTGGTCGAGCTCGGGCCCGGATGTGTCGACCCCGTCGGCAGCGGCCGGTGTCGAGTCGGACCGTTCTCGTGCGGACCAGCGCATCGTGCCTCCCGTGTCGTCATCTCTGCCCCTCGGTGCCACTGTGCCAGCGACAGCCGCCCGGCGCCTAGTAGAACACGCGCTTAACTGGGGTCATAACAAGGTCGGCGCCTCGTCGTAGGTCGTCGGTCCCACCTCGGCCGGGCCGACGGCCCCACCGTGCCGTTCGCCTCGCCCGATACCGCCATGTCACCCCACGACTCTGGCACGATGGCACTATGCGCGCCGTCGTCGTTCGTGAGTTCGGCCAGACCCCGACGATCGAGACCCTGCCCGAACCGGACTGCCCTCCCGACGGTGTGGTGATCCAGGTCGAGGCGACCGGGGTGTGCGGCTCCGACTGGCACGCCTGGTCCGGTCACGACCCGGTGGTGAGCGTTCCTTTCGTCCCTGGTCATGAGCTGGCCGGGACCGTCGTCCAGGCCGGTCCGTACGTACGGTTCTGGGCTCCCGGGTCACGGGTCACCGTGCCGTTCGCCTGCGCCTGCGGAACCTGCACGGTCTGCGCCGCCGGGCAGCACCAGGTCTGCCCCTACCAGCGGCAGCCGGGGTTCACCGACGACGGGTCGTTCGCCGAGCGGGTCGCGGTGCACCACGCCGACGCCAACCTCGTCGCCCTGCCGTCCGAGCTGTCGCCGGTGGTCGCGGCCTCCCTGGGCTGCCGTTTCGCCACCGCCTACCGGGCGCTGCACGCCCACGGCCGCATCCGCCCGTACGACGAGGTCGTGGTCATCGGCGCCGGAGGGGTCGGTCTGTCCGCCGTCATGGTGGCGCAGGCCGCCGGGGCGCACGTCGTCGCCGTCGACCCGGCCTCCGGAGCCCGGGACGCCGCCGCCGCGCTGGGTGCTGACGTCGTCGAACCGGCCGGGACGCCCGAGGAGACTGCCGCGCTGCTCACCGAGGCCACCCACGGTGGTGCCCACATCGGCCTGGACGCGCTCGGCTCCCCCGGCACGGCCGCCACGTCGGTGCTGTCCCTGCGCCGCCGTGGCCGTCACGTGCAGGTCGGCCTGCTGCTCGCTGACGACGCCTGGAGCGGACTGCCGATGGCCCGCATCATCGCCTGGGAGCTGGAGGTGTACGGCAGCCACGGCATGTCGGCCCGGGACTACCCCGCCCTGCTCACCGCCGTCGTCGGCGGGAGCCTCGACCCGTCCCGGCTGGTCGACCACACCGTGACGCTGGACGAGGCTCCCGCCGCCCTGCTCGCCCTGGGCACCCGGGACCACGGCCCGGGCATCGTCGTCGTGACGCCCTGAGGCACCTGACGCCTGGGATGTGTCGGCCTGAGACAGGCGTGCCGACCTGAGACGCATGTGACGAGATCTGTGTACAGATCCGCCCACGACGGGACAAAGGGTGCGCTAACCTCGTGACGCCAGACCCGCGCGGGTCGGCTCGTCTCAGCACAGAACGACCCACGAGGATTCCGATGCCCATTCACGGTTCGCTGTTCACCGATTTCCAGGAGATCGCGTCCAACCAGCAGTTCCAGCTGCAGAACAAGAAGCTGCTCAAGGTCCTCATGAACTACGGGCCGGTGCAGTGCCTCGAGGGCTCCATGGTCGCCTACCAGGGCGAGGTGCAGTTCCAGAAGAAGAGCCAGGGCATGGGACGCATGCTCAAGGGCGCGATGACCGGCGAGGGTGTCTCCCTGATGGAGGCCGCCGGCCAGGGCGAGCTCTTCCTCGCCTCGCAGGCCCAGGAGATCCAGGTGCTGTACCTGGAGAACGACATGGTCACGATCAACGGCTCGTCGGTCCTGGCCTTCTCCTCCTCGATCCAGTGGGACATCCAGAAGGTCCAGGGCAAGGGCGCCAAGGCGCTCATCGGCGGTGCGATGGCCGGTGGCCTGTTCAACGTGGTGCTGCGGGGCACCGGGTACGTCGCGGTGACCACCGACGGTGTCCCGGTGGCGCTCGACGTGGCCTCCGCCCCGACCTTCGCCGACCCGCAGGCCGTCGTGCTGTGGACCTCCGGGGTGACCACCAGCCTGCGCACCGACTCCGGCGGCCTCGGCACGATGATGCGCGGCGGTACCGGTGAGACCTTCCAGGTCGCCTTCGGCGGCCAGGGTTTCGTGCTGATCCAGCCCAGCGAGGGTGTCTTCCAGGGCGCGGCCCAGCCGTCCAGCGGCGGCATCTTCGGCTGACAGCTCTTCGGGACGACCCCGCGTGCCCGCTGGTGCGCGGGGTCGTCCTGTCGGCGGACGTCCTAAATCTGGTGCGGCCGAGCAGATTGAGCGTGCCGCCCGCAGGGGCCACAATGAGACCGATGAATCCGCACCTGCTGCCTGCCTGGTCTGACACCGACGGTGCCGCCAGGGCGGTCGCCGCTTTCGATGCCGCTTTCGGGGGTGCGCCGGACGGTGTGTGGGCCGCGCCCGGCCGGGTCAACCTCATCGGGGAGCACACCGACTACAACGGCGGGCTGTGCCTGCCCGTCGCACTGCCGCACCGGACGTTCGCTGCCGTGCGCCGACGGGACGACGGCACCCTGCGCTGCGTCTCGGACGTGGCCGACGCCCCGTGGACCGGCCGGGTCGACCAGGTCGCTCCCGGCGGGGTGAGCGGGTGGGCGAGCTATGCCGTCGGGCCGTTGTGGGCGCTGCGGGACGCGGGCTGGGCCGGGCTGGAGCAGACCGGCGGCGGGTTCGACATCGCACTGGTGTCCTGCGTGCCGCTCGGGGCGGGGCTGT
The DNA here is from genome assembly GCA_031556715.1 of Cellulomonas sp. Classification (GTDB taxonomy): domain Bacteria; phylum Actinomycetota; class Actinomycetes; order Actinomycetales; family Cellulomonadaceae; genus Cellulomonas. The sequence continues at coordinate 6,518 of JAVBSR010000142.1, forward strand.
CGTCGTCCGCGGCGGTGGAGTGTGCTGTCGTCGTGGCGGTCGCCGAGCTGGCCGGGCTGACCGGGCAGGACCTCGACGACACCACCCGGGCCCGCCTGGCCGCGGCGTGCGTGCGGGCGGAGAACGAGGTGGCGGGGGCACCGACCGGCGGGATGGACCAGGCCGCCGCGCTCCGGGCCCGCGCGGGCCACGCACTGCTGCTCGACGCCCGGGACGACACGGTGGTCCACGTGCCGCTGGCCCTGGGCGACCACAGGCTGCTCGTCGTCGACACCCGCGTCCACCACACCCTCAACGACGGTCAGTACGCGGTGCGCCGCGCCACCTGCGAGGCCGCTGCCGCGACGCTGGGCGTGGCCACCCTGCGCGAGGTGGCCGACCTGCCGACAGCGCTGGCGGCGCTCGACGACGACGTGTCCCGCCGCCGGGTGCGCCACGTCGTCACCGAGACCGCCCGCACCGCGAGGTTCGCCGACGCTGCCGCTGCCGGACGCGTAGCCGAGGCCGCCCAGCTGATGGATGCTTCCCACGCCTCGCTGCGCGACGACTACGAGGTCTCCTGCCCCGAGCTGGACCTGGCCGTGACCGCGGCCCGCGACGCCGGGGCGCTAGGCGCCCGCATGACCGGAGGCGGGTTCGGCGGCTCGGCCGTAGCGCTAGTCACCGCCGACATGGTCCCCCGGGCGGTCGAGGCCGTCTCCACCGCCTTCGCTGCGGCAGACCTGACGGCACCGCTCTTCCTTCTCGCCGTCCCCAGCGGGCCCGCCGGTCGGGTGGCCTGACGCGACCGAACAGCGCCCGTCCATGGCAGGATCCCGGGCCATTCGCGCTGCTTCTTCTTGCTCTTCTTCCGTAGTAGAAGAACGCCACCCCTGCGCCGAGCGTCGCGACGATCAGGAACGGAAGCATCAGGTTCTCCACGGTCAATCGCTCCGCCTCTGGCTGCCCGATGCTCGAACGCCCTGCCCACCGCGAGACGAGACAAATGCGCCAATGTGACGATTCACTCACGCGGCCTCTTTCCTTTCTTTTTCCGCGGGCCTAGCCACAGTAATCCTACGAAGACCGCGAAGAATGCGAGCCAAGGAAGCCAGAGGTCGACGTTAAAGCACAAGGCGGCTGACATAATGCTGAAACCAGCGTGCAGGATGACGAATAGTGCATCGAGTAGGCGATTTATGATCGATGAATCCTGCCGGATGAATCCTCAGTACGATCCACTGAGGTTTTCTCACCGGGCTGCTCGTCGGCTGCCTCGTTGCCTCCACCTACAGCGAGGCAGCCGATGAGTACTCTGGTGAGAAAACCTCACTGCTAGCAGGGGGCGGATCCCCCCCCAGAAACCAGGTAGCCGACCGCCTCTCCTCCGGTTGTCCGGTGCCCGATTCCGTAAATAGAAGAACGCCACCGGTGCCCCGGGCTTCGCGACGACCAGGCCACGGGACGTCGTGATCGTTGTCGTCGCAGCACCGTCCGCCTCGACTTTCGGATATGTCACCTACCTCAACATGAACGTGCTGCTTCCGTTCCTCTTCATGGTCGATCACTCCGCTTCTAGTTGCCGGTGTCCGAACACCTTGCCCTCCACGAGATGAGACAGGCATGCCCCTATGGCGAGTCATTCACGCGGCATCTTCCCTTTCTTCCTCCGCGGGCCCCAGCCACGATATTCCTACAAAAAGCACGAAGGAGATGAGCCAAAGGGGCCAGAGGTCAATATTAAAGAACCAAGCGGCTGACATAATACCAAAGAAAGCATACAGGATGACGAATAGTGCATCGAGTAGGCGATTCATGATCGACGAATCCTGCCGGATGAATCCTCGGTGCGATCCACTGAGTGCACCCCGCCCTCACTTGAACGCGCTCGTACAGTGAAATGATGTCGTGCTAGCCCGCTGGCGCCACCCTTTGCTTCCGCGCCGTCAGCAGCCGTCGAGCCGATGGCCGGGCGGTGCCGCGCGCGTGGGTCACTCACCTGGCGTCTTCTTGTTCTTCTTCCGTAGGTAGAAGAACCCCGCCCATGCGCCGAGGGTCGCGACGACCCAGAACGGTAGCAGCAGGTCCGTGTTGAGGTAGGCGACGTACCCGAAGGTCGTGGCCGCCAGTGCTGCGACGATGACGATCGCGACGTCTCTCGGACCTTTCATGGTCGACTCCTCTTCTGGTCGTCTGATACCGAACACTGTGCTCGCTCCGAGACCGGGCGGGTAGATACCCATCGAAAAATCACTCACGCGACTTCTTCTTGTTCTCAATGCGCCAGTCCAGCCACAATAGTCCTGAGAGAAGCCCTCCCGAGACAAATAGGAGGGGTATCAGGTCTGTGTTATAGTACCAAGCGACTAACAGAATGCCGGTGGAGATGTACAGGATAATGAGCAATGCATGTCGTAGGCGTTGCATGACCGGCGACTCCTACCAGGATCTTCGATGCGAAAATTTAAGCGTGCCCACTCTCATTTGTCCGGACGAATGCCATAGCGGCTATATCTTATGTACGCATTGGTGACACGACCCTCGGACCCACCTTCTTGGCCGCGACCTGCTTGTCGGTGAAAGAGGGAAGCGCCACCGCCGAACCGGCTGCCAACGCCAAGCACGTCAGCCCCGCGACCAACGCCCAAGGGCGGCCTACCATTCGACCTGAACTCGACTTGACGTGTGCGGATGACGTCAGCATCACGCCGACCTTGTTGATATGCTCAGATGCACCACACGCTGTGGGCGCCGAGTCCACTGGGGCATGCGAAGCGTCTACTGGAGTGAGAGCAGCGTAGCACCCGACAGAGGGGGATTCTTCGTACATCTGGTGAAGAGTGGCGACGTGCGTAGGCGACCCGCTCGGCGCAGGGCCGAGGTCCCCGATAGTCGCGATCGACGGCAGCCTCGGCCCCTGTCGCTGCCGGGGCCACCAGACCCGGACCAGCGACGACGTCGTCCACGGGGGCGCGATCGCTGCTCGGACGGTGACCGCCCACACCGGCACCGACGGCACCCGCACACCACCCGCATCGTCGACCCGTCGGCAACCGGGTAGCCCGACGGTGGCACCATCGCCACGACAGTCGACCCGCTGGGACGAGGGTCGTTCCGAGAATTCTGGTAGAAAGCATCAGTCATGCAGCGTTTACGGCCTACATTGCTCGCCGTCCTGCACATCTCCGCGGACATTCTGTCGATAGTTTTCCACTCTAACACCGATCTGATAATCCCACTACTTGTCTCCGGTGGGCTTTTTGGGGGACCAATGTGGATGGATCTGGCGCATCGGAACAAGAAGAAGTCGTGCGAGTGACTTCCATGTGGAACCACCTGTCCGGCTCGTGGCCGACAATCTGCCCGGCACCGCCTACCGGGCCTGGGTGCGCCTTCCGATGTGACTCCAGAACAGATTGCCGCCGCCATGGTTGGCCACTCGGTGGAAGGCTGGGACGCTGACGACCCCCAGTGGCGGGAGCTGTGGAGCTCGCCACCGGAATCATCCTGACGGTTGTCGGGAGTGTGAGGTCTCCAGGCAGCTGAGCGCGCTGGAGCGAGCACAGAAGGCCTCTGATCCCAAGAGACCAGCCACGGCGCTCGGCACGCAGGGCGGCGGCACCGGCGGTGGCGATAGGGTAGATGTCACTGCCTCAGCGACGGGAGCGGACGAGCGGATGACGTGGCTGGTCACCGGGGGTGCCGGGTACATCGGTGCCCACGTCGTGCGGGCGCTGCTGGACGCCGGGTTGGGCTGCGTGGTGGTCGACGACCTGTCCTCCGGGCACCGGGAGTTCGTGCCCGACGAGGTGCCGTTCGTGCACTGCTCGGTGACCGAGACCGCCCGTCTGGCCGCGGCGATGGTCGAGCACCGGGTGGTCGGCGTCGTCCACCTGGCGGGCTTCAAGTACGCCGGGGTGTCGGTGTCGCGGCCGTTGCACACGTACGAGCAGAACGTCACCGGCACCGTGCACCTGCTGGCGGCGATGGCTGAGGTCGGCGTCGGCGCGCTGGTGTTCTCCTCCTCGGCGGCGGTCTACGGGACGCCTGACGTCGACCTGGTCACCGAGGACACCCCGACCGCCCCACAGTCGCCCTACGGCGAGTCGAAGCTCATCGGCGAGTGGCTGGTGGCCGACCAGGCCCGGGCCACGGGCCTGGCCCACACCTCGCTGCGCTACTTCAACGTCGTCGGCTCGGGTTCGGCGGACCTGTACGACAGCTCGCCGCACAACCTGTTCCCGCTGGTCATGGACGCGGTCGCGGCCGGGCGTGCCCCGCAGATCAACGGCACCGACTACCCCACCCCCGACGGCACCTGCGTGCGCGACTACCTGCACGTCGCCGACCTGGCCACCACCCACGCCGCCGCCGCGGCGGCGCTGGCCGCGGGTCGGGCGCTGGCCCCGGTCTACAACCTGGGCTCTGGCGACGGGACGTCGGTGCGCGAGATCATGACGGCCGTCGCCCGCGTCACCGGTCGGGACGTCACACCCGTCGAAGGTCCCCGGCGACCCGGAGACCCGGCGCGGATCGTCGCCTCCGGCACCCTGGCCGCCCGAGACCTCGGCTGGGCGACGACCCGCACGCTCGACGACATGGTGGCCTCCGCCTGGGCCGCCCACCAGGCTGCCGGCACCGCGTCGACGGAGGCCGACCGGTGAGCGACGCGGGCCTGCGGGCCGCCCAGCAGGCGATGCGCGACGCCCAGGTCGGTCCGGTGACGATCGACGTCTTCACCGCCTACTACCGCCAGCTGGAAGCCGGGGCGACCGGGCTGATCCCCGAGGCGTCCATCGCCCCGCTGACCGACCCGCCCCGGCTTGACGCGGTGACGGTGACCGACGACGACGCCCGGGCCGCGCTGGGCAAGACCGTGATCATCAAGCTCAACGGCGGCCTGGGCACCTCGATGGGCCTGGACCGGGCCAAGTCGTTGCTGCCGGTGCGCGACGGGCGCAGCTTCCTCGACCTCGTCGCCGGCCAGGTGCTCGCCACCCGGGCCCGGTGGGACGTGCGGCTGCCGCTGCTGTTCCTGACGTCGTTCCGCACCCACGCCGACACCATGGCGGCGCTGCGCCCCTACCCGGACCTGCCGGTCGGCGACCTGCCGCTCGGTGTCGTGCAGTCCAGAGAGCCGAAGCTGCGCGCCGACGACCTCACCCCGGTGTCGTGGCCTGCCGACCCCGAGCTTCAGTGGTGCCCGCCCGGGCACGGCGACGTCTACCCGGCGCTGCTGTCGGCCGGGGTGCTGGACCGGCTGCTCGACGCGGGGTTCGCCTACGCGTCGGTGTCGAACTGCGACAACCTGGGCGCCGGGCCGGACGCCCGGATCGCAGGCTGGTTCGCCGGGTCGGGCGCCCCGTACGCCGCCGAGCTGTGCCGTCGCACCGTCATGGACCGCAAGGGCGGGCACCTGGCCGTGCGCCGGGCCGACGGTCGGCTGGTCCTGCGGGACACCGCCCAGACCCCGCCGGAGGAGATGGACTGCTTCACCGACACCGACCGGCACCCGTACTTCCACACCAACAACCTGTGGTGGGACCTGGCCGCGCTGCGCACCACGCTGCTCCAGCGCGACGGGGTGCTCGGGCTGCCGCTGATCCGTAACGTCAAGACCGTCGACCCGACGGACCCGACGTCGCCGCAGGTCATCCAGGTCGAGTCGGCCATGGGCGCGGCCATCGAGGTGTTCGACGGTGCGACGGCGATCGTCGTGGACCGCTCCCGGTTCCTGCCGGTCAAGACCACCGACGAGCTGACGCTGCTGCGCTCTGACGCCTACGAGGTGACCGACGACGCCCGGCTGCACCTGGTCGCCGAACCAGCACCGGTCGTCGAGCTGTCGCAGGCCTACCGGTCGATCACCGGGTTCGAGGAGCGGTTCGCCCACGGGGTCCCGTCGCTGCGCCGGGCCACGTCGCTGCAGGTGCTCGGAGACTGGACGTTCGGTCGGGACGTCGCCGTCGTCGGTCGTGCCGTCCTCGCGCCCAGCGGGGGCGTCGTCCCCGACGGCACGGTGCTCGGCGCCGAGTCGGCACCCTGACCGTTCGATGCCCGAGGGATCCTCCGCGAAAACGACGCCGACGACCGTCCGATCCCGGTAGTCTCACCGCCGAGAGGCGGGGACATGAGAGCGACACCATCCCGGATCCGGACCGGCACCCTGCTCCTCGCGGTCGCCGTCCTGGCGGGATGCACGACGACGGGCGGCGCGACCCCGACGAGCAGCGGGCCCACCAGGTCGGCTGTGGGACCCGGGACCGGGCTGCTGCCGGTCTGGCACCGCACCCTGTCGGCCGTGCCGGACGACGCCACCCTGTGGAACCTGGACCGGGTCGGTTTCGTCGACACCACCGGTCGGCTCGTGGTCGAGCCGAGCTACGTCCGCTACGACCTGTGCCCCGGCCCGGACGCCACCCTGCTGGTGGTCGCGCAGGCCGAGGACCGGGTGGATGTGCTGGACGCCGACGGCACGGTCGTCGCATCGACCCCGGCCGGTCTCTCCGGCTGCGGCCCGTTGCCCGGGTACGTCAGCCTCGACCGCCAGGCGGGCGACGAGTGGGAGATGTGGGCCGCGACCCTGCCCGACCTGTCCCGGACGGACCTGCCCGCCACGGGCGTGGCCGTGGACGACGACTGGCTGCTGGTCACCTCCTACTCCGACTTCGACACCGGCACCCCCACCGTCACCAGCGAGCTGGTCGACCGGTACGGCAACCATGTCGCGACGGACGGGGACACCGGGTGGGACTACTTCCTCCTGGGCGACAACGCCCCGCTGTCGACCGGCGAGTGGCCAGTCCCGGCAGCTGCCGCCGACGACAGGCAGGGGTACCTCGACCGCTCCGGCCACTGGATGGAACCACCACAGCTGACGACGGCCCGGCCGTTCGTCCACGGGTACGCCGCCGTCGCAGACGACACGTCGAGCCACTTCGTGGATACCTCGTTCGACCAGGTCGGGCCCGACTACGGCATGATCTGGCCGCTCTACACGGCCGGGTACCCGTTCGTCGACGTCCTGGGCTACACGGTCTCCCTGTCCGGCGGAGGCTGGCCTGACGACCCCGACACGGCGCTCACCGGCCTGCTGACGCCGGACCTGAAGGTCCTGGCCGACCCCGAGACCGCCCGCACCGAGTGCGCCCAGTCGTACGACACGCCTGAGGTGGCGTGCCTGGTCGTCGACGGTGCCGGGCCTCGCCTGATCGCTCTGCCCGACGGCACCTCGACCCCCCTGCCCGACGGGTTCACCGCCGTGCTGTCCTCCCAGCTGGTCGCCACCGACGACGGCACCCGGGTGCTCCGCGTCGCGACCGGTGACGTGTTCGACGTCCCCGCACCCTTCCATGCCGTGACCGACGCGGGGTGGCTGCCGGGCGCCGACGCTTTCGTCACCTGCGTGTCCGACAACGGGCTGCGCCTGGTCCTGGACGCCACCGGGGCCACCACCCCGCTGGCCAGCGTGGAGCAGACCGTCACGACCACCGACGGCACCGAGTACTACTGGGTGTACGCCGGTGACCAGCAAGGCTGGGTCGACGCCGCCGGCGCCTGGCTCTACCGCGAATCTCGGCACCAGCTCCAGGAGGACTGACATGCACACCAGGCACCGCTCCCTGCGGCACCGTCCCGCCCTGCTGGCTGCCGCCGGGCTGGTGGCGACCGCAGCCCTGACCGCCTGCACCGCCGCGCCGACCAGCACGGGCACACCAGGTGCGGAACGCACGTCCGAGCAGCCGAGCGCCTACGAGCCGATCATGGCCCCGGCGGACTTCCCCCGCATGGACGGGTCGACCGCGACCATCCCGCTGGGCTCTCTCGTCCTGCAGCGCACCACCGGTCTGGACGCCGCCACGGCCGACAACTCGGTGCAGTTCAGCACGACCTCCGTGGCCTACGAGAAGCTGGCCAACAACCAGGCTGACCTGCTGCTGGCCTACGAGCCGGACGAGCAGACCCGCGCCTCGGTCGACCCCGGGGGCACGGCGCTGGAGTTCACGCCCATCGGCAGCGACGCGCTGGTGTTCCTCACCGACCAGTCCAACCCGGTGCGCGACCTCAAGGCCAGCCAGGTGCGTGACATCTACTCCGGGAAGATCACCAACTGGTCCGAGGTCGGCGGCACGGACGCCCCGATCGTGGCGTTCCAGCGCCCCGAGCAGTCCGGCTCCCAGGCCCTGATGCGCAAGCTCGTCATGGGCACCATCCCCATGGTCGCGGCCCCCACCGAGCTGGTGGCCGCCGAGATGGGCGACCTGGTGGACGGGGTCGCCAGCTTCGACCACAGCGGCACCGCACTCGGCTACTCGGTGTACTACTACGTGACCAACCAGTACGCCGCCTCAGGCATCCGGGTCCTGTCGATCAACGGGGTGGTGCCGAGCCCGGCCACCATCGCCGACGGCACCTACCCGTGGGTCAACAACTTCTACGCCGTGGTCCGGGCCTCCGAGCCGGCCGACAGCCCCGCCCGTCAGGTGGTCGCCTGGCTCGGCACCGACCAGGGCAAGCAGACCATCACCGACGGAGGCTACGTCGCCCCCGCCGCACCGTAGGGCCGACATTCACCCGATGCAGCGATCACCCGCCTTCTGACCCCGCGACGCCAGGCGGGCAGCTAACCTCAGGAACCGTGACGAAGGCGACAAAAGGTGCAGCCCAGGCGCGCACCCCGGTGACTCTCGCGGCTGTGGTGACGGTGGGCCTGGTGATGGTCACCGGCGCCTGCACCCTCGACGCCCCGGTGGCCACCACCTCCGCCACCACCCGGGCCTCTGTCCACGACGGTCGCCTGTTCCCGCTGGTCCGCGACGCCCCGGAAGGTAAGGGGACGACGACACGCCGCGTGGGTTTCGTCGACGACTCGGGCCGGGTCGTCGTACGGCCGACGTACCGCGCCTCCCAGCACTGCCCCACCGCCGACGGCGCCGACGTCCTCCTGGCCTGGGGTGACGGGCACCTCGACGCCCTGGGCGCCAAGGGTGCGGTGTCCAGCACCCTGGTTCCCACCGAGACGAGCACCCCGGGGGTCTACGCCGAGGTCACGTCCGTGGTCTGCGGTCCCCTGCCTGGTTACGTCACCGTGGGCACGGACCAGGGTCTCAGCATCGGGACCCTGCCCGACCTGGCCACGGCCGACCTGCCGGCCGGGGTGGGCCTGGACCCCTCGGTGGTCTGGGTCCCGGCCGGGCAGGGCGGGCCCACCGCCTCCCTGTACGACGCGACCACCAGCACCACGATCCCGGTGCCGGCCGACGCTGCGAGCCCCGCCCTCGACCGGGCCACGGGCGAGTGGCCGGTGCCGGTGCGGGACACCCGGGGCCGGCTGCGCTACCTCGCCAAGACCGGGGCCTGGGCGTCGACGCAGATGTTCGCCCAGGCCGGCGGGTTCGTCGACGGGCACGGCTGGGTGTCGACCGGCACGTCGTGGCACTTCGTCGACACCACGCTGACCCCGACCGGTCGGGACTTCACGGGCATCGTCCCGCTGCTGGCGTCCGACGGCTCTGTCACCGGGTACCAGGTGACCTCGGCGGCCGGGGGGGCACGCACCGGGCTGGTCGGCGTCGACCTGACGGTCGTGGTCGACCCTGACGCCGAGTCGGCGGTGTGCACCGCGAGCCCCGCCGGGGGCAAGACGGCCACCACCTGCGTGGCGAGCGCCGCCGACGGTACCGCCCGGCTGGTGGCGCTGCCCGCAGGCACCTCGACCCCGTTGCCGGCGGGCATGACGACGCCCCTGTCGGACCGTCTGGTCACCGACGCCGCCGGGTCCGCGGTGCACAACCTGACGACCGGCCAGACGTTCGAGGTCCCCGCGTCGTTCCACGCCGAGTCGGGCTGGGCGGACTCCTACGTCGTCGTGGCGTCGGACAACGGCCTGCGGGCGGTGCTCGACGCCGCCGGGAAGGCCACCGCTGTGGGGACGATCACCGGGCAGGTCGCCGCCGCCGACGGCACCTCGTACTTCTGGGCGACCACCAGGACCCGGCAGGGCTACGTGGACGCGGCCGGGACCTGGTTGTTCAAGGAGTCCCGCTTCATCGCCCTGGTCGACTGAGCCCGGAGCGGCGACGAGGTGGGAGACTGAGGCCGACGACCAGACCGGACGACCGAGCCCGAAGGACCGCGATGACCGCAGCACTCCCCGCCCGACAGCCGGCGGCCCGCCGGGCCCGCCAGACCGGGGCGGTGGCACTCGTCGCGGCGCTGACGCTGGCCGGGGCGGTCGGCTGCTCGCAGAGCCCCGACGAGGAATCGCTGAAGGTCGGCACCACCGACAAGGTCACCGGTATCGACCCGGCCGGGTCGTTCGACAACGGGTCGTTCACCGTGATGAACCAGGTCTACCCG
>JAVBSR010000156.1:0-16800 GCA_031556715.1 Cellulomonas sp.
CGGGTGTACGTCACCGGTGACTTCACCTCGGTGGACGGTCAGGACCGGGTGCGTATCGCGGCGTTCAGCACGGCTGACGGTTCGCTGGTGGCCGGGTTCCGTCCGGTGCTGGGTGCGGCCGGCCTGGCGGTGGCCGCGACCAACACCACGGTCTACGCGGGCGGGAACTTCACCAAGGTCAGCTCCAAGCCCGGCGCGACGCTGGTGGCCCACGGCTACCTGGCGGGATTCTCGGCTGACGACGGTGCGGTGGCCGGCTTCCAGGCTGACGCCAACGCCCCGGTGCTGGCGGTGGCCGTGACCAAGGCGGGCGACCGGCTGGTGGCCGGCGGCCGGTTCACCTCGCTGTCCGGTGCGGGCGTCAACGGTCTGGGTTCGGTGGACCCGACGACGGGCGCGGCTCAGTCGTTCCCGGTGAACAAGGTCGTCCGCAACTCGGGTTCCGCTGCGGCGATCACGTCGTTGTACGCCGACGCCACCGGGATCTACGGGACGGGCTACTACTGGAGCGGCCAGGCCAACCTCGAAGGGACGTTCCACGCTGACGCCAGCGCGGGCAACCTGGTGTGGGTGGCCGACTGCTACGGCGACACCTACTCGGTGACCCAGGCCGGCGGTGTGGTGTGGGACGCAGGCCACCACCACGACTGTGCCAGCACCCCGGGAGGCTTCAGGGAGACCAGCCCGCGGTCGTACCACCACGCCAACGCGTACACGATCGACGCCACCGGAGTCGACACCGGTAACCACAACGCCTCCTACCCCTGGGACCGCAAGGGACAGCCGGCACCCACGATGCTCCAGTGGCACCCGACGTTCACGACCGGTTACTACACCGGTATGGGTCAGGCTGCGTGGAGCGTGGCGGGCAACGCCCAGTACGTCTCGTACGGCGGTGAGTTCCAGGCCGTCAACAACAACAAGAGCCAGCAGGGCCTGGTCCGGTTCGTGGTGCCTGGCGGCGGGGCTGAGGCCGGCCCGTCAGCGTCGTTCACCCTGCAGCCCGGCGGTCTGGTGGTGTCGTTCGACGGCAGCGGTTCGTCGGCTCCGGCGGGTGTGAAGAGCTACGCGTGGAGCTTCGGGGACGGGACGACCGGCACCGGGGCCACGCTGTCGCACACCTACGCCGCGGCGGGCACCTACACGGTGACGCTCACGGTGACCGACGGGCGCGGCGCGACCGCCACGACGAGCGAGCAGGTGCTGGTGGCCGTGGCCGGTCCGGGTGCGGCGCTGGCGTCGGACTCGTTCGGCCGGACGGCCACCTCGGGCTGGGGCACGGCACCTCTGGGCGGCGCCTGGAAGCCTGACACCAAGCCGGCCTACTTCTCGGTCGACGGCAACCGGGGCCTGATCACCATCCCGACGGCGGCGTGGACCTCGCGGGCCCGGCTGGAAGGCACCAACCGCGCGGACGTCGAGGTCAACGCCAACGTGGGTGTGACCAAGCGGCCGGCTGTCGCGGTGACGCGGGTGTGGGTCTCGGCGCGGACGTCGTCGGACTTCGCCTCGGGGTACCTGCTGCGCGCCAACATCAAGGCCGACGGCCAGGTGGAGTCGCTCCAGCTGGTCAAGCGGGTGGCGGGCACCGAGACGGTGGTGGCGACGTCAGCCAACCCGGGCGTCGCTCTGGGCGTCGACGACATGGCCCAGCTGCGGCTGCGGGTGGTCGGCACGACGGTGCAGGGCAAGGTGTGGAAGGCCGGGGCTGCTGAGCCTGGTGCCTGGCAGGTCCAGGTGACCGACGGTTCGGTGACCGGGGCTGGTTCGGTCGGTGTCGGTGCGTACACCGGTGCGTCGGCCTCGCCGCTGCCGGTGGTCGTGGCCTTCGACAACGTCACTGCCACTGCCGGCTGAGCGGGCAGAGCTGGTCGGTCGCCGTCCGGTGCGGGTGGGTCCACGGGTGAATGTGGACCGGCGTCTCCCGCACCGGACGGCGGCTGTCTTTTGCCATCGGTGACCTGCACGGCCGGTGCTCACCGGCGTCGCGGTCGGCCCGCTGTGGCTGGTGGCGCCCGGAGGCCGACCTGGTGGCTCGTCGTCGTCGCCGCCCACGGCGCGAGCCTCGAGACGTCCGGGCGGTACGTCAGGCTGTCACCGCGCGGCACAACATTCGTGTCGTGGAAGTGGTCACGGAGACGTCCGGCATGAGTACTCTGTACGGAATCGTCCGATTCTGGTATCTGTGAGGCATCCGTGTCGTTGACCGCTCCCCTTGTCCGTCGGGCTGCTGTGCCCGCCGCCGCAGCGCTGGTCGCGGCAGGCCTGTGGGCCGTGCCCGCCGCAGCCAGCCCCGCCGCTCTCGCCGCCGCACCGGCTCCGTCGATCGAGGCTCTGCCGACCGTCCAGGTCGACAAGGGCTCCTCGGGTGCCGACGGCGCTGTCGTCTGGTCGCAGGCCGTGGTCGGCAACACCGTCTATGTCGGTGGTGACTTCACCACGGCTCGTCCGGCTGGTGCCAAGCGCGGCGTCGACGAGGTGGCCCGGACCTACCTGCTGGCCTACGACATCACGACCGGCAACCTGCTGTCGTTCAACCACACGCTGAACGGTCAGGTGCGCGGGGTGGCGGCCTCGCCGGACGGCAAGCGGGTGTACGTCACCGGCGAGTTCACGTCGGTCGACGGCCAGGAGCGCCTGCGTGTGGCGGCCTTCGACACGGCCGACGGTTCGCTGGTGGCCGGCTTCAGCCCGGTGCTGGGGGCCTCGGGCATGGCGGTGGCGGCGTCCGACTCGACGGTCTACGTCGGCGGGAACTTCTCCAAGGTGGGCCAGAGCTCCGGTGCCGCGCTGGAGAGCCGCAGCCACCTGGCGGGGTTCGCTGCCGCGGACGGTGCGGTCACCGGCTTCCAGGCTGACGCCGACGCCCTGGTGACGGCCCTGGCCCTGACCCCGGCGGGCGACCGGCTGGCGGTCGGCGGTCGGTTCCAGACGCTGAGCGGCTCCAGCGCCCTCGGCCTGGGCTCGGTGGACCCGACGACGGGCGCCGCCCAGTCGTTCCCGGTCAGCTCGAAGATCTACGCCTACGGCAGCCAGTCGGGCATCACGTCGTTGTACGCCGACTCGACCGGTATCTACGGGACCGCCTTCAACTTCGGTGGTCCGGGCAACCTCGAGGGGACCTTCCGGGCCGACGCGGGTTCCGGCGAGCTGCTGTGGGTGGCGGACTGCTACGGCGACACCTACTCGGTGGCCCAGGCCGGCGGCGTGGTCTACGACGCCAGCCACCACCACGACTGCGCCAGCACCCCGGGAGGTTTCGCCGAGACCAACCCGCGCACGCACCACAACGGCACCGCGTTCACGGTCGAGGCCACCGGCACCGACTCCGGTTCCCGCGGCTACGGCTGGAGCCACCAGGGCGAGCCGGCCCCCACCATGCTCGACTGGTACCCCGTGTTCACGACCGGTCACTACACCGGGATGGGGCAGGGCCCGTGGAGCGTGGCGGGCAACTCCCAGTACGTCTCCTACGGTGGCGAGTTCCAGGCCGTCAACAACAACCGGAGCCAGCAGGGCCTGGTGCGGTTCGCGGTGCCCGGTGGCGGCGCGGCCGCTGCTGCCGACCCCGACGCTGCTGCTGCTAACGCCAACGCCGACCCGAACGCCGCTGCCAACGCCGACGCTGCTGCCAACGCCAACGCCAACGCTGCTGCTAACGCCAACGCCAACCGCAACGCCAACGGCGATGCCAACCGCAATGCTGGTGCCAACCGCAATGCTGAGGACCGCAACGCTCCTGGCATCCACTTCTTCGGCCGCTAGGCCGGTGCGCGGCGTCGAACTGCGACAACGTCGCCGCTCGGCTGGCTGAGCACTGATGACGAGAGACCGCCGCCCCGGCGCGGAGGTCGCTGGTCCACCGGGTCGAACCGTGGGCCAGAGACTTCCGCACCGGGGCGGGGTCGTCCCTGCGGTGTCTGACCCGATCCGACCGACCAGGGTCCCGCTGCCTGCTCGGCTCAGGCGGTCGCACCGGGACGGGTGCACGACGACCGACCGTCGACGGTCTCCTGCTGCCCGCTCGGTTCAGGCACTCAGGTTCCTGGCGAGCCAGCTCCGGCTCTGGCGCGCCGCCGCTCTCATTCGGGGTTGCGGCTGAGCTGCCAGATGATGCCGAACCGGTCGCAGAGCATCGCGTACTGCTCGGAGAAGAACGTGCGGCCCAGGGGCATGAAGACCTGACCGCCGTCGGACAGGCGCTGGTAGACCCGTTCGATCTCCTCGGCGTCGGAGCTGCCGAAGGTCAGTGCGACGTTGTTGCCCGGGACGTGCCGGGTGCCGGTGGGGTCGTAGGGGCAGTCGGAGAACATGACGACGTGCCCGCCGACGGGCAGCCCCGCGTACAGGATGCGGTCGCGGTCCTCGGGGGCGACGGCGTCGGCCTCCGGGTTGTCGGCGTAGGTCATCAGTCTGGTCGGGGCGGTGTCGAACACCGTGCCGTAGAAGGCGACGGCCTCACGGCACTGGCCGTCGAAGTTCACGAAGACATCGAGTGACATGCCCCCATCCTGCCCCCTGCGCCCTCGTCCGTCAGCAGCCCGGCTCGGCCTGTCGCCCGAGGCCCGAGGCCGTCCTGAGGTCGGATTTCACCCGGAACGCCGCATTTCACCCAGCAGGTCCGGTTTCACCCGGCCACGACGAATTCGCAGCCTGTCCGCCCACGGGGTGGAACCTCCCGCGCACGGCGCCGACCGTTCTTCGACCATCGTTACCTTGTTGCAACACTGTGTGAAGTTGAGGAGCTACAACCGCCGTCCGAGATGGGTACTCTGTACCCGATCATCCGATTTCGGCATCAGTGAGGCTTCCGTGTCGTTGACCGCTTCCCTTCTTCGTCGGGCCGCTGTGCCTGCGACTGCCGCGCTGGTCGTGGCAGGTCTGTGGGCTGTGCCTGCCACAGCCAGCCCCGCGACTCTCGCCCTGGCGGCCGCCGTGCCGGCCCCGTCCACCGAGGCTCTGCCGACCGTGCAGGTCGACAAGGGCACGTCGGGCCGTGACGGTGCCGTGGTCTGGTCGCAGGCCGTGGTCGGCAACACCGTCTATGTCGGCGGTGACTTCACCACGGCCCGTCCGGCCGGTGCCAAGCGCGGCACCAACGAGGTGACCCGGACCTACCTGCTGGCGTACAACATCACCACGGGCACCCTGATGTCGTTCAACCACACGCTGAACGGTCAGGTGCGCGGGGTGGCGGCCTCGCCGGACGGCAAGCGCGTGTACATCACCGGTGACTTCACGACGGTGGACGGCCAGGAGCGCACGCGCGTGGCGGCCTTCAACACGGCTGACGGTTCGTTGGTGGCTGGTTTCCGTCCGGTGCTGGGTGCGGCGGGCCTGGCCGTGACGGCGTCCAACTCGACGGTCTACGTCGGCGGGAACTTCACCAAGGTGAGCCAGAAGTCCGGTGCCGCCATGGTGAGCCGTGTCCGCCTGGCGGGGTTCGCTGCCGGTGACGGCGCGGTGACCGGCCTGCAGACCAGCGCGGACGCTTCGGTGACGGCGCTGGCGCTGACCCCGGCCGGCAACCGGCTGGCGGTCGGCGGCCGGTTCGCGACCTTGAACGGGACCACCGCCCGCGGGCTGGGTTCGGTCGACCCGAGCACCGGTGCGGTCCAGTCGTTCCCGGTCAACACGAAGGTCTACGCCTACGGCGGCAACTCGGGGATCATGTCGTTGTACGCCGACTCGACCGGCATCTACGGGACCGCTTTCAACTTCGGCGGTCCGGGCAACCTCGAGGGCACGTTCCGGGCCGACCCGAACTCTGGCGAGATGCTGTGGGTGGCGGACTGCTACGGCGACACCTACTCGGTGTTCCAGACCGGCGGCGTGGTGTGGGACGCCAGCCACCACCACAACTGCGGCAGCACCCCGGGCGGCTTCCCGGAGGTCCCGTGGCGCCACGCCAGCTCGTACACGGTCGACGCTACCGGGGTCGACAGCGGCTCCCGCGGGTACGGCTGGAGCCACAAGGGCGAGCCGGCTCCCACGATGCTCCAGTGGTTCCCCTCGTTCACGACCGGTTACTACACCGGCCGGGGGCAGGGTCCGTGGAGCATCTCGGGCAACGGTCAGTACGTCTCGTACGGCGGTGAGTTCCAGGCCGTCAACAACAAGAAGAGCCAGCAGGGTCTGGTCCGGTTCTTGGTGCCTGGTGGTGGCGGTGCGGCTCAGACTGGTCCGACCGCGTCGTTCACCTCGCAGACCTCTGACCTGGTGGCCTCGTTCGACGGTTCTGGTTCGTCGGCTCCGGCCGGCGTGAAGAGCTACGCGTGGGACTTCGGGAACGGGAAGACCGGCACCGGCGCCAAGCCGTCGCACACCTACGCCGCGGCGGGCACCTACACGGTCAAGCTGACGGTGACGGACAACGGTGGACTGACCGGTGCGACGACCGCCCAGGTGACGGTGGCCAAGGCCGGCCCGGGTGCGGCTCAGGCGTCGGACTCCTTCTCCCGGACGGCGACGTCGGGCTGGGGTTCGGCCCAGCAGGGCGGTGCGTGGAAGCCTGACACCAAGCCGGCCTACTTCTCCGTCGACGGCAATCGTGGCCTGATCACCATCCCGACAGCCGGGTGGACCTCACGGGCGCGGCTGGACAACATGACCCGTGCGGACGTCAACGTCTCCGTGGGTGTGGGTGTGACCAAGCGCCCGAACACCGCGATGACGCGGGTGTGGGTCTCGGCGCGGACGTCGTCGGACTTCGCCTCGGGGTACCTGCTGCGGGCCAACATCAAGGCTGACGGCCAGGTGGAGTCGCTCCAGCTGGTCAAGCGCGTGGGCGGGAGCGAGTCGGTCGTGGCCACCAAGGCCAACCCGGGTGTCACCCTGGGCACCAACGACCTGGCCCAGCTGCGGCTGCGGGTGGTCGGCACGACGGTGCAGGGCAAGGTGTGGAAGGCCGGGGCTGCTGAGCCTGGTGCCTGGCAGATCCAGGTGACCGACGGTTCGGTGACCGGGGCCGGTTCGGTCGGGGTCGGTGCGTACACCGGTGCGTCGGCCGCACCGCTGCCGGTGGTCGTGGCCTTCGACAACTTCACCGCCACCGCGGGCTGACCCGCTGAAGACACCTGGCCGCCGCCCCGGAGCGGAGGCCGCTGGTCCACTGAACCGTGGACCGGCGACCCCGCACCGGGGCGGCGGTCGTCGTGCTCCCGGACGCCGCGGCGAAGATGTCGGCCCCTCCAGGACCGAGCGCACACCAGCCATTCCGCACCGTCTGGAGCGCTCGTTCCGTCCGGCCGGAGGTCCAGGCTCCTGGTATGTGACGTCGCCTCATTCGAGATGACGGCCGATCTGCCAGGTAATGCCGAACAGATCGGGGTCGTGATGCCATTCATCGGCGAAGACCGGCGCAGGAATACCTGACCGACGACAGGGCGCGGGTGGCAGGCCGGGTGGCCTTCTCGGCACCGGGTTCCGAGCTCAGGTGACGCTGTTACCTGGAAGGTATCGGTTCCGGCGGAGCAACGCCATGACCACCGAGGCTGCTGTTGGTCGGCACGGTCGCGGCAGCCGTGACCTGCACCGACGGCACCGGGCGAACCCTGCCAGCATGCCAGCGGGACGGAGGGTCTGCCTGCGGTCCGGCCTCCGCCAGCATTGTTATGTTGTCGCAACTCGTCCTGAGGCGGCAGCGCTCCAGCACGCTCGCCAGGCGCGTACGCTATGAGCAATATCATCCGATTGATGTATCAGTGAGGCTTCCGTGTCGTTGACCGCTTCCCTTCTTCGTCGGGCCGCTGCGCCCGCCGCCGCCGCGCTGGTCGCGGCAAGCCTGTGGGCCGTGCCGGCCGCAGCCAGCCCCGCCGCTCTCGCCCCGCTCGCCGCCGTCGCGGACCCGGCCGTCGACGCCCTGCCGACCGTGCAGGTCGACAAGGGCACGTCGGGCCGTGACGGTGCCGTGGTCTGGTCGCAGGCCGTGGTCGGCAACACCGTCTACGTCGGCGGCGACTTCACCACGGCCCGTCCGGCCGGTGCCAAGCGCGGCACCAACGAGGTGACCCGGACCCACCTGCTGGCCTACAACATCACCACGGGCGCCCTGGTGAGCTCGTTCAACCACACGCTGAACGGTCAGGTGCGCGGTGTGGCGGCCTCGCCGGACGGCTCTCGGGTCTACATCACCGGCGACTTCACCTCGGTGGACGGTCAGGAGCGCACGCGCATCGCGGCGTTCAGCACGGCTGACGGTTCGCTGGTGGCCGGGTTCCGCCCGGTGCTGGGTGCGGCCGGCCTGGCGGTGTCGGCCACCAACTCCACGGTCTACGTGGGTGGCAACTTCACCAAGGTGAGCCAGAAGCCGGGTGCCACGCTGGTCGGCCGCGCCCGCCTGGCCGCGTTCGCGGCCGGCGACGGTGCGGTGACGGGTTTCCAGGCTGACGCCAACGCCCCGGTGCTGGCGGTGGCCGTGACCAAGGCGGGCGACCGGCTGGCCGTCGGAGGCCGGTTCACCTCGCTGTCGGGCCGGGCCGCCAACGGTCTGGGCTCGGTGGACCCGACGACCGGTGCTTCCCAGTCGTTCCCGGTGACGTCGTACATCGGCAACTCGGGTTCCGGTGCGGCGATCACGTCGTTGTACGCCGACGCGACCGGGATCTACGGGACCGGCTACTACTGGAGCGGCAGCGCCAACCTCGAGGGGACGTTCCACGCCGACGCCGGCGCGGGCAACCTGGTGTGGGTGGCGGACTGCTACGGCGACACCTACTCGGTGACCCAGGCCGGCGGTGTGGTGTGGGACGCAGGCCACCACCACGACTGCGGCAGCACCCCGGGAGGGTTCCCGGAGACCAGCCCGCGCTCGTACCACCACGCCAACGCGTACACGGTCGACGCCACCGGGGTCGACCGAGGCAACCACAACTCGTGGTACCCCTGGGACCGCAAGGGACAGCCGGCTCCCACGATGTTCCAGTGGCACCCGACGTTCACGACCGGTTACTACACCGGTATGGGTCAGGCTGCGTGGAGCGTGGCGGGCAACGCCCAGTACGTCTCGTACGGCGGTGAGTTCCAGGCCGTCAACAACAACAAGAGCCAGCAGGGTCTGGTCCGGTTCTTGGTGCCTGGTGGTGGCGGTGCGGCTCAGGCCGGTCCGACCGCGTCGTTCACCTCGCAGGCTTCTGACCTGGTGGTGTCGTTCGACGGTAGCGGTTCGTCGGCTCCGGCGGGTGTGAAGAGCTACGCGTGGGACTTCGGGGACGGGACGACCGGTACCGGGGCCAAGCCGTCGCACACCTACGCCGCGGCGGGCACCTACACGGCCAAGCTGACGGTGACGGACAACGCTGGCGCGACCGGTGCGACGACCGCCCAGGTGACGGTGGCCAAGGCCGGCCCGGGTGCGGCTCAGGCGTCGGACTCCTTCTCCCGGACGGCGACGTCGGGCTGGGGTTCGGCCCAGCAGGGCGGTGCGTGGAAGTCTGACACCAAGCCGGCCTACTTCTCCGTCGACGGCAACCGTGGCCTGATCACCATCCCGACGGCCGGGTGGAGCTCGCGGGCGCGGCTGGACGGCATGACCCGTGCGGACGTCAACATCAGCACCTCGGTCGGTGTGACCAAGCGGCCTGCGACCGCGTTGACCCGGGTGTGGGTCTCGGCGCGGACGTCGTCGGACTTCGCCTCGGGGTACCTGCTGCGGGCCAACGTCACGGCCGACGGCCAGGTGGAGTCGCTCCAGCTGGTCAAGCGGGTCGGGGGTGCCGAGACGGTGGTCGCCACCAAGACCAACCCGGGTGTCACCCTGGGCACCAACGACCTGGCCCAGCTGCGGCTGCAGGTCGTGGGCACGACGGTGCAGGGCAAGGTGTGGAAGGCCGGGGCTGCTGAGCCTGGTGCCTGGCAGGTCCAGGTGACCGACGGTTCGGTGACCGGGGCCGGTTCGGTCGGTGTCGGTGCCTACACCGGTGCGTCGGCCGCACCGCTGCCGGTGGTCGTGGCCTTCGACAACTTCACCGCCACCGCGGGCTGACCGGACCGCTGACGACCCGCCGCCTCCTGCCAGGGTTGTCGGGCCGCACCCGCGGCTCGACGGCCCTGGCGCCGGGGCGGCGGTCGTTCCGTGCGGTGCCTTCCCCGGGCCCACGGCGGCACCAGCCGTTCTTTCGCACCGTCACCCGACGGGGCCTGGGCGAGTTTCGACACGAGCGCGGCAAAGGGAGAGACTATGGCGGTGACGGTCTACCGCCTGGGTACCCGAGGGTCAGCGTTGGCGACTACCCAGTCTGGGCACGTCGCCCAGGCGCTGGGTGACAGGGGTGTGGCCTGCGAGCTGGTGGTGATCCGCACCACCGGTGACGTCAGCCGGGCCTCGCTGGCGCAGATGGGCGGGACCGGGGTCTTCGCCGCGGAGCTGCGCGAGGCTCTGCTCGCCGGACGCTGCGACCTGGCGGTGCACTCGCTCAAGGACCTGCCCACCACCCAGCCGGACGGGCTCGTCGTCGCGGGGATCCCCCGGCGGGTCGACCCGTCGGACGTGCTGTGCGCGGCTGGGGGCGCCACGCTGGCCGACCTGCCGGCGGGGGCCAAGGTCGGCACCGGGTCGCCGCGCCGCGCCGCCCAGCTGGCAGACCGTCGTCCTGACCTGGAGATCTGCGACCTGCGTGGCAACGTCGACACCCGTCTGGCCCGCGTGCACGGCCCCGATGCCGACCTGGACGCGGTGGTGCTGGCCCGCGCCGGGCTGGAACGCCTCGGTCGCCTCGACGTCGTGACCGACGTGCTGGACCTGCTGCCGGCCCCCGGTCAGGGCGCCCTGGCGGTGGAGGTCCGTACCGACGACGACACGGCGCTGACCCAGGCCGTCCGGGCGCTGGACGACCCGGCGACCCGGCATGCGGTGGTGGCCGAACGGGGGGTGCTGGGACGGCTCGGCGCAGGCTGCTCGGCCCCGGTCGGTGCCCTGGCCCGGCTGGACGGTACCGGTCTGAGGCTCACCGCCGTGCTCGGCACCGACTCCGGTCTGGTCACCCGCACCGCCTCGGTGGCGGACCCGGCCGACGCCCAGGCCCTGGGGATCCGGGTGGCCGACGACCTGCTGGCAGCGGCGCGATGACCACCCCGCACGCTCCCGACCAGCCCGGACGCCGCCGGCCGGCGGCCGACGGTCTGGTCGGCCGGGTCGTGCTCGTCGTCGGGACGGCACACACCACGGCCCGGGCCGCGGTCATGCTGTCGGCCGCCGGTGCCACACCGTTGCCCGTCACGGTCATCGCCACGGTCCCCGTCGAGGGACCCGAGGTCGACGAGGCGTGCGCCGCTCTGCGCGCCGGACGGTACGGCTGGCTGGTCATCACCAGCTCTGCTGCCTGGCGGGCGCTGCGTCGCCGCCCCGGCTTCCTGGACCAGATGACCGCCCAGACGGCCCCGGTGCGGGTGGCCGTCGTCGGCCCGGCCACGGCCGAGGCGGTGCGTGCCGACGACGTCGACCCGCTGGTCCCCGACGAGGCCGGAGGGGCCGTCGCCCTGGTCGGCCCGGTGGTCGCCGCGGTCCGGGCCACCCAGCACGCACCCGGCCACGACGGGGCGCTGCCGACCACCCACGACGGCGCCGGTCGCGCGCGGCAGGCCACGGTCGCCTCGGCCCGGGTGCTGTTCGCCGGCGGCGACCTGGCTGCCACCACCCTGACCGACGGGCTGCGGGGGTCCGGGCTCGAGGTCGACGACGTGGTGGTCTACCGGACGGTGCCGGTCACCGACCTGCCCGTCGAAGCGATCCGGGCCTGGCGTTCTGGTGGAGTGGACGACGTGGTGCTGACCTCCCCCAGCGCTGTCGACGGCCTGCTGGCGAAGTTCGGCCCCCCCACGACCGCGGCGGCGACCACCGAGCACCCGGTCGACGGCCGCCGCGACGCTGGCGGGTCCGGTGGCCGTCGGCCGCGGATCGCCGCGATCGGCGACACCACTGCCGCTGCGGCCGCGTCCGCGGGCCTGAGGGTGGACGTCGTGGGCGACGCCAGCCTGCCGGGCCTGGTCCGGATGCTGGCCACCCCCCAGCCTGCCGCGCGTCCGGTCCCGCCGCCGCTGCGCCTGCCCGCCCATCCCCGACTCGACGACACCCCCGGACCCTGAGCACCCGCCTGAGGAGAACCTCGTGAACGACCTGCCGATCCGTCCGCGCCGCCTGCGTGCCACCCCGGCGCTGCGCCGCGTGGTGGCCGAGCACCACCTGCGCCCGGCCATGCTGACCCAGCCGCTGTTCGTCCGCGAGGGCCTGACCGCACCGGTGCCGATCAGCTCGATGCCTGGCGTGGTGCAGCACACCTCCGCGACGCTGCGCAAGGCCGCGGTGGAGGCGGCCGAGGCGGGCGTCGGCGGGGTGATGCTGTTCGGCGTCCCTGACCGTCGCGACGCCTGCGGCACCGGCGGGGTCGACCCGGACGGCGTGCTCACCCGCGCCGTGGCCGACGTGGTCGCGGAGGTCGGCGACGCCGTGGTGGTGCAGGCCGACCTGTGCCTGGACGAGTTCACCGATCACGGTCACTGCGGCGTCCTGGACGATGCCGGGCAGGTGGACAACGACGCCACGGTCGCGGTGTACGCGCAGATGGCCCGGGTGCTGGCCGACGCCGGGGCGCACGTGCTGGGCCTGTCAGGGATGATGGACGGACAGGTCGCCGCGGTGCGCGAGGCCCTGGAGCCGGACCACGCGGACGTCGTCGTCCTGGCCTACGCCGCGAAGTACGCCAGCGCCTACTACGGCCCGTTCCGCGAGGCGGTCGACAGTGCGCTGACCGGCGACCGTCGTACCTACCAGATGGACCCGGCGAACCGCCGCGAGGCCCGGCTCGAGGTCGAGCTGGACGTCGCCGAGGGCGCCGACATCGTCATGGTCAAACCGGCCCTCGGCTACCTGGACATCCTGGCCGACATCGCCGCGGCCTCCCCGGTCCCGGTCTGGGCGTACCAGGTCTCCGGCGAGTACGCGATGATCGAGGCGGCCGCTGCCAACGGATGGATCGACCGTCGCCGCGCCGTCGAGGAGTCGCTGGTCTCCATCGTCCGCGCCGGTGCCGACCACGTCTTGACCTACTGGGCCACCGAGGTCGCCACCTGGCTGCGGACGTCCCGGTGAACGCGACGATCCCCTCCCGCTAGCGGTGCGACCCTTCGGCGCCAGAACGACCCTGTGAAGTGTCGCGCGGGCGTGGGAGTGGCGCACCGCAACCCGAGCCAACCAACGGAGCACACCAGGACCGAGCCGACCACCAACTCCCAGGCCTTCGCCGACGCTCTGGACATCATCCCCGGCGGGGTGGACTCGCCGGTGCGGGCCTTCGGGGCCGTCGGCGGCACTCCCCGCTTCTTCGTCAGCGGGTCTGGCGCCTGGGTGCGTGACGTCGAGGGGCGCGAGTACGTCGACCTCATCGGTTCGTGGGGCCCGGCGCTGCTGGGGCACGCCCACCCGGACGTCGTCGCGGCGGTCGTCGCCCAGGCGCAGCGCGGGCTGTCGTTCGGTGCGCCGAGCACCGGTGAGGCTGAGCTGGCCGCCGAGATCCGCCGCCGTGTTCCCCCGGCCCAGAAGGTGCGTCTGGTCTCGACCGGCACCGAGGCGACGATGACCGCCCTGCGCCTGGCCCGTGGCGCGACCGGCCGTGACGTCGTCATCAAGTTCGCCGGCTGCTACCACGGGCACGTCGACGCCCTGCTGGCGGCTGCCGGGTCGGGCCTGGCGACGTTCGCCATGCCCGGGTCGGCCGGGGTGAGCGCCGCCGTCGCCGCCGAGACCATCGTCCTGCCGTACAACGACCTGGACGCCGTGCGGGCCGCCTTCGAGGCCCACCCCGGCCGCATCGCCGCGGTCATCACCGAGGCGGCCCCGGCGAACATGGCCGTGGTCACCCCGCACGACGGTTTCAACGCGGGCCTGCGGCAGATCACCGCCGAGCACGGCGCGCTGATGATCTGCGACGAGGTCCTCACCGGCTTCCGTGTCTCCCCGTCCGGCTGGTGGGGCTTCGACGGCGGTCCCGCCACCGACACCACCCCCGGCTGGACCCCCGACCTGTTCACCTTCGGCAAGGTGGTCGGCGGCGGCCTGCCGGTCGCGGCGCTCGGCGGCCGTGCCGACCTCATGGACCTGCTGGCCCCCACCGGCCCCGTCTACCAGGCGGGCACCCTGTCGGGGAACCCGGTGGCCACCGCCGCAGGCCTGGCCACCCTGCGCGCCGCCGACGCCGCCGCCTACGCCCGCATCGACGCCGCGTCGACCAAGGTCCAGCAGCTGGTCACCGAGGCCCTGACCGCCGCTGGCGTACCGCACGTCATCCAGCGCGCCTCCTCCTTGTTCTCGGTGGTCTTCGCCGAGCAGCCCGCCCACGACTGGACCGCCATGCAGGCCACGGCGACCTGGCGCTACGCCCCCTTCTTCCACGCCCTCCTGGACGCCGGCGTCTCGCTCCCCCCCTCGGCCTACGAGGCATGGTTCGTCTCCGCCGCCCACGACGACCGGGCCCTCGGACGCATCGCCGACGCCCTGCCCGCGGCCGCCCGCGCCGCCGCGGCGGCCCAGCCGTCGTAGACGCGACGGCCCAGCCGCTGCGCCGTCACGTCTCAGCCCGCAGGGAACATCTGCGCCGGGCCACGGCATCGAAGGCTTGACCGCCGCCGACGTGAGCCGAGAGGGATTCCCCGAGATGACGATGTACAGGCCGCCCGAGAGGCACACCAGGTTGATCGTCACCGTGGTGGTGGTCGGGGCGCTCCTGGCCACGTGCGGGGTGGCGGCGGCGGTGCTCCTGCTGCCTGACAAGCACGGCTGCAGGTCTGGGTACCACTGGGGGTACGGCGGCAACCCGACCGGCATGACCCCCGAGGAGATCGACGCGGCCAGCACCTGCCTCAAGGACGGCATGGCGTACAAGCCGATCATCTACCTGTACCCCGAGCGGCCGACCGACGTCACCGTGTCGCTGTCGCACCCGGAGAACCTGACGGCGCAGTACCCGGCCTACGGGGACGGCTGGCGCGTGCAGTCCCAGCCCGACGGTGACCTGGTCGACCTGGCTTCGGGCCGCGACCTGTACGCGCTGTACTACGAGAGCCGCAACCAGGTGCCTGCGACCATGGCGGCCGACGGGTTCGTCGTGCCGGGCGACCAGACGGCCCCGTTCCTGGAGGGCACCCTGGCTCGCCTCGGCCTCTCACCGCGCGAGAGCGAAGAGTTCATCGTCTACTGGCTGCCGATCCTGCAGCAGAACCCCTGGAACTACATCCGGTTCCAGACCCCCGCCGAGATCGACGCCAACCAGGCCCTGACCATCACGCCCGCCCCCGACACGACGATCCGGGTCATGATGACCTACCAGCCCCTGGACGCCCCCGTGCAGGTCGAACCGCAGTCGTTGCCGCCCACGCCGGAACGGGTCGGCTTCGTGGCCGTCGAGTGGGGCGGCACCCCGATCGTCTCCGGCTGACACGGGGCGGTCACCTCACGTAGTTGCCCCAGCTGTGGTGGTGCCGCCGGAAGCGCTCCTTGCTGTCGACGACGATGGTGATGTCGTCGCTGGTGAGGTAGCCGAACTCGTCATGTGTCCGGACGAGGGCGAAGTAGTCCTCAGCCCACCGGTCGGGTCGGTCCGAGGCCCGGACGTCATGGGCCTGCACCTCGGTGCCGACGAAGACGACCGGCGGCCCGAAGGTACGTCTGACGCACCACAGCTGGTCGCCCAGCCCGAGCGAGGCGGCGAAGCCATCGAGCTCCTCGTCGGTCGTCAGGCCGTGCGCCTCTTTCCGCGCCACGGCCTCGAAATCGGCGAAGGTGACCGACAGCTCTTGCGTGAACGGGTACGACGGTGGCGTGTCCCGTGGCATCCGGAACAACCGCCGTGGGTCGGCTGCGCTCGCCGGGTCGAGGTGACGCCTGCCGGGATCAGGTTCGGCCTCCGGTGCGGGCCAAGCCAGGGCCGCGGCGAACAGCTCGGCGACGGCGCGCTGCTGTGTCCGGTCGACGTGCCTGAACCTCCGGCACTGTGCCGTCCGCTCCAGCACCACCGTGAGCCGCGGAAACAGCTCGGACCGCAGTCGGACGCTCTCGCACAGCAGCCACAACGGTTCCACGTCGTAGCGTTGGACGAATTCGAGGACGAACCCGTCGAAGGCCGGATCAAGGCTGATGGTGCCCCGCCGAGCCTGTTTTGCCTGCTGGAACCCGTGGTCGGACGGACTGATGAACACGGAGCCGATACTGGACGCCATCGTCGCATGGTAAGACGCGCCACGGCTGGACCGGCTGGCGCCGGGAGGCAACGGCCTCCAGGTCGTCCCGGCGGCCGGACCGACGCGAGAGGGCGAGGAGCCGCAGCTCCTCGCCCTCTCGCGTCAGACGGTCAGCGCTCTTCTTCGCCGAGGATGAAGCGTTCCAGGCTGGCGCGGCCAGCGGTGTCTTCCATCTGGACCGGCGGGGACTTCATCAGGTAGGTCGAGGCCGAGAGGATCGGGCCACCGATGCCCCGGTCCTGGGCGATCTTCGCGGCGCGGACCGCGTCGATGATGATGCCGGCCGAGTTCGGCGAGTCCCACACCTCGAGCTTGTACTCCAGGTTCAGGGGCACCTCGCCGAAGGCGCGGCCTTCCATGCGGACGTAGGCCCACTTGCGGTCGTCCAGCCAGGCGACGTAGTCGCTGGGGCCGATGTGCACGTTGCGGGCGCCGAGCTCGTGGGTGAGGTTCGAGGTGACGGCCTGGGTCTTGGAGATCTTCTTCGACTCCAGACGCTCACGCTCGAGCATGTTCTTGAAGTCCATGTTGCCGCCGACGTTCAGCTGGTACGTGCGGTCCAGGATCACGCCG
>JAVBSR010000053.1:0-8056 GCA_031556715.1 Cellulomonas sp.
ACCAGTTGTAGTCGTACACGGCCGCCGCGCTGCGGTCGATCTCCGAGGTGAAGCAGCACTCGCCGCCCAGGGCCCCGAGGGCGGCGTGAAATCCGCCGATACCTGCGAAGAGATCCGAGAACGTGAACGCCACGTCCCGAGGGTAACCGTCGGCGCAGGAAGGTGCGGCCGCTCCTCGTCGCCCGGTCGTCGACGGCCCGGCGGGGGCGGTGAACGCTGCGCCGCCAGCATCCGACGATAGGCGCCTTGACCCGACCGATGCCGGCGGCGGCCGGCGGCCGAGGCCACCTCTTGTCTTTCACATAACATGAAAGTACTATCACGTTTTGTGAGGAGCGGGCCGTCGATGCTGTCGCCCTTCCTGCGTTCTGACGCGCAGGGAGCGGTGCTGGCGACGACCATGCTCGACCCCACCGTCGAACTGTCGATCTCTGAGGTCGCCCGACGCGCCGAGGTGCTCCCGGCGGTCGCCCACCGCGAGGTCACGAGGTTGCTCGACGCCGACGTCCTGCGTGACCGTCGGGACGGCAACAACCGCCTGGTCCGGGCGAACATCGACCACCCGCTGTGGTCACCGATGTCGCAGATCGTCACCGAGACGTACGGGCCGGTCCCGGTGCTGTGCGACCTGCTCCGCACCGTCCCGGGGGTGGACGAGGCGTACCTCTACGGCTCCTGGGCTGCCCGCCGCAGCGGAGAACCTGGCCCTCCGCCGCGCGACCTCGACGTCCTGGTGGTCGGCAGCCCGTCACGCACCGCCCTGCTCGACATCGCCGACACTGCCCGGATGCGGCTGCGTTCCGAGGTCAACATCCACCTGACCAGCCCCGAAGCCTGGCGCGCCAGGAACGACCCGTTCCTGGCGACCGTCGCCGCCCGGCCGCTGATCGCCCTCACCAGCCCGGAGACCATCGGTGCACCGCGACCCTGAGCGGCCGACCGCCACTGCTGACGACGTCGACGACGCCATCCCTGCCGCCGAGAGCATCGTCGCGCTGGGTGAGATGTTCGTCGAGGCCGTCGCCGGCTGACCACCCGACGCGCGCTCAGCCCGTGTGGCCCTCGAGGTAGTGCTCGCGGACCTGACGGCGCAGGATCTTGCCGAGCATGGAGCGGGGCAGCTCGTTGAGGGCGACGATCTCCCGGGGCACCTTGTAGGCGGCCAGGCGCTCACGGGACCAGTCGCGGACGGCCTCGACGTCCAGCTCGGCACCGGGGCGCAGCAGCACCACGGCCACGACCCGTTCTCCGCCGGTCGGGGCGGGCACACCGACGACCGCGGCGTCGGCGATGTCGGGGTGGCCGCGCAGGACGTTCTCCACCTCCGACGGGGAGACGTTGAACCCGCCGGAGATGATGAGCTCCTTGACCCGGTCGACGATGGTGGTGAAGCCGTCGGGGTCGACGGTGACCAGGTCGCCGGTGCGCAGCCAGCCGCCGGGCAGGAGGGTCTTGGCGGTCTCGTCCGGGTTGTTCCAGTAGCCGCTGAACACCTGAGGGCCCTTGATCAGCAGCTCGCCGCGTTCACCCTGGGGGACCTCACGGGTCGGGTCCTCGGGGTCCACGACCCTCATGAGGGTCGACGGGAAGGGCACCCCGATGGTCCCGGTGCGGCGCGACGGGTGGAACGGGTTGCCCAGGCACACCGGGGAGGCCTCGGTCATGCCGTAGCCCTCGACCAGCAGCCCGCCCGAGACCGACTCCCACAGCTCCACCACCGGGTCGGGCAGGTTCATGGCGCCGGAGATGCAGAACTTCGCCGACCGCAGGGAGATGCCACGCTCGGCGGCCCGGGTGGCGGTGCGCTCGTAGATCGGCGGGACGGCGCAGTACACCGTCGGCGGGTGCTTCTTCGCCGCGTCCAACACCAGGTCGACGTCGAAGGCGGGGAACAGCACCAGCCGGGCCTGCTTGAGGATGCCGTAGGTGAGGAACAACGTCATGCCGAAGGCGTGGAACATCGGCAGGACCACGTAGAACACTTCCTTGCGCGGCTGCGCGCCGTGCATCCACGCCTCACCCTGCCGGGCGTTGGCGTACAGGTTGGAGTGGCTGAGCATCGCGCCCTTGGGGGTGCCGGTGGTGCCCGAGGTGTACCCGATGACAGCCAGGTCGTGGACGCCCGGACGGGGGTGGGTCGAGGCCAGGGGCCCGTCGGCCAGCAGCTGGGCCCAGGTCATGGCGCCCGGGGCGGGGGCGGTCAGCTTGTGGCGCAGAGCTTTGGTCCTGGCCAGGGGCAGACCGAGCGCCAGGCGTTTGACCAGCGGGAACTCGGTGAGCATGTTGACCGCGACGATGTGCCGCAGGGCGACGTCGCCGGGCAGGGCCTGCAGCTTGGGCACCGCGACGTCCCAGCAGATCGCCACCCGGGCGCCGTGGTCCTCGACGATGTGCCGCAGCTCGCGCTCGGTGTACAGGGGGTTGTGCTCGACGACGACCGCCCCCAGGCGCAGCACCGCGTAGAACGCCACGACGTGCTGCGGGCAGTTCGGCAGGACGATGGCCACCCGGTCACCGGCCTGCACGCCCAGGCGACGCAGACCCTCCGCGGCCCGGGCGATCTGGTCGCCGAGCTGGGCGTACGTCGTCGTCGCCCCGAAGAACTCCATCGCGACGGCGCTGCCCGCCTCCGCGACCGACCGCTCGACCAGCCCGACCAGCGACTCGGTCGGGAGCTCGATCTGCGCCGGAACCCCTGGTTGGTAGTGCTCGACCCACGGTGCGTCCACACCCGGGACCCTATGCGCTGCGGCGCCGACCGCGCGACCACCACGCCGCCCTGCACGGCTCGCCACCGAGCACTCATCCGTGCGTGTCGAAGGCAGCGACCGCAGCGCTGAGACAGACAGCCCGTACAGGCGGTCGGCACAGCGATACCCGGTATCGGCTGTGGACAGGACGAAGCCAGCCAGGAACCGACTCCCTACCCGGTCACGTAGGTGGCGCCGCCGTCGGACGCGAGCCGGGACGACGATCCGGCTCGGCGTCGTCGCTGGTCAGGGGGTCATCGGCCAGCGGCTCGGCCGAGCGGTCAGCGCCAGCGGGTGAGGGTGAGGGTGCCCAGGGGTTCGACCTGCCAGCGCAGGGCGGCAGTGCCGGCGGCGACGTCGGCGCGGACCTCGAGCACATGGGGGCTGCACAGCGGGACGATCCGGGCTTCGAGCACGCCGGGGGCGGTCCAGCCGCCGGTACCGGCGGTGCGGACCGTGGAGTCGTCGGGCAGCGTCGTGGAGGTGCGTTCCCAACGGCCGTCGCCCAGCCGCACCAGCACACCGCCGACCTCGTCCTCGAACACCACCGTGCCGTCGCGGACCACGACGTGACCGCTGGCCGCGACCGTCGGCGCGGCGGGACCCACCGCCCGCAGCTGGTGACGGGCCCGGTCCGGCGGTGCGGTCGAGGCGACGGTCGGCAGGGCACGGTCGGCGAAGAACCTGGCCAGCGGGTCGACGTCGCCCGACCCCTGCCCAGCCGACCCGGCGGGCTGTCCGGACGGGGGGTGCACCTGTCCGGCGCTCCCACCGTCTGCCTGTCCGGCGGAGCCGTCACCCGCCTGTCCGGAGGACTCGCCATCCGGGTGTCCGGTGGACTCGTCACCCGCCTGTCCGGAGGACCCGTCATCCGGGTGTCCGGTGGACCCGTCGGGTTCGGCGACGACCGGGTTGACCCGGGTGACGACGTCGGCGGGGGCCGGGTCGCCCACCCCGGGCAGCAGGTGCTCCCAGACGGCGTCGATCATCAGCTGGGTGTCGGCAGCCTGGGCGCAGGCGGCGAGCACCAGGTCGTGGTCGGGCAGCACCAGGCAGAGCTGGCCGGCCACCCCGATCCCGCTCCACCCGTGCTGCGTCCGCCACATCTGGTAGCCGTAGCCCAGGGAGTCCGGGTCGGGCGGCCCGTCGGAGCCGGGAGCCTCGGTCGCGGTGTGCACGGCCAGCATGACGTCGACCCAGGCGGCGGGCAGCACCTGCACCCCGGCGTGCTCGCCGCGGCGCAGCAGGGTCTGCCCCAGCCGGGCCACAGCCTGGGTGGTGGTCAGCAGGCCGGAGCACCCCTGGTCGTACGGGCCGAGGGCGAGCCAGCCGGGCTGGCCGATGCCCAGCGGCTCGAACAGGCGGGGCCGCAGGTACTCGTGCAGCGCCTCGCCGGTGACCTGCTGGACCAGGGCGGACAGCATCACCGTGGCGGTGTTGTCGTAGGCGAACACGGTGCCCGGGTCGGCCTGGGGCTCGGTGCGCAGGAACGACCCGGCGACGTCGTCCGGGTCCAGCTGCGGTTCGGCGGTGTGCCCGGTGGTCATGGTCAGCAGGTGCTCGACGGTCATGGCCGCTGCTCGTGGGCCGGCGTCGGCGACCTCGGGGAAGTACGACGCCACCGGCGCGTCCACGGCCAGCCGGCCGTCGGCCACCGCCAGCCCGACGGCGGCTGCCGTGAACATCTTGGACACCGAGTACTTCTGCACCTGGTCGTCGGGCAGGTACGGCCCCCAGGTGGCGTCGACGACGACGTGCCCGTGCCGCACCACGGTCAGCGCGAACGGCCGGACGTCACCGGCCTCCCAGGCGTCCACGAGGGCACGGACCGCCCCAGGGTCGACTCCCTGGGCCGTGGCGGAGGATGTCGGCAGCGCACTCACCTTGAGAACGTACCCCGCGCACGGCTGACCCGCAGGCCAGGGGATTCCAGCCCGACGACGGGGACCGGACACGTCTGGGACAGCCGACGCTTCGTCGGAGCGCAGACCGACACGGTCGATGCGACCCCACGACGACCACCGCGCCCACCACGCCGGCGCCGAGCACGCCTCGTGGGACCGTGTCTCGCACCCGGTATCGAGGTCGGTGCGGTCGTCGCCGCCTCGCGCCGGACCTCCCGCGCCGTCCGTGACTACGCCGTCCGGGGGACAAGCTGATCCGGGCGCCGTCGCTGCTGAACCTCGCCCGCGCATCCGGCTCCGGGACCGACAGGCGCCCGATAGTGTGGGCGACGTGGGCCACCGTCGGTACGTCGCTTTCGTCGCGCCGCGCCAGCGCGACGCGGCCGAGGACCGTCGTCTGCAGGCTCAGGTCGACGTCGTCCGCCAGTGGTGGTCCGCGTCCTCGCCCCAGGTGCTGACCCCCGTGGCCGAGCCCGGGACGACCACCCGCAGCGCCATGGCCGCGCTGGCCGACCAGCTGACCCAGGTGAAAGCCGGGGCCACCGTCGCGCTGTACCTCACCGGGCACGGTGACGAGGGGCCGGTCAGCTCGGAGTACCGGCTGCGCATCGACGGTGGGACGTACGACCCGGCGACGCTGCTGGAGGCCATCTGGGACTCGGACGCCGACGACGCGCTGGTCGTGCTCGACTCCTGCTACGCCTACCGCTTCGCCCAGCGGGCCGCGAACCTGTACGGCGACCGGGTGCGCCAGCCTGGCCGCACCCCGCCGCGCATGGTGCTGGTGGTGCCGGGTGCGGCCACGGAGCTGCACGTCACACCCCGGTTCGAAGAGCTGACCGACCTGCTCACCGAGGCGCTGCGGCTGGTCTCCCTGGACGCCGGGCACGTCGAGCCGTACACGCCGCTGGCCTACGAGCGGTTCCTCACACCGGCCCTGCTGCGCGCCGCCCTGGACGCCGCCCCCGGCGAGCTGGCCCGGGCCGGGCGTCCCGGGCTGATCCGCCCCCAGGTGCAGGCGTTCGCCGCCGAATGGGGCGACCCCTGCTCGGCCCTGCCCAACCCGGTGTACGACCCGTCCGCCCCGGCCACCGACCCGGCCACCCGGGACCTGACGATGAGCGCCCAGACCATCGACGAGTACTGGCCGCCCGACAGCCGGACCAGCGTCCCGGCGGCCTCCCACCGCGGCAGCCCGCCGGTCCATCACCACGGGCTGCCGATCGTGGCGTGCGGGTCGTTCGTCGTCAACGGCGACGGCACCGGGCTGGACCAGCCGCTGATCGTCCACCCACGGGTGATCGGCGACGAGTACTGGGTCACCAAGGCGACCGGCGCCCCCGCCGGCGACCCGGCCTGGTACTTCACGGGCCGGGTGCCGGTGATGACGCAGGTCGTGCACTGGTTGGCCGGGGCGGGCACCGACCGCCTGCTGGTCGTCACCGGGGCGCGCGGCACCGGCAAGTCCGCGGTGCTCGGCCGGGCTGTGACCCTGGCCGACCCGACGTTCGGCACCCGATACCCGGGGCTCGTCCAGGCGGTGCCCGCCTCGCTGGTGCCCCCGGCCGGTTCGGTGCACGTCGCCGTCGACGCCCGGGGCCGGACCGCCGAACGCGTGGCCGGGCTGATCCTCGCGGCGCTCGACGTCGCGGAGCCTGACGACCGGCTCGGCGACCGCGAGCCAGAGTCGGTGCACGAACGCCTCGCCCGGGGCCTGCGGACCGCGAGCACCACCAGGCTGGGCGGGGCGCCGGTGTGCGTCGTCGTCGATTCCGTGGACGAGTCGGTCCAGCCGCAGGCGCTGGTCAACGACGTGGTCGCCGCCCTGGTGCGCACCCGGCACCCCGACGGTCGACCCGCGGCCCGGGCCGTGGTCGGCGTGCGCCACGACGTGCTGGACGACACCGACCTGCTCGGGCTGGTCGAACCTCTGGCCGCGCACCTGACGGTCCGCACCGACGACGACACGGCTGACGAGGTCCGCGCCTACTGCCTGCGGCTGCTGGCCCGGCCCGGCTCGCCCTACCGGGACCGGCCCGACGACGCCGCTGCGGTCGCGGACCTGCTGGCCCACCAGGACCAGCCCAGCTTCCTGGACGCCCGGATCGTGGCGGAGGCGCTGTCGGCCGCCACCACGACGATGCGGGTGGCTGATCTCGACCTGGTCGGCGGTGTCCTGCCCCAGGCGTTGCGGCACGCCCTGGACCAGCAGGCGCAGGCCACCGGGCGTCCGGCCACCGTGTACCTGTCGGCGCTGCGTGCACTGGCGTTCGCCCGGGGTGCGGGCACGCCGTGGGGCGCGGTGTGGCCGGTCATCGCCAGCGCCGTCGCCGACGCGCCCGGCGGGCTCGCCGACGACCCGGGCAACGACGTGCTGCGCGAGCTGCTGCGTGGTCCGTTGGCGGCGTTCACCATGACCTCGTCCGAGGACGGTCAGCGGGTGTTCCGCCCGGCCCACGCGACCATCACCGACGTGCTGCGCACCCACCCTGACGCGCTGGTGGACGGCCTGGTGGTGGAGCCGGAACGGGCGGTCGAGGCCCGGATCGCCCGGCAGCTGGGTGCGCTGGCACGCGCCGACGACACCCCGGACCCGTACCTGCGTCGCCACCTGGTGGCGCACGCCGCGGCGGGCGGGGTGCTGACCGACGACGTCGTCCCGGTCGGGTTCCTGCCGTGGGAGACCAGCCGGGACCTGCGTCGCCGCCTGCGCCTGCCGCTGCCCGACGGCCCGGCCACCCGGGCCCTGGCCGCCTGGGCGGCCGTCGAACCGCACCTGGACCAGATCCCGACCCTGGCACGCCGTCGGCAGGCGCTGCGCTTCGCGCTGCTGCGGACCCCGGAGGCCGACGACGCGCCGGACGCCAGCGGGCTGGGGTGGCGCACCTGGACCGCACCGCGCAACGTCCTGGCAGCCACCACCGGTCCGGTCACCGCACTGGCGTTCGGTCATGTGGCGGGGCGGATGCTGCTCGCCGGGGCGAGCGGACACGAGGTGCGCTGCTGGGACCCGGCCACCGGACAGCTGGTCGGCGAGCCGCTGCGCGGGCACGACGGCGGGGTGCTGGCCGTGACGTTCGGACAGGTCGGGGGCAGGACCCTCCTGGCCACCGGCTCCGCCGACGGCACCGCCCGGATCTGGGACCCCACGACCGGGGCCGAGCTGGGCGTGCTCGCCGGGCACGACGGTGCCGTCTGGGCGGTGACGATCGGTCGGGTCGCGGGCCGTCCCGTCCTGGCCACCGGCTCGGCCGACCAGACAGCCCAGCTGTGGGACCTGGCGCTCAACAGCTCGCTGCGGACCTGGCACCAGCCTCTGCCGCACCGCGGGGCGGTCCGGGCGGTGGCGTTCGGCACCGTCGAGCACCAGACGCTGCTGGCCACCGGGTGCGCCGACGGCAC
>JAVBSR010000106.1:0-12606 GCA_031556715.1 Cellulomonas sp.
GGGGGTGCGGGGCGTCGTGGGGGGGGGGGCGGGCCGCCGCGGCGGGGCGCCCCCCCCCCCCGCCACCCCCCAGCCCCTACTGACGCCGCCCCACCCCGCCAGACCCCGCAACAGCCAGACAGACCCAGCAACAGCGCCCCGACAACAAGGCACCCCGCCACGGCAGGGGGCGGTCGTGGCGGGGTGCGTTGCGAGCGTACGACATCTGGCCGGGGCTGGTGACCGGTTCAGATGGCGTTCACCCGTCCGTGCGACGGTGTCAGGTGTACGACGGTCCGGCGAGGGCGCGTGCCTTCTTCTTGCGCGAGCCCCACCAGATGGCGCCGCCGAGGGTCAGGCCGAAGCCGACGACGCCGATGCCGATGCCGATGATCAGCATGATGGCGCCGATACCGACCTTGATGATGAGGTCTTCGGAGGTCAGCACCAGGTCGCCGGAGCTGAGGTGCGGGGCGGAGATCTCGTAGGTCCCGGCTGCTTTCGAGGTGAAGGTCCAGCCGGAGGTGGCCGACGTGCCGCCCGCGCTGCCGGAGCGGCTGGAGGTGGTGGAGGACACCGAGATCTGGTCGCCGTCAGGATCGGTGACGATCGGGTCGCCGCTGTAGGTCCCGCCGTCGGTGCTGGAGACGATCCACACGGCGTACGACTTGTTGGCGCTGAGGTCGACCGTGATGGTCTCGCCGCTGCCGACCCGGCCGATCACGCCGTCGCCCGACCCGTCGGTGATGGCCTTGATGGGCTGGACCATGAAGAGGATCCCGACGACGACTCCGACTGCGCCCAGGATCAGCCCGGCGATGCCTGTGAAGGTGAGCACCTTCGCCGCACCGGTGGAGGTCTTCGGCGGTGGGGCGGAGTAGGCCGGCTGCGGGGAGTAGCCCGGCGGTGGGTATCCGGGCTGGGGAGAATAGCCAGGCTGCGCCGAGTAGGCGGGCGGACCGGCGTCCTGCGGAGGGGAGTAGCCGGGTTGCGGTGGCGAGTAGCCGGGCTGTGGGGGGGAGTAGCCGGGCTGCGGAGTCGGATATCCGGGCTGCGGGGAATTGCCGGGCTGACCGGGTTCCGGCGGGCCGGGCGGGCTGGGATAGCTCATGGCACGACACTACTCGGCTTCCGCGGTTCCGGTACCGGTGTACCCGCACTTTCGACCATGCTCGACGGATGTCTTCGCTCGCCGTCCGTTCGGGTGCCGACCAGGTCAAAGGCTCCGTGGACCCGGCCACCGGCTCTCCCGGGCCGGTCGTCGCTGCGGCAATGCGGGGAGATCAAGGTCAAGGCGTGCACGGCCCTGGACGACCGGGCTGAACATGCGCGCGTCCTGGCCGGCTGCTGGCGGCGGCTACTCTCGCTTGGTGCGTCTGCTGCTGACCGGTTCGAATGGATTCCTCGGTTCCCACGTCGCCGACGATGCCAAGGCGCGGGGTTGGGAGGTCGTCGGCCTCGGCCGCCGGCCGGTTCCCTCGACCGAGGTCGACACCTACCTCCGCCACGACCTGGCGGCTCCTCTGCCCGCGGATGCCGTCGCGGGGCCGGTCGACGCCGTCGTGCACTGCGCTGCCCTTGCCTCTCCCTGGGCGCCGCCGCGTGATTTCGTGACGGCGAACGTCGACGGTACCCGGCACGTCCTGCGATGGGCCGCTCACCACGGGATGCCGCCGGTGGTCTACGTCTCGAGCTCGTCGGTGCTGTACCGGGATGCCGACCAGCTCGACCTCACCGAGAACAGCCCGGTGCCGCCGGACGACGAGCAGATCAACACGTACGCGCGGACCAAGCGGATCGGGGAACGGATCGTCGCCCGCTACCCGGGCCGGCACGTCGTCCTGCGCCCGCGCGCGATCATCGGGGCGGACGACCCGGTGCTCCTGCCGCGGATCTTGCGGCTGGCCCGGCGCGGGGTGCTGCCGCGGCTCGAGGCCGCCGGGGCCCCGCCGGTGCGGATCGACCTCACCGACGTCCAGACCGCCGCGCACTACGTCAACCAGGCGGTGGCGGCGCGGGCCACGGGGCTCTACCACCTCACGAACGCCGAACCGGTCGAGCTGTACCCGTTCCTGCTGGATCTGCTCGACCGGTTCGGCATCGAACCGACTGTCCGGCGGGTGCCGCCCGAGCTGCTGCGGCGGGTGGCCCGGGCGGGCGAGCTGGTCTCGGCCACGTTCCTGGGCTGGCGGGAACCGCCGCTGACCACGTTCGGCGTCTCGGTCCTGTCCCGTTCCAAGACCTTCGACGTGTCGCGAACCCTGCGTGATCTGGGCGCCCCCGCGGTCTCGCTGGCCGAGAGCGCCGAGCGGATGGTCCGCGTGCATGGCTGACCGGCTCGCCATGGTCGCTGCCGGCCTCCTCCTGCTGTCAGCCGGCCGGTGCCTGCTGGCAGGCGCGGCCTTGCGGCGTCCGACCCGGACCGCGGCGGTCGACGACGCCACGGTGCTGGATGTCACGGTGCTGGTCGCGGTCCGGTCGGGCGACCCGCTGCTGGCCCCTACCCTCGCCCGCTCGGCCACGACGGTCGCGCCGGCCCGGATGCTCCTCCTGGTCGACGACGACGATCTCGAGGCGCGACGCATCGCCGAGGCGCTCGCCGCCGACCACCATCATGTGCACCCGCTGGTCTTCGGCCCGCCGCCACCGGGGCACAACCCCAAGGTGCACAAGCTCGCCGCGGCGCTGGGTGAGGTCGCGGCGGTCTTCGCGGTCCTCGACGACGACACGGTGCTGCCTCCGGGCGGGCTCGGGCGCCTGGCAGCCGCCCTCGGCAGCGCGGATCTCGTGACCGCCGTGCCGGTCTACCGTGAGCAGGGCGGTCTGTGGTCGCGCCTCGTGGCCGCGTACGTCAACGGTTCGGCACTGGTCACGTATCTCCCCCTGGCGCAGGCGGGAGACCCGGTGTCCATCAACGGCATGGCCTACCTGGGCAGGCGGGAGACGCTGGAAGGCCTGGGCGGTTTCGGCGCGCTCGTCGACGCGACCTGCGACGACTATGCGATGGCGCGTCTCTACCGGGCGCACCGCCGGCGGATCGTGCAGACGGCCCAGTACGTGGAGGTGTCGACCACGGTCGGCGGGTTCGCCGCCTACGCACGGCTGATGCGCCGCTGGATGCTGTTCGCCCTGCAGGTTCTCCGCCGGGACCTGTCCGTGCGGCTCGCCCTGATGGCAGCCCTGCCCACGGTTCTGCCCCTGTTCGCGGTCGTGACGGCGGTCCTGGCGTGGTCTCCCGTGGCGGGGGTCGCGGTCGTCCTGGCCCTCGGTGTCGATGCTCTGGGCACCTGGACGCTGCGCCGGTCCGCAGGTGCCCCGGCGACCGGCCTGCTCGGCATCCTGCTCCAGCCCGTCGCCGCGCTGCTCGCACCGTTCCAGGTGGTGGCCGCGGCACTGGGTCCCCAAGAGGTCGTGTGGCGTGGGCGCCGCGTCCGGGTGGGCA
This sequence comes from Cellulomonas sp., assembly GCA_031556715.1. Taxonomy (GTDB): domain Bacteria; phylum Actinomycetota; class Actinomycetes; order Actinomycetales; family Cellulomonadaceae; genus Cellulomonas. The sequence goes on from JAVBSR010000106.1 coordinate 3,422, forward strand.
CCGGGAGCGCCCCGTGAGATGGCTCGACATCCATGACGGCTCGCCCACGGTCGCCGAGCCGGCGGGACACCGCGTGCTGTGGTTGACCGGGCAGAGCTCGTGGTCCCAGTCGCAGCTCTCCCCCCGGCAGGTGGGGGTGCTCGACGCCGTCGCGGCGGCGGGCTGGGAGCCTCTGCGGCTGGGTTTCCCGTGGACCGAACGGGCCGCGGCACGGCCCTACCAGCCCGAACCGCTGCCCTTGGCCTCTGCCCGCAACGTCGCCCAGTACGTCGCCGCGCGCTCCAGCCCGACGTTCGCCGGGCAGGTCGCCCACCACCTCCAGGCCGTCCTCGACCGGACGTCCGAGCATGTGCTCCTGCTGTGCGGCAGCGTCGGGTCGCTCATGGCCCACGTCGCCCTGCCTCTGCTGACGACCGGCGGACCTCGGGTGACCGCCCTGATGCTGGGGCCGGTCGGCGAACCACCCGCAGGGCCCGGCTGGAGTGTGCACGCGATCCGGGGGCGCCAGGACCGAATCAGCCGGTGGGGCTGTCGCGGCCCGGTCGACCACCTGGTCGACGGTGGTCACCTGGACGCCGCCACCTCACCGGCGGCGACCCGGCTCGTGGCGCGGATCGCGCGGGCCGCTCGGTGAGCCCGGCAGACGGCGCGACCCGACGGGTGGCACAGCCGACCCGGCCAAGGGCCCGGTGAACCGTCCGGACCGGTCCGGCGGCACCCGGCTGCTGCTGGTGGCGCCCCCGTTCGCCGGCCACCTCAACCCCCTGCTCACCCTGGGTCAGGGGTTGCGCGAGCGCGGGTTCGAGGTGCGGTTCGCGACCGGGGCCACCAGAGTCTCCGCGATCCGGGAGCTCGGCTTCGCGGCGGATGCCCTGCTGCCCGATGACCCGGGCGTCTTCGACCGGATCGCCGACACCGCCGGGCCGGTCCGCTCCAACCCGGTGCTGCTCACCCGTCAGCTGTCCGCGAACCTGGCGCTGCTCCCGCGCGCCCGGACCGAGCTGCGGGCCCTCGTGCGACGAGACCGGCCCGACGTGGTGGTCGCCGACTTCACCGCTCCGGTCGCCGGCCTGGTGGCCCGAGAACGCGGGATCCCCTGGATCACCACCACCCCGACGCCCTGTGCCCTGGAGACCCGGCGGGGCACGCCGTCCTACTGCGGCGGATGGGGCCCGGCGCGGCACGTGGGACACCGGTGGCGCGATGCCGCTGGTCGCGGTGCCACGCGGGCCGCCAAGCGCATGATGCGGGTGGTCCTGGCCCGTCAGTTCCGGGCGGCCGGCGTCGAGGTGTACCGGACCGACGGTTCCGAGGCGGCCTACTCTCCCACCACCATCCTCGGTCTCGGCATGGCCGAGCTCGAGCTCGACCGCGACTGGCCCCGGGCCTTCCGGATGATCGGACCGGTGACCGCCACACCCGAGCCGGTGCGGCTGCCCCGGCTGCCGCCCGGACCGCTGATCCTGGTCACCCTGGGCACTCATCTGCTGTGGGCCAGACGCGACCTGGTCGCCCAGGTGGACGCCATGGCACGGTCGCTGCCGGGCTGCACCTTCGTGGTGAGCCAAGGAGCGTCGGCCGAGCGGGAACCCGCGCCGACCCGCACCGCGGCGGGCAACGTGCTGATCTACCGCTACCTGCCCTACGACGCTCTGCTGCCACGGTGCGCGGCCGTCGTCCACCACGGTGGGGCTGGCATCACGTACAGCGCGATCCGCGCCGGCGTGCCCGCCGTGGTCTGCCCGCAGGACTACGACCAGTTCGACTTCGCAGCCCGCATCGTCGCCGCTCGGGCTGGGGTCCGGGTCCGTCGTCTGGGGACACCGGCCGCTGCCGCCGCGCTGCGCACCGTGCTCCGCGCCGACCGGGCACCGCTCCGGGAGCTTGCGACGGCCGCCGCGGGCTATGATCCCGTCGGCGCCGTGGCGGCAGCGGTCAGCGCGGAGCTGGGACGTGTGCCTCCCGGCGGACCCGGCGGAGCTTGAGCTGCGGGTCCCGCGGCTCGATGGTGACCGGTTCGACGAGCGGGACGGTGACCCCGGCTCGCTGCAGGGCCTGCACCAGGCTCGATCGGGCAGCCGGGTACTGGTCCGGTGGTTCGACGGCGAGATCGAGTCGATCGGCCGCGCGCTGCACCAGCCGGAAGTCGCGGACCTGGGGCACGGCGAGCACGGCCGCGCGGACGAAGTCAGGGAAGAACGGCGCCGAGGTGGCCGGATCGTCGGCGCGAGGCAACCAGAGCACGTCGTCGGTGCGGCCGGCGATCTCGGCGACGGCCACCCGGGGGTCGCCGCAGGGACAGTCTCCGGCCTCGACCAGGACGTCGCCCATGCGCCGGCGCAGCACGGCCTGGCTCCTGCGGAACAGGTCGGTCACCACAGGGACGAAGCGACCGTCTCCCACCGGCTCCCGTTCGACGACGACCAGGTCCTCCGCCAGGTGCAGCGTGCCCGCGGCACACGTCATCCCGAGGAATCCCTCGGCCGCCTGGTAGATCTGGTCGACCGGCACGCCCAGGCCGACCTCGATCACCGTCGCGTCGTGCGGGTCGAGCACCTCAGCCCCGGAGAACACCCGGCTCAGGCGCAGGCCCAGCTGTGCCTGGGCGACCAGCACCAAGATCGACGGGGGTCCCACCAGGATCGTCGGGTCGCTGCGTCGCACCTGGTCGAGCAGCTCGTCGATCGGCAGCGCCAGGTCGACGAACCGGAACGAGACCCGCCCACCGTCGACCGTCTCGTAGAGCGGGCCACCGGCACGGAGCACCAGGGTGACCCTGGCGCCGGCCCGCAGCCCGTCGGGCAGCGCACGTGCCAGCAGCTCGCCAGCCCAGCGGTCACGTTCGGCGGGCGAGGTCAGGAAGGCCGTCTGCTGTCCCGAGGTCCCCGAGGAGAGGCCGACCGACAGGCCGCGGATCGTGGTGCCGAACTCCCGGCCGGCCTCGGCTGCGCGGGCTGCCGCCAGGCACTGCTCCAAGGAGATGTTCGTGGTGGTGAGGTCGGCGAACCGGGCCAGCACCTGCGCCTTGTCGACGATGGGCAGGTCGGTCAGCTCCCGCGGTGAGGTCCCGCTGTAGTACGGGTACCGGCTCGGCGCCCGCCGCACCACGGTCTGCAGACGCGCCTGTTGCCACCGTTCGAGGGCGGCCCGGTCCGCGAAGCGTCGCCGTCGCGCCCAGGTGTAGTGCCACAGCACCCGTGCGCGGCTCATCCACCCAGCTCCGCGCTGACTGCCGCGATGGCCGCCTCGTCGTGCGACGGTACGAGGCGCAGGTTCGGTCGCCGGGTGGACAGCTCGCGCAGCGCCGCCAAGGAGCCCCGGTAGCCGGACCAGTCGTCGGTGACGAGCCGAGCCACCGGATGCGGCAGCTGGTCGTGGGTGACGGCGCGGCTGTCCCAGGCGGCATCCCCGACCAGCAGGACCTCCCGCTGCGCGCGGGCCAGCAGGCCGAGGTCGCCAGGGCTGTGCCCGGGCAGCGACACCAGCTGCAGCGACCCGTCCCCCAGCAGGTCGCGTCCGGCCAGCGGGGCCGGGCCTGCGTCGAGCAGGGGGAACCGCTCGGGGGCCACCAGCCGGGCCGCCAGGTCGTCCGGCAGCAGGGCGGGCAGCAGTCCCCGGCGCAGCCGAGCCACCCCCCGCACCCGCCTGGCCTCGGCCACGCCCCGGGGGTCGGCCACGATCCGGGCGGCCGGGAAGTCCCGCAGTCCGCCGATGTGGTCAGCATGCAGGTGCGAGAGCACCACCCAGCCGACCTGGTCGGCGGCGATCCCCCGTTCCGCCAGCTGGGCCACGGCCGTCTGCTCGGCCGTGATGTGCACCGGGAGGAGTCCGCCGTAGACCCGGTCGATCCCCCGGCTCAGGGCCGACACCACCCGGGGTGCGTAGCCGGTGTCGAAGAGCACGACGCCCGACGGGTGCTCGATCAGCGCGACCAGCGCCGGGAACCGGACGGGGGACCATCCGGACCCGCGCCGCGCGATCCCGGCCCGATGGGTCGTCCACCCGGCTGTCAGCAGCGTCAGTCGCATGCCCGTCCTCAGTACCGCAGCACGGTCGCGGACAACGCCAGGCCGGCCCCGGTGCCGAGCAGCAGCGCGGTGTCCCCCCGGGCCAGCCGGCCGGTCGCGACGGCGTGGTGCAGGGCGGTCGGAATCGAGGCCGAGACCTGGTTCCCGTGATCGGCCAGGATGTCGACGACCTGCTCCGGCCGGGCGCCCAGCCGTTCCCGCAGGTAGCGCAGCCCCACGGCGCTCGCCTGGTGCGGCACCACCACGTCGATCTCTTCCAGCTCGACACCGGCCTCGGCGGCGAGCTCGGCCATGAACCCGGGCAGGTGCCGCGCGACCGCACGCAGCAGCGCGGCCCCCTCCATGTGGAAGAGGTAGGCGGACGGGTCCGGTGGTGGTGTCGCCACGTTCCACCGGGTGCCGCCAGCCTCGATCCGGCAGGCGGCGGCCACCTCGGGCCACACGGCCGATCGTTGGGCCAGCACGGCGGCACCGTCGTCAGCGTCTGCGACACCCCACACGGCTGCCGCGGCACCGTCGCCGAAGAGCGAGCTCGACTCGACCTGGGCCGGGTTGATCCCTTTGGAGGCCACCTCGCTGGCCGCCACCACCACGCGACGCCAACGTCCGGTGGCCAGGCCGCCGACGGCGATCTGGGTCGCGGTGAGAAAGCCGACGCACGAGGCGTTCACGTCGAATGCCTCGCAGCGACCGCCCGGTGCGGCGAGACGCCCCAGGGTGAGCACCGCCGTGGTCGGCATCGGCTGCTCGGGGACCACCGACGAGACGATGAGAGCGTCGACGTCGTCGGCCGTGAGGTCGGCCGCCGCCAGAGCCGCACGGACCGCACCCGCGGCCATCACCGACGAGGATTCCTCGGCCTTGGCCCACTGCCGGGACCGCACCCCGGAGGCCTGCTCTGTGGCGCCCGGCTCCCGTCCCCAGAGGTCGTCGAGAGCCAGTGACGTCATCTGTCTGGCGGGCCGGTGGACACCCGTGCCCAAGAGCCGGACGGGTACGTCCTGGCGAGAATCCACGGTCACGAATGCCTACCCTCATCACTCCGATTCCCGACGAACCGGGCAGACCGAGAGCGTAGCCTTTCGATCCGAGCCGCCGTCCCGGGTCGTCTCCCGGCCTCCGCCCGGGTGGTCAGGCGCACGGCGCGTCGGCGGCTCTCTCGTCCGGTCGACTGCCGACGGGACGCCCACGACCTGGCCGCGGACCAGCAGCGTCGTCAGGGCTCACGCCAACCGGCGGGCATTCTTGGAACGGACCGACCACCAGACCCCGCCGCCGATGACCAGACCCACACCGACCGTCCCGAGCCCCATGCCGGTGGCGACCAGGAGCCCGCCGCCGACGGCACGCGCCGCCCCGGTCGCACCGTCGACCACCGTGTCGATCTCGACGCCCGGCGCCAGGCGGAGGGTCGGGCTGTCCGCGGCGGCGGTGATCTCGTAGGGACCCGCCTCCCGAGACCGGAAGCGCCACCCGGTGAGCGCCTCGTGGGTGTCCCAGCTCGAGCTGGTGTAGGTGCTGGTGGTGACGGCGACCGGCAGGCCGGTCGGGTCGGTCACGACCGGTGGGGCGCCGGTCCCGGTGAGGTCGTCGGTCTCGCGCAGCAGCGTGTACGACGCGCTGGGGCTCAGCGTCACGGTCTCGGTCTGGCCGGGCTCGACGGTGGCGATGGCTGCGGCGTCGACCTTGGAGTCGATCTCCCGGAGGTTGTCGTCCAGCGTGCGCACCCCGGAGGCGATGAGGAGGCCGCCGCCGACGCCGATGCCGATCGACAGCACCAGCACCGCGATCCCGATGAAGGTGAGCACCTTCGGCGCGGTGGTCGACGTGCTCAGCGGTCGGGGGACCGGCTGGTACGGCGGGTAGGGCGCGGGGTAGTAGCTCACCGTCCGACCGTACCGCCTGGTGGCGGGGGGACCGCGGTCGTCAGTTCTCGTTCGGGGCGTGCCGGTCGAGGAACTGGTACACCTCGGTGGTGTCGACCCCGGGGAACACCCCGACGGGCAGGGCCGCCAGCAGCGACGAGTGCGGCCGGGCGGACGGCCAGGCGTAGGAGTCCCAGCGGGCCGCCAGGTCGGTCGGCGGTCGGCGGCAGCACGACGGGTCGGGGCAGCGGGAGGCCCGGCGTTCCTTGGTCTCCCGGCCGCGGAACCAGCGGACGTCCGCGAACGGGGCGCCGACGCTGATGCTGAAGGCGCCCTGGGAGGAGGAGATCTGCACCCGGGAGTTGCTCCAGTAGGTTCCCGACTCGGTGTCCGTGTACTGGTAGTACGGCGAGAACCGGTCGTCCAGGCCGAACACGACGCGTGCGGTCCACTGCCGGCAGACCGGCTGGCCCTCGACGGCGCCGAGCGGGTCCTGGGGGAACCGGATGCCGTCGTTCTCGTAGGCCTTGTGCAGGGTGCCGCCCTCGTGGACCTTCATGAAGTGCACCGGGATCTCCAGGTGCTTGGTGGCGAGGTTGGTGAAGCGGTGGGCGGCGGTCTCGTACGGCACGGCGGTGGCGTCGCGCAGGTCTTCGACGGACAGGCGCCGTTCGGCCTTGGCGTCCATGAGCATCGGCACGACGGTGTGCTCGGGCAGCATCAGCGCCGCGGCCAGGTAGTTGGCCTCGACCCTCTGCCGCAGGAAGTCGGCGTAGTCCTTCGGCTCGCCGTGCCCGAGGACGTGGCTGGCCAGCGCCTGGAGCAGCGGGGAGCGGGAGTCGGTGACGTTGGGGTTGCCCTGCGGCAGGTAGATCCGGCCGTTCTTCAGGTCGGTGACGGTGCGGGTCGAGTGCGGCAGGTCGCGCACGTAGTGCAGCCGGAAGCCCAGGTGGGCGGCGATGTCGGCGCAGGCGCGCTGGCCGAGCGGACCGCCGGTGTAGCTGGTGGCGTCGAGCAGGTCGCGGGCGTGGGTCTCCAGCTCGCTGAAGTAGTTGTCCCGGTCGCGCATCTGCGCGCGCAGCTCGGTGTTGGCCCGCCGCGCCTCCTCGGGGGTGGCGGCGTTCTCGGTCAGCAGCCGCTGCACGTGGGCCTGGAGCGCCACCAGCGCCTCCAGGGCGTCGGCGGGCAGCGACTTGCCGACCTTGACCAGCGGGATGCCGAGCGACGCGAACAGCGGGCCGCGCACCGCTCGTTCGAGCTCGACCTCCAGCGCGGCCCGGCGGGTCGGCGGGTCGGTACGTAACAGCTCGGTCAACGGAACCTCAAGGGCCTCCGCGACCGAGCTGAGGAGCGACAGCTTGGGTTCTCGGTGTCCGTTCTCCAGCATCGACACCTGGGACGCCGCCCGGCCGATCTTGCGGCCCAGGTCGTCCAGGGTCATGCCGCGGGCGGTGCGCAGGTGGCGGATCCGCCGGCCGAGGACGAGGGTGTCCAGCGCCGCGGGGTCGGCGGTCGTGTCGTTCGCCGAGGTCTTGGCCAGTGCCGTCGGGTCCTTCGTCCCGTTGCCCTGCGCGAGGTTGGTGCCGACCCGGGACGTCACGGCCCGCGGCAGCCGACCCGGGATCGCGCGCGCGACGCTAGGAGCGCCTGGTCTGGGCAGAGATCGAGGAGGGGGTGTCGGCATGGGACCAAGGTCTCACAACGATGCTGTTCTGTCTAGAGGAAGTTACTGTGTTCTTCTGCACACCCGGAAGGTGCCTCTGGGCCTTCTAAGGACCAGGCTTGGCTCTACCCGGCGGTGAGGTCGGGTCGGGAGCAAGTCAAGCGGAGGACAGACATGGGCACGAACCAGACGGCCGCACAGCTGGCGGCGAGCTGGAAGAACGACGAGCGCTGGGCCGGGATCGAGCGGACCTACTCGGCTGACGACGTCATCGCGCTGCGCGGTTCCGTCATCGAGGAGAACACCCTGGCGCGGCGCGGCGCGGAGCGGCTGTGGACGATGATCCACGAGCAGCCGTACGTCCACGCCCTGGGTGCGCTGACCGGCAACCAGGCCGTGCAGCAGGTCAAGGCGGGCCTGGAGGCCATCTACCTGTCCGGCTGGCAGGTCGCCGCGGACGCCAACCTGGCCGCGCAGACCTACCCGGACCAGTCCCTGTACCCGGCCAACTCGGTGCCGGCCGTCGTGCGCCGCATCAACAACGCCCTGGCCCGCGCCGACCAGATCGACGTGGCCTCCAAGGGCCAGGCCAGCCGTGACTGGTACGCCCCGATCGTGGCTGACGCCGAGGCTGGCTTCGGCGGCCCGCTCAACGCCTTCGAGCTGCAGAAGGCCATGATCCAGGCCGGTGCGGCGGGCGTGCACTGGGAAGACCAGCTGTCGTCGGCCAAGAAGTGCGGCCACCTGGGCGGCAAGGTTCTCATCCCGACCAAGCAGCACGTCACCACCCTCAACGCTGCCCGTCTGGCCTCCGACGTCCTCGACGTGCCGACGATCATCGTGGCCCGCACCGACGCCCTGGGCGCCGACCTGCTGACCAGCGACGTCGACCCGATCGACCAGGAGTTCGTCGTCTCCGACGAGCGCACCGACGAGGGCTTCTACCGGGTGCGCCCGGGCCTGGACATCGTCGTGGCCCGCCAGCTGCAGTACGCCAAGTACGCCGACCTGCTGTGGGTCGAGACCGGCACGCCCGACCTGGCCGAGGCCATCGAGTTCGCCGAGCGCGTCCACGAGAAGTTCCCCGGCAAGCTGCTGGCCTACAACTGCTCGCCGTCGTTCAACTGGAAGTCCAAGCTGTCCGACGCCGAGATCGCCAAGTTCCAGCGTGAGCTGGGCTCGCACGGCTACGCCTTCCAGTTCATCACGCTGGCCGGCTTCCACGCGCTGAACTTCTCGATGTTCCAGCTGGCCAAGGGCTACGCGGCCGAAGACATGACCGCGTACGTCCGGCTCCAGGAGGACGAGTTCGCCGCCGAGGCCGACGGCTACACGGCTACCCGCCACCAGGCCGAGGTCGGCACCGGTTACTTCGACCGTGTCGCCACCGCCGTCAACCCGGCTGCCAGCACCACCGCGCTGGCTGGTTCCACCGAGGCCGCCCAGTTCTGAGGACGACAGCTCAGCCGACGGCCCGCCTGCGAGGACAACAGTCCCTCAGGCAGCAGTCACAGCAGTTCGCCAGACGATCAGATCAGGAGCACTCATGAGCACTGACTCTCGTCCGGGCGCCGGGCCGACGACCCGCGAGGTCGTCGGCCCGGCCCTGCCGGACCACGACCGCCTCCT
>JAVBSR010000037.1:0-44411 GCA_031556715.1 Cellulomonas sp.
GGGCCACCGCCAAGGCCGCCTTCTCACCGACCGGCACGGTCACCACCATCGTCGTGCACGCCGCCGACGGCGTCAGCCAGGAGAGCCTGGCCCAGGCGGTCGGCACCGTGCTGCCTGCCGACGCGGGCGCCACGGTCAAGACCGGTGACGAGGTGCGGGCCGAGGCCCGCACGTCCATCAACTCCCAGCTGGGGTTCATCTCGACCTTCCTCATGGTCTTCGCCGGGATCGCCCTGTTCGTCGGGGCGTTCATCATCGCCAACACCTTCGCCATGGTCGTGCGGCAGCGGCTGCGCGAGACGGCCGTGCTGCGCGCGGTGGGGGCCAGCCGGCGCCAGGTGTTCGCCTCGTTCGTCGTCCAGGCAGGCATCATCGGGCTCATCGGGTCGGCGGCCGGGATCGGCGGCGGGTTCGGCCTGGTCACCGCGATCCGTGCGGTCTTCGCGTCCATGGGGATGGAGCTGTCCGGGGCCATCCCCGTCACCGTGCCCGGTGTGGTGATCCCCATGGTCGTGGGGGTGGTGGTCTCGATGGTGGCCGCCGCCCTGCCGGCACGTCGGGCCAGCCGTATCGCCCCGGTCGAGGCCATGCGCCCCGGCGGCGAGGACACCCAGCGGCGCCTGGTGGTGCGCGGCACGGTCGGCACGGTCCTGACGCTGGCCGGGATCGGCCTGCTCGTGGCCGCCCACCAGGCCGGCAGCGACGGCGGGTACCTCCTCGGCGGCGGCGCCGCGGCGCTGCTCGTCGGGCTGGTCGTGATCTCCCCCGTGCTGGCCCCGGCGGTCACGCGGGTCCTGGCGGTGCCGTTCGCGGTCGCCAAGCCGTTCGGCACGCTGGCCCAGCGCAACCTGGCCCGCAACAAGCGCCGCACGGCCAACACCGCCGCGGCCCTCATGATCGGGATGGCGCTGGTCGGGGCGACGACGGTCATCGCCTCGTCGGCCACGGCGTCGGTCGACGACCTGGTCTCCACCCAGCTCGACGCGGACTTCGTCATCAGCTCCGGTACCGGGACGGGGATCCCCGCCGCCGCCGTCGGCGACCTGGCGAAGGTCAAGGACGCGGACGTCGTCATCGGGTCGGCCGCGACCGGCGTCGTGACGGCCGAGGGCTCGAAGGACCGCCAGGTGATGGAGGTCGGGATCGACGATCCCGCGGCCCTGAGGCGCGGGCTGTTCACGCCGCCGGTCGTCGCCGGGAGCCTGGAGGCGTTCTCCGACGGCGTCGCGCTGAGCAAGCCGGTCGCCGACCAGCTCGGCGTCGGGATCGGCGACCAGGTGACGCTGACCTTGGCCGAGCACACCCCGTTCGAGACCACGGCCCAGCTGCCGGTCCAGCTGGTGTACAGCAACGAGGCCACGTCCTCGAGCCTCATGGTGGCCGACCAGACCGTGCGGTCGCTGCTGCCGCCCGACGTGTACACCCAGGTCGTCACCGCCTGGCAGGCGTTCGTGGTGCTCGATCCGGGGGCCGACGCGACGGCGGTCCGGGCCCAGCTGGTCAGCATCGCCGCGCCGTACCAGACGCTGTCCGTGATGGACCGCGACGAGTTCGCCTCCTTCCTGTCGGGCCAGATCGACCAGATGCTCAACATCCTCTACGCGCTCATCGCGCTGTCGCTGGTCATCGCGATCCTCGGGGTGGTCAACACCCTGGCCCTGTCGGTCCTGGAACGGACCCAGGAGATCGGGATGATGCGGGCCGTCGGGCTGGGGCGTGGTCAGCTGCGCTGGACCATGGTCATCGAAGGCGTGCTCGTCGCCTCCCTGGGTGCCGTCCTGGGGATCAGCGCCGGAGTCGGCACCGCCGCGGTCATCCCGTCGATCGCCGCCTCCACCGGTCTGGGCGTGCTGTCCGTCAGCTGGGTGGCTGTGGCGTCGTTGTTCGTCGGCGCGGTCGTCGTCGGGGTGCTGGCCGCGGTCTGGCCCGCCATCCGGGCCGCCCGGATCCCGGTGCTCCAGGCCCTGGTCTACGAATAGCAGCGTGGTCAGCCGGCTTGCGGGCGCCCCTGGGTCCCGCAGGCCGGTTGTCCGCGTCCGGGCGACCAGACGTCAGACAGACCGGTCGGTGTGCTGGTGCTCGCCGCCGAGCAGCCAGTCGTAGACGCAGGTCTGGCGGATGCCGTTGTGGTCGACAGCGCCGAGGTCGGTGGTGAGCAGCAGGCGGGGGTAGTGGTCGGGGACGGCGCGCAGGGTGGCGAGCTCGCGGTTCAGGACGCTCGGTTCGGTGACGGTCTGGCATACCTGCACATAGGTCGGGCCGGCAGACGACTCGGCGACGAAGTCGACCTCGGCCGGACCCAGCTTGCCGACGTGCACGTCACGGAAGCGTCGGCGGAGCTCGAGGTACACGACGTTCTCCAGCAGGTGGCCGTCGTCACGACGACGGTCGCCCAGGAGGGCGGTGCGCAGGCCGGTGTCGACGGTGTAGTACTTGGCGGTGTTCTCCAGCAGGCGCTTGCCGCGGATGTCGTACCGCCTGGCCTGGTACAGGACGTAGCTCTCGGTGAGACCGGCGAGGTACCCGGTGATCGTCTCCGGGGCGACGCGGCGGCCGGACGAGACCAGGGTGTCGGCGATCTTCTTGGGTGTGGTCAGGTCGCCGACATTGTCGAGCATGAAGGCGACGACATCACGCAGGGTGTCAGCGCGGGAGATCTTGCGGCGAGCCACGACGTCCTTGAGCAGCACCGTGTTGAGGATGCCCAGCAGGTAGTCGCGGACCAGGTCGATATCGGGGTACAGTCGCGTGACGTAGGGGAAGGCACCGAAGCGAACGTAGTCGGCGAACAGGCTCGACAGCAGCGCCTGGCGCAGGACCGGGTCGTCGTCCAGCCCGGGGCGGCGCGCCGAGACGTACTCGGCGAACGACAGGGGAAGCAGGGGAATCTCCACGTACCGGCCCGACAGCAGGGTGGCGAGCTCGCCCGACAGCAGGCGGGCGTTGGAGCCGGTCACGTACAGGTCGACGTCGCCGCGCAGGTGGAGCCCGTCGACGGCGCGCTCGAACTGGTCGACCTCCTGGACCTCGTCGACGAACACGTAGGTCGTGGTGCCTGGCATCAGGCGTTCGACCACCTCGCGGTAGAGGCTGAGGTGGTCAGGCGTACGGGCGAGCTGTTCGGGATCTTCGAGGTTCACCGTGACGATCGCCTCGTCGGGCACGCCCTGGTCGCGCAGCCGGTCGCGGAACAGGGCGAACAGGCTCGACTTGCCGCACCGGCGCACCCCGGTGACGACCTTGATGACGTCCTGGTCGCGCCATCGCGCCAGGCGAGCGACATCGGCAGGTCGGTCGATGAGCACAGCCGTCCTCCTGCTTTTTCAGGCACATCTGAATCATCAACCAGTCTACATCGAAATTTCAGATGTACCTGAAACAGTAGGGCCGTCTTGTGCGGGCGCCGGAGGACGGCGATCCTCCCGAGGGGCGAAGTTCCTCCAGACTTTCCTCCCTCGCAGGATCGTGCCGCGTGGGTGGGCGGTGGCATGCTTGCGTGACGTGAGCCGAGTGCAGATACGTCCCACGATCGCAGCGCTGCCCGACTATGTGCCGGGCGGGACGGTGCCGGTGGGCGTGCAGGCCTTCAAGCTGTCGTCCAACGAGAACCCGTACCCGCCGCTGCCCAGCGTCGTCGCGGCTGTCGCCGACGCGGCGGTCGACGTCAACCGCTACCCGGACATGATGGCCGACGAGCTGGCGCAGGCCCTGGGCCAGAGGCTGGGCGTCGCCCCCGAGCAGGTGGTGCCGACCGCCGGGTCGGTGTCGGCGCTGTGCCACGCGGTCAACGCTTTCTGCGACCCGGGCGACGAGGTCGTCCTGCCGTGGCGGTCGTTCGAGGCCTACCCGATCGCGATCGCCCTGGCCGGTGCCACGGCCGTGCCGGTGCCGCTGGCCGACGACGGTCGGCTGGACCCGCCCGCCCTGGCGCAGGCGGTGACCGACCGGACCCGGATGGTCATGGTGTGCAGCCCGAACAACCCGACCGGTCCGGCGGTCCACGCCGCCGAGCTGGAGGTGCTGCTGGCGGCTGTGCCCGACGACGTCGTCGTGCTGTACGACGAGGCGTACCTGGAGTTCGTGCGCGACCCGCAGACGGTGGACGGCGTGGCGCTGCTGGAGGCGCACCCGAACGTCGTGCTGCTGCGCACCTTCTCCAAGGCCTACGGGCTGGCCGGGCTGCGGGTCGGCTACGCGGTGGCCCGGCCCCGGCTGGCCGCGGCCGTCCGCAAGACGGTGACCCCGTTCGAGGTGTCCAGCCTGGCGCAGCGCGCGGCGCTGGCGTCGTTGCAGGCCGCCGACGAGCTGCAGCGCCGGGTCGACCGGGTGGTCGCCGAGCGCACCCGCCTGGTCGACGGGCTGCGCGCCCAGGGTTGGACCGTGCCCGACACGGAGGCCAACTTCGTGTGGCTGCCCCTGGGTGAGCGCACCGCCAGCTTCGCCGGGCGCTGCGCCGCTGCGGGCCTCATCGTCCGCCCCTTCGCCGGTGAGGGCGTGCGGATCACCGTCGGCGAGCCGGAGAGCACCGACCTGCTCCTGGAGATCACCGCACCGGACTGACCGCCCGTCCCGTGCCTGTGCCGTCTGGGCCCTGGTCGTGGTGGCAGGATCAGGCGATGGACCTGTCGCGGAAGGCCTCTGACGTGGTCGCTGTGAGCATCCGCCCGTCGACCGGCACCGCTGAGTACCCCGTGCTCGTGGGGATCTGGCGTCGCGCGGTCGACGCGACGCACGACTTCCTCTCCGACGACGACCGTGACGAGATCGAGGCGCACCTGGCGTCCGACTATCTTCCCGGCGTCCTCCTGTCGGTCGCGGAGCGGGGTGGCCGGCCGGTGGGGTTCTCGGGCGTCGTCGACGACAGGCTGGAGATGCTGTTCGTCGACGCCGCCGAGCGCGGGGGCGGCATCGGCAGCGCACTGCTGTCCCGTGCGATCGGGGAGCAGGGCGTCACCAAGGTCGACGTCAACGAGCAGAACGCCCTGGCCGCGGACTTCTACGCCCGCCGCGGTTTTGTGGTCGTCGGCCGGAGCGACACCGACGACGCGGGACGCCCGTACCCGTTGCTCCACCTGAGCCTCAGCCAGACCAGCCGGGCGCCGCACCCACAGGAGCGAGGTACCGCCTGACCGGGGCCGATCACGGACCGTGTCTCTACGCTCCGTCGACGCCCAGATCGTGGTTGGTGCTGCGGCGTCGGATACCGCGCCGGCCCAGGCTCGTCCGCGTCCCGCGACGCCCGCCGCGAGCTCACCGCCCCGTGCGGCTGGGACCGTCGGTGGCAGGGCTGTCACCCCGACGGGCGGTTTCTCGTCTGACGCGACCAGGGGGCAGGTGACCGGAGCTAGGCTGCGGTGTGGCCACCGTAGACCGCAGCCCCGCGCCCCCTCGTACGGGACGCAAGCGTCCCGGTCCGGGCTGGGTGCCTCGCCAGCACGGCGCCTGGGCGATGATCGTCACACCGCCGCTGCTCGGCGCGCTGCTGTCCGGGCCGACGTGGCGGCACCTCCTGCTCCTGGTGACCTGGCTGGTCGGCTACCTGGCGCTGGCTGCTGCCGGGCTGTGGCTGCGCTCCAGGCGGCGGGCGCGCTACCGCCGGCCGGTCCTGGTGTACGGCACCGTCGCGGCGGTGCTCGGTGCGGGCCTGGTGGCTTCGGCGCCGCGGCTGCTGCTGTGGGCGCCGGTGTTCGGCGTGGCGCTGGGGACCACGCTGTACTTCGCGTCCCGCCGGTCCGAGCGCTCCTGGGTCAACGACGCGGTGAGCGTCGCCGGGGCCAGCCTGGTGGCACCGGTCGCCGCCAGCCTGGGCTCCCACCCGGACACGGGCGTGGCCTGGGCGACCGCCGGGGTCATGTTCGCCTACTTCTTCGGCACGGTGCTGTACGTCAAGACGATGATCCGCGAGCGCGGCCGACGCTCGGTGCTCGTCGCGTCGGTCACCTACCACGCAGCGGTCGCGGCGGTGGCGTGGTTCGTCCACCCGGCGCTCGGGGCCGTGGCGACGGTGCTGGCCGCCCGGGCGTGGCTGGTGCCGACCTTCCGGCCCGGCGCCACCCCGAAAGCCGTCGGCGTGGGCGAGATCGCCGCCACCGTCGCGCTGACCGTCGCCACCTGGCTCACCTTCGGCTGACCTCACCTGGTGCGTCGGTGCGGTCCGGGCACGGAGCACCCCCGGGCGTGCGCCATGATGGGGGCATGCCTCGTGCCACGCTCGCCGACGTCGTCCCGCCCATCCCGCTCGGTCCCCTGGACGGGCGGTACCGCCCGGCCGTGGCGTCGCTGGTGGACCACCTCAGCGAGGCGGCGCTCAACCGGGAGCGGCTGCACGTCGAGGTCGAGTGGCTGATCCACCTGACCACCACCGGGGCGGTTCCCGGTGCCGCTGTGCTCAGCGCCGCCGAGCAGGGGTACCTGCGCGAGGTGGTGACGACGTT
Source organism: Cellulomonas sp. (assembly GCA_031556715.1). Classification (GTDB taxonomy): domain Bacteria; phylum Actinomycetota; class Actinomycetes; order Actinomycetales; family Cellulomonadaceae; genus Cellulomonas. The sequence goes on from JAVBSR010000037.1 coordinate 6,435, forward strand.
CGGCGCCGAGGAGATCGTCGAGCTGGGCGAGATCGAGAAGACCACGGTCCACGACGTCAAGGCGGTGGAGTACTTCCTCAAGCGCCGCCTGGCCGCCGCCCCCACGACGCTGGGCACCACCGTCCTGCCGGAGGTCGGCGAGCTGGTCCACTTTGCCCTGACCAGCGAGGACGTGAACAACCTCAGCTATGCCCTCATGGTGCGCGGTGCGGTGCGCGACGTCTGGGCACCGGCCGCCGCCGCCCTGGTCGACGACGTGGCCGCCCTGGCCCGCGAGCACCGTGACATCCCGATGCTGGCGCTGACCCACGGCCAGCCCGCCACCCCGACCACCCTGGGCAAGGAGCTGGCGGTGCTGACCCACCGCCTGCGCCGCCAGCTGGACCGCATCAGCCGTGACGAGTACCTGGGCAAGCTCAACGGCGCGACGGGCACCTACGGGGCCATGCTGGCCGCCGTCCCGGGCACCGACTGGCAGCGGGTGTCCCGCACCTTCGTCGAGCACCTGGGCCTGGTCTGGAACCCGCTGACCACCCAGATCGAGTCGCACGACTGGCAGGCCGAGCTGTACGCCGACGTGGCCCGTTTCAACCGCGTGCTGCACAACCTGGCCACCGACGTGTGGACCTACATCTCCCGTGGGGTGTTCACCCAGATCCCGGTGCCCGGGGCCACGGGCAGCTCGACGATGCCGCACAAGGTCAACCCGATCCGCTTCGAGAACGCCGAGGCGAACCTGGAGATCTCCTGCGCCCTGCTGGACACCCTGGCCGCCACCCTGGTCACCTCCCGCCTGCAGCGGGACCTGACCGACTCGACCACCCAGCGCAACATCGGGCCGGCCGTCGGCCACTCCTTGCTGGCCATCGACAACGTGCGACGCGGCCTGGCCGGGCTGGCGGTCAACGAGGGCTTGCTGGCCGCCGAGCTCGACGCCAACTGGGAGGTGCTGGCCGAACCGGTCCAGTCGGCCATGCGCGCCGCCTCCGTCGCCGGGGTCCCCGGCATGGCCAACCCCTACGAGCGCCTCAAGGAGCTGACCCGGGGCCAGCGGGTCACCGGCCCCCAGCTGCGTGAGTTCGTCGCCACCCTGGGCCTGCCCGACGACGTCGCCGCCCGCCTGGCCGCCCTGACCCCCGCCGCCTACACCGGCCTCGCGGCCCGTCTGGTGGTCGACCATCTCGACTAGGCCGTGCTGCTCGAGGCTGCTGGCAACCGTGGTGCGCGAAGCCGACAGCGCCCGCGACAGATCGACTCGGGACGATCTGTCAGACGCCCTCGATCGGTCCGGGGTAGGCGATCACCTGGGAGTCTGCGGTCATCAAGGTCAGACCGGTGGCCGTGGCCTGGGCGACGAGCAGACGGTCGAAAGGGTCGGAATGAAGGTGTGGCAGGGCCGTCGCCTGGGCTGCATGGAGACCGTCGACGGCCAGCTCGCGAAACCCTAGGCGCAGCGCCTCCGCGCGGACGTCGTAGGGGTTGGCGGTGAAGTCTGGCCTGCTGAGGGCGAACGTGATCGACACCTCCCAGATCGTGGCTGCCGAGAACCAGACCTCGTCCACGACCGGGTGACGAGCGGTCGATGCTGGGCCGCCCGGGCGACGGAGCTGCACGTCCGACCGAGTGACGGGACTGGACCGCGGGGCGCAGAAGGGACAGAGTCGGTGGTGGGCGAATCGCCCGAAATCGGCTGAAGAAGGGCCGGAGATGACGCTCCTGCAGAAGACGGTGTCACCGCGGCTGTCACGCGCCTACCTCGACGAGGGCTACGACCGGGTCGGCGGGTACGTCGTGAGGGTCACCGACGTGCGGTTCGCCACGTCGCTGCCGGACCTGGCGGCGGTGCACGGGCTGACCGCGCCCGGCTCGGGCTGGACGCCGCAGTCGGAGTGGATCGACGTGCTGCGGTTCGAGGCCGACTGGTACCTGCGCTACTTCGGCGAGCCCGGGTATGCCGTGCCGCTGTGGTGGCTGATGCACACCCGGGTGCCGCCGGGCGCCCAGCTGGTGCGCCGCTACGCCGCGGGCGGCTCCGAGCTGCTGGCCCGCTACGGGCACCTGGGCACCGGCTGGCGTCGCGCCGACCCGACCGCTGCCGCCCCCGCCATGACCCGGCTGTCGCAGTGCGTCGGGGCGGTCGCGTCGTGGAACGGCACGCACTACGACGCCGACATCGTCGACAACCGGGTGGTCATCGCCACGTCCACGCCCCAGCAGCCCGAGATGGGTTTCTGGCCGGGGGCGACCGGCCGGTGGTACCGCCAGCTGCACCCCGCCGAGGCGTCCGACGTGTTCGGGGTGGAGGTCTGCGCCACGTGGCGCGGCATGGCGGTGCACGTCGCCGACCAGGTGCTGGCCGGCAACCGGCAGGTCGCCCGCATCGTGCCCGCCGGGGACGACGTCGAGGAGGCCCGGGCCCGCGGCATGACCATGCTGGACGTGGACGTGGCCGAGGCGTGGGTGCTGCTCGACGAGCTCGACGACCTGCGCTCCGAACGCCTGGACGCCCAGCTGCCCAGCGCCGTCCGCCCGCCCGACTCTGCTGACGCCCTGCCCGTGCCCGAGCTCGACGAGGTCGAGACGTCCGACGCCGACGCCGAGGCACCGGGCGAGCAGCCTGCCTGACCGCCGCTCGACGCGACCGACCCTGGCGCCGTTCACCCTCGTCGACGCGCTGACGGACCCGGTCATCACCTGACCGGGGTTCTATACTGGGGCAAAGCGGAGTAATTTCGCACTCTGGAACTACCTCCCGGACCGGACGACGAGGCAGGCTCACCCAGTGGACGTCACGACCCATCCCCGCGGCACCCCGGTCGCGGTGCAGGTTCGCAGCGCCTCGGAACCCAGCACCCTGGGCCGCGGCGCCGAGAGCCTCGACCCTCTGACGCGCATGTCCGGACGCACCGTCCTGCTGCCCGACTCGGCCCTCACGACGAACGGCGCCCTCGCGGCGCTCCTCGACGTGGGCGCACGCCCGCTGGTCGTGCCGCTGGCCGAGGCCCGTCCGGTCGGCAGGACCACGCGCCTCGACCAGGCCCTGACCGCGATGGCCGCGGGACGCTACGGCTGGTTGGCGCTGTCGTCGGCCGCGTCGGTGCGGATGCTCGACGCACGCGCCCGGACCCTGTTCGCCGGCGACCGCCAGCAGCCCGGGCTGCGCAGCCTGGTCAAGTCAGGTCGGGTGCGAGTCGCTTCGGTCGGCCAGGCCACCGAGACCGCCCTGGCCGCCCTGGGCATCCGTGCCCTGGTGCCCGAGCGCGGGTCCGGGCCGGCGGCGCTCATCGGGCCGCTGCTGTGCTCGGTGACCGGCGACGACCAGGTGCTGTTCGCCCGCGGCAACCTTGTCGGCCCGGCGCTGGCGGGGGCGCTGCGCGGCGGCGGCATCACGGTGGACGAGGTCGTCACCCACATCACCGTGCGCGAGGAGGACCCCCCGGCGACCGCGACGGCCGCCTGGGCCCGCGGCCAGGTCGACGCGGTGCTGCTGACCTCGCCCAAGGCGGTGCGGGGCATGATCGACCGTCTCGGCCCGCCCCGCGCAGAGACGGTCGTCGGCTGCATGGACACCGTGACCGCCGACACTGCCCGGGCGTCCGGGGTCCGGGTCGACGTGGTCGGCACCACCCCGACGGTGACGTCCCTGGTCGACGCCCTCGAAGACCGCTTCGGCGCATAGCGCCAGCGGGTTCACACCAGCGCGAGAGAGCTGTCGTCCGCCGCTAGCGCCAGACCTCGGCGAGCGGCTCAGCGAGGGCCAGCCCCTGGTCGTGACCAGCCCGGGCGGCGGCTGGACGCAGCGACAGGTCCATCGCGTTCGCGCCGAACAGCTGCTCGGCGCTCTCGTCGGGGAAGACCGTCTCGACACGGGCGCCTGCCGCGCGCAGCTCGTCGACCTGGGCGGCCAGCTGCATGCCCCACGCCAGCGGCATGCGGGTGCGACCGCCGAACGGCGACAGCACCAGCACCCGCCGGCAGCCCGCGGCCAGGTCGGCGTTCTCGTTGCGCCGGTAGCCGCCGTCGACGTACCACCTGCCCCCGATGCGGTAGGCGGCGAAACCGGAGCAGCTGGCGGCCACAGCATCGACCAGGTCGACGCCGCTGGCGCGGTCGAAGACCACCGGTGCGCCCGTCTCGGCGTCGACGGCCGTGACGAGCACCGTGCGGTCCGGCCACTGCCGGCTGGCCAGGCGGCCGGCCACGGTGGCGCGCCAGCGCTCCTGGCCCGCGTCGCCGGCGGCCTGCGCCATCTCGATCGCCGCCGCGCCGATCCCGCGCCGCATGTCAGCGGCGGTGGCAGCGTCGGCGATGATCGCGTCGGTCCGCCCCAGGTGGTCGACCGTCGGCCGGTTGGCGGGGCGGGCGCCGGGGCCGGCCGGCGCACGGCCCGGCGACGACGGTGCGACGAGGCTGGCGGCGAACAGCTCGCCGGGAGACTCGCCGGAGATCTGGGCGGCGGCCGTCGAGCCGGCCGAGGTGCCGACGGTCCGGTCGGCCGTGGTCACGTCGAGCCCGGCCTCGGCCAGGCCGGCGAGGACGCCGATCAGCCAGGCGTTGCCCGTCGAGCCGCCGCCGCCGAGGACGAGCGCCCGCTCGCCGGAGGCCGGCAGCCGGGGGGTGGCGTCCACCTGTGGCGCGTAGTGGCCGGCAGGGGCTTTCCCGTCGAGCGGGGGAAGAGAAGAGGTGGTGTTCATGGGAGTCGCCTTTCGTTCGGTGCCTGGCGGGCGCTCCCGGCGACGGCTAACCCTGTCGCGCGATCGTCACGAGCGGTGGAGCACCCTGTGCGGATACTGCGTTCACGGGTATCACCTCCCACCGTCGGGTCACGTACGGAAAAACGCTACCACCCGCAGGGAATGCCGCCCACCTGCTGCCTGACGACGTCACCGGCAGGTCTCGGCCAGACCGCACCGGCGCTCGACACGTCACCGACGACGTGCGGCCCCTGCCGGCCCGGCAGGGTCGAGACGACCGCCCGCCCCAGATCGGGCTTGGCCGCACGACCAGGCCTTCCTGCGGGCGGAGCCCAGGCTCGTCGGCCTGGCACCTGCCCGGCCGTGCCTGGCTACTGCGCCGCGACGACAGCGGCCCGTCCCACGACTGCGGTTCCGGCCTGCATCTCGGCCTCCGCGGCCAGGTCTTCCAGCTCGGTCAGGGCGACGGCGTAGGCGTCCCGGTCGCCGGCGGCGGCCGCCCACTTGGCCCGGACGGTCGGGGCGTGCATCTGACGGTGCGCGGCCCTCCGGGCGAGCCTGGGGTCGTCGGCGCCGACGACGCAGGCGTGCAGCACCCGGGCGCGGGCGGCGACCAGCGGCGGCGACCAGTCTCGGGCCTGCCGGTCACGCACGAAGCGGTCGGCGGCCGTCTCGACCAGCGACCAGGCGGCGGCGACGTCGGGGGCCGAGGTCGCCGCGGCGACGTCGGCCAGGGCGACGACGCGCATCCCGGGGAGCCGGGCGACGTCGGGGTGGACGTCGCGGCGCAGCGCCAGGTCGACGAGCACCAGCGGCCGGCCCTGGCGGGCGGCCGACACCTGCTGGGCGGCCAGCACCGGGCCGGTGCCAGAGCACGAGACCACCATGTCGGCGGCGCTCAGCTCGTCGTCCAGGTCGCTGGCGGCGACGACCTGGTGCCGGTCGGCGAAGCCTTGCGCCCGGCCGCTGCGGGAGAAGACGCGCACGTCCCGCACGCCGCGGGCGCGCAGGGCGGCCAGGCTGGCCCCGGCGTAGCTGCCGGTGCCGACGAGCAGCACGCGGCTGTCGGCCCGGGCGACCTGGGCCAGGTCGAGCGCCTCGGAGACGACCGACCGTCCCAGCACGTCCAGCGGCACCGCCCCGACGATGGTGCGCGACACCCGCAGGGCGGTCTGGAACACCGCCTCCAGCAGGGGTGTGGTGGTGCCCTGGGCGCGGGCGGTGGCCAGCGCGTCACGCACCTGGCAGACGATCTCGCGCTCCCCCACGACCATCGACTCCAGCCCGGCAGCCACGGCGAACAGGTGGGCGGCGGCATCGCGCCCGGTGTGCACGTCGATGCGGTGCGGACAGCTCGCCGCGTTGAACGCGTCGGGCGGCGCGTCCGGTCGGGTGACCTGCGGGTGCCCGAAGCGCTCGCCGCTGAGCATGGCCCGCGAGGCCAGGGTGCGGGTCGCGTGCTGGCTGGTGTCGGCCATGGCGTCGGCGGGGATGTCCAGGTAGAGCTCGACACGGTTGCAGGTGGACAGCGCGACGACCCCGTCGACGGCACCCGAGGCGACCAGCTCGGGCCCGACGCCGGGGATACCGGCGGACAGTGTGGCCAGCACGTCGAGCTCAGACCCGACGTGGTCGACGACCACGACACACAGAGCCATGGTCGAATAGTGAATCATGTCCGAACCCGTCGGGCACAATAGTCGGGTGGAAAGTTCCCCCGAACGCACCGGAGATGACACGACGTCCGGAAAACCGCCGCGAGATGACACTTCGTCCCGCAAACCGCTCCTCACGGCGTTCGCCGGACACCGTCCGGAGACGCTTCCGGTGTGGTTCATGCGACAGGCCGGACGGTCGCTGCCGGAGTACCGTGCCGCCCGCGGCAGCACCACGATGCTCGAGGCCTGCCTCGACCCCGACCTGGCCGCCGAGATCACCTGCCAGCCGGTGCGCCGCCACGGCGTCGACGCTGCGATCTTCTTCTCCGACATCGTCGTGCCGCTGGCGCTGGCCGGTGTCGACGTCAGCATCGAGCCCGGTATCGGCCCGGTCTTCCCCCGGCCGGTCCGCACCGTCGCCGACGTCGCCGCGCTGACCGAGGGCCAGCCGCTCGACGACGCCGCTCTGGCCCCGGTCTCCGCGGGGGTGCGCGCCACGGTGGACCGGCTCGACGGCACCCCGCTCATCGGCTTCGCCGGGGCCCCTTTCACGCTGGCCGCCTACCTGGCCCAGGGCCGGGCCTCCCGCGACCACCTGGCGGCCCGGCGGCTCATGCACACCGACCCGCAGGCATGGTCGGCGCTGATGGACTTCGCCGCGGCGGTGTCGGCTGCCTTCCTGGTGGCGCAGATCCGGGCCGGGGCGGTGGCGGTCCAGCTGTTCGACTCGTGGGTGGGGTCGTTGCGCGAGGCCGACTACCGGGCTCACGTCATGCCCGCCTCGGCCCGGGTGCTGGCCGCTGCCAAGGCCGAGGGGGTGCCGACCGTGCACTTCGGCACCGGGACGGGCGAGCTGCTGCCGGCGCTGCGTGACGCCGGGGCGGACGTCGTCGGGGTGGACTACCGGGTGCCGTTGGACGTCGCGGCGCGGCGGCTGGGCGGGACCACCCCCGTCCAGGGCAATATCGACCCGGCGCTGCTCGCCGCGCCGTGGCCGGTGCTGGAGGCCCACGTGCGCGACGTGGTCGACCGCGGCCGGGCGGCTCCCGGCCATGTCGTCAACCTCGGGCACGGTGTCCCGCCGGACACCGACCCCGACGTGCTGACCCGTATCGTGAGGCTGGTGCACTCGTTGTGAAGCTCGGTAGGCGCAAGAAGTCCGACCCTCAGCGCGCTGTCGTCGTCGGCGCCGGCATCGGAGGGCTGACGGTGGCCCGGGCGCTGGCCCGCGCCGGGTACGCCACCGAAGTCCTGGAGGGGAGGGACGCACCCGGCGGGGCGGTGCGCTCCCACCGGGTCGCGGGGCTGATGCTCGACGCCGGGGCGGAGTCGTTCGCCACCCGCGGCGGGTACGTCGCCGACCTGCTGGCAGACCTGGGCCTGGCCGACCAGATCACCGCGCCCGACCCGACCGGGGCCTGGGTCCAGCTGCCCGACGCGGCCCGGCCCATGCCCAAGGGCGGGGTGCTCGGCATCCCGGCCCACCCGTGGTCGCCGGACATCCGCCGGGCCCTGGGCACCGTCGGCGCCCTGCGGGCCTGCCTGGACCTGGTGCTGCCGGCCCGCGTCGGGTCGGGCGGCTCGCTGCGCGACCAGGTGGGCCGCCGGATGGGCTACCGGGTGGTCGACCGCCTGGTGCACCCGGTGGTCGGCGGGGTGTACGGGGCCGACCCGGCCGACGTCACCCTGGCCGGGCTGGCCCCCCACCTGGCCAAAGAGCTGGCGGCCTCGGGCGGGTCGCTGGCCCGGGCGGTGCGCACCGTCGTGGCGGGCATGCCCGCCGGGGCCTCCACCCAGGGCCTGAGCGGCGGCCTGTACCGGCTGACCCACGCGCTGGCCGACGACGTCGCAGCCCACGGCGGCGAGGTGAAGGTCCACACCAAGGTCACCAGGGTCACGCGGGACGGCGACGGCTGGACGGTGACCGCCAGCGACGGCGATCACCCCGCTGACCTGCTGGTCCTGGCCTCGCCGATGCTGAGCATGGACGGCCTGGAGGGCCTGGCGCTCGACGAGGGCCGCCCCTCCACCCTGGTCACGCTGGTGCTGGACGACGGTCGGCTGGACGCCGCGCCGCGCGGCACCGGCATGCTCGTCGCCCCCGGCAGCCCGGTGGACGCCAAGGCGCTGACCCACTCCACGGTCAAGTGGTCGTGGCTGGCCGAGCAGGCCGGTCCGGGGCGCCACGTGCTGCGGGTCTCCTACGAGGGCGACCGCATGGGCACCTGGAACGACGAGAACCGCCAGCGCCTGCGTGACGCCGCCCTGGTCGACGCCGGGCGGATGCTCGGGCTGGCGCTGAGCAGCGCCCGGCTGGTCGGCTACGACGTCGTGGTGTGGACCCAGGCCATGCCCCGCCCGTCGGCCGCCCACCGCGAGGCCGTCGCGAAGGTCAAGGCCCTGGCCGACGCCACCGAAGGCATGGTGGTCACCGGTTCGTGGGTGGCGGGCACCGGTCTGGCCGCTGTCGTCGACGACGCCATGACCATCGCCAAAGACCTGGTGGCCGACGCCGACTGAGACCGGGAGCCCTAGGCAAGCTTCCGCATCTTGGTCCGCACGGGGCTGACCCAGGTGCCCTGGTCGTCGAAGCCCAGCACGACCTTGGCAGCCGGGACCAGGGTCGTCACCACGGTGACGGCGTTCATCTGCCAGTACCACGCCATGTAGGCGGGCGCGAACAGCAGGTACCTCATCTTCGCCCCGTGGTTGTCCAGGGCGAGCGCGGCGACCAGCTGCCACAGGCCCACCACCGAGATGAAGGCCGAGAACACGAAGGCCGTGTCGAACGTGTGGACCAGAGCCTCCGAGTTGTCCGTGGCCAGGTAGTACAGCAGCCGGAAGACGAGCCACACCGTGAAGACGAGGTAGTAGAAGCTCCAGAGGATGGACCCGGTCTGGTCGAGCAGCATGACGACCTTGGGCAGGTTGTGGAACGGGCGCCGGCTGATGCGCCCGACGTTCGTCAGCCACGACTCCGTGCCGCCCTTGGACCAGCGCTTGCGCTGCCGGTAGAGCATGGTCAGCGTGCTGGGCACGTTCATGTAGAACATGATGTCCGGCGCGAAGTCGGCCTTCCAGCCCGCATACTGCTGGTCCCAGCAGACCGAGATGTCCTCGGTAGCCCTGTCCTGCCGGAACAGGCCGACGTCGATGAGGGCGTCCTTGCGGTACATGGTGTTGGCGCCGGAATAGGCGTACATGTTGCCCAGCACGCCTATCTGCGACCGCTTGATGATACCGACGATGGAGGAGAACTCCACCGTCTGCGACTTCTCGATCATCCGGGAGCGGTTCTGCACGTCCATGTTCGCCGTCACGGCTGCGGTGTTCTGCCCGCCCGGGCGCAGGAAGTAGTTCATGTACTTCCACAGGGCGTCAGGCTCGGGCACCGTGTCGGCGTCGTTGCTCAAGATGTACTCGCCCCGCGCGAACGACACCCCGATGTTGAAAGCATGGGCCTTGCCCTTGTTGGCGTCGATGCGCAGCACGCGCAGGTTCTCGTACTCCAGCGACAGTCGCGCCAGGATCTCCGGGGTGGTGTCGTCGGAACCGTCGTCGCAGACCAGTACCTCGTAGTGGTGGTAGTCGATGTCGTTCATCAGGTAGTCGACTGTCTCCTCGATCATCACCTCTTCGTTGTGCGCCGGGACCATGATCGTGATGAAGGGCTCGTCCTCGGGAGCCATCCGGCGGAAGTCCTTCTCGAGGAACCTGCCGCGGTAGAAGAACCGGTAGAACAGGCCGCCCGTCGTCCATGCGACGGCCCCGATGATAGGGAACAGCGACATGAGGGCAGCGAACGGTTGCACGAAGATGCTCGCGACCCAGTCCAAGAACCCGCTCACGTGCCGCCGCCTTTCTCGAGCAGGCCCGAGACGAAATGCGTCGGCAGGTTCTGCTCGGGTGCGACCACGTAGTACCGGCTGCCGTGCCTCACCTCGTCGTCGCCGAAGCGCTCGGCGTACATGCGCTCGAGTATCTCTTTGCGTCGTACCAGCCCGGCCTCGTCGTACACCTTCTTCTTCGGGTACACGTGCTTCTCGCGGTGGTTGTTCCTCACCAGCAGGTAGATGCTGAAGGCCAGGACCACGACGACGATGATCCCCGTGGCCCTTGCGAGGAAGCCCGCCAGACGGGCCGCGTCGACGTAGGTCCAGCTGTAGACGTTGGACCAGACCTCGTGCTCGCCCACGGAGTTGAGCACCACCAGGACGGGGAAGACGAGGTAGGCCCCGATCAGTGTCGTGACGACAGCCTGGCGGAGCTTGAGCCCCCAGTGCCCACGCTCGAAGTAGGCGTCGTGGACGAAGCTCTTGGCCACCGACGCCCGGGAGGGCTTGGCGGACGTCCCGTCGGCGCGGGCGGAGGCGCGGGGCATCAGAGGTCCGCCTCCCTCTCGTCGGCGTCGATCTGGGCGCGCTCGACGGTGACGAGCGTCTGCTTCGGCACGAGGTTCTGGTAGTAGGCCGAGTTCGCCAGCTCCCTGTCGAGCATGTAGACGGCGGACTCCAAGAAGGTGGACTGCCCGGAGTCGAAGAAACGCAGGAGCAGGGAGATCATCTGCGTCGACAGGTACCTCTCCGGTATCCGACCCTCGGTGAAGTACTTCTCGGACAAGATCTCGCGCGCGGTGGCGTCGACGGCCGCACGTTCGGACAGGTAGGCGGGTCGCAGCGACCGTTCGACGAGAGCGCTGAGCGGCGAGAACACCGTGGTGTCCCACAGGTACGTGCAGGCGGCGAACACGATGAGGAACATGAACACGTTCACCGCCAGGAGCCCGAAGGTGCGCGTGACCAGCGCGAAGGTGTCGGCCCCGAGATGGCTCGGGCGGATCGTGTCGAACCGGGCCGTCAGGATGTACACCCAGACGAGCAGCGGCAGGAGCAGCGCGACGACCGTCGAGAACGCCGAACGTCGACGGTCGACCTTCTTGTCGAAGGCGCGCTTGGCCTCGTTGCGGCGGTACCGGTTCTCCTCCAGCCGCCTCAGGGCGTCGAGAGCCTCACGGCAGTAGGCACTGTCTGCACCGACCTCGGGCATGGGGCGCTCACCCCCGCACGGGGTCCTGGGTGCGGACGATCCTCGCCAGGATCATCGGCGTGCCGCGCGGGTCCCGGAAACCGTGCTTGAAGTAGAAGTCGGAGTACTCCATGTCTTCGACGGTCAAGCCTCGCTCGATCGCCAGAGAGGCGACGTCGGCGTAGACGTACAGCTCCCGGGCGTTGCCCCGCACCTGGACACCCAAGATCTTGTGGGTACCTCGCTCGTAGACCAACCACACCGTGTAGTACCTGTCCGAGGTGATGTACTCGTTCCGGAAGCTGGCGACCAGAGCGTCGTACCCTTCCTGCAGCGCGCGCTTGTGGCTGATACCTGTGACGCACAGCGTCTCGTCGCCGAAGTTGAGGTTGTACGTGCCCTGCGAGGGGTTGAGCCGTCGCCTGGGCGCCACCAGGTTGACCGCCGCGGCCTCACCCTGTCGCACAGCCTCGGAGGCGTGGGGGACGTACACGGGCTCGGCGACGTGGGTGACGTGCGTCGTCGAGCAGTCGCCGACGGCGAGCACGTCGGGCACGGAGGTCTGCATGTAGTCGTCGACGACCACGGCACCCTTGTCGCCGAGGGTGAGCTGCCCACCCATCATGCCGGTGTTCGGCCGGAACCCCGCCGCATAGATGACACCGTCGACCGTGTACGTGTGACCGTCTTCCGTGGTGACGACCGCCACCCGTCGACCCTGCTGCGTCTCTTCCTGGATGCTCGCCACCAGCGCGGACGTGTGCACCTCCAGGCCCTCGTCCTCCAGCGACCGGCGCACCTCGGCGGCGACCTCGTCGTCCAGGTAGCGGTCCAGGAGGCTGGCGGCCGCCTGGAGCAGGATCGTCCTGATGCCGTTGACGACCATCACCCGCGCCATCTCCACGCCGATGGCTCCGCCGCCGACGACCATGACGGAGCTGGCCGTCTTCATGAGGTCCTTGATCCGCACCGCGTCGTCGTAGTTCTTCACCACGAGCAGCTGGTCGTGGTACTCGCCGGCCGCGAGCGGGAGCGACGGGTACGAACCGGTGGCCAGCACCAGCTTGTCGTACCGGTCCGTCCCCATGGTCGTGCCGCGCCGAGGCATGAACCGGATCTCTTTCGCGACCGTGTCGACCTCCCGCACGACCGTCTCGGTCCGCACGGCGATGCCCTTGGACTCCAGCACCTCGACGGTGGCGTAGCTGCGCAGCTTGAGGAAGTCGGGGGCGCCCATGAGGTACAGCGGGATGGACTGTGCGACGAAACCGATGGTGCCCTGCTTCTCGTACAGGACGATCTCGGCCTCCGGGTACTCCTCGCGGGCCCGCATCGAGCAGGCGATCCCTGCGTGAGAACCGCCGATGATCACCACTCGCATGACATCTCCCCGGACCTGCGCGGACGGCGCGTCCTCGTCGGCCCCGACCACTGTGACACGCCCCGTCGAGCCGGTCGCGCTGGGCAACCCCGTCGGACCTACCGACCGCCGCCGTCGTCCCGCCCGCCCCAGGCGATGAGGGTCAGCCGTGGATGAGGGGCTTCAGACCCCTCGCCCGCCACCCAGGCCTCTCACCAGGTCGTGCGTCCCGTCGAACCCGGATCCGGCCAACCAGTTTGGGCCGCCCGCTCCGGCACGGTATCCTCGTGCCGCGACCCGTGAGGGTCCCAGCGCCCGTGGCTCAATGGATAGAGCACCTGACTACGGATCAGGAGGTTGGGGGTTCGAGTCCCTCCGGGCGCGCAGCGGCCCTGACCAGACATGATGCCTGGTTTAGGGCTTTCGTCGTGCCCGTAGAGCCGTCCTGCCCGTGCTGACGTGGTTCCCGGGGCGCGCAACGGTCCTGAGCAGGCTTGATGCCTGTCCAAGACCGTTGCGCTCGGCCGTCCGGGACCGGGTTGTCAGCCCCTGGCGCCCATGATGGCTTCGCCTGCGGTGGGGGTGGCGACGGTCTGACCGTCGGCGGTGACGGTGTACGGCGTGCCTGCGGTGACGCCTGCGGCCGAGAAGACCACCGAGGCTGTGCTCTTGTCCAGCGTCACGGTGGTGAGCTGGGTGCCGTCGGTGTCCAGGACGGCCAGCTGTGTCCCGGCGGGGAGCGTCGTGCCGAAGCGGGCGGCCACCCAGCCCTGGGAGGAGTCGGCGTCGGGGGTCTCGGCCATGCCGGCGCTGCCCAGCGCGACCAGCGTGCCGCCCGTGATCGTGAAACCGCCCGCGGCGTCGATCGCACCGTCGCCGTCGCTGGTCGGCCCGTGCACCACCACCTCGCCACCGGTCATGGTCATGGTGCCGTTCGAGTCGAGACCGTCGCCGCCGGCGTCGAGGGTGATCGTGCCGCCCGTGATGGTCAGCGACACACCGTCCACGGCCTGGTCCATGCCTCCTCCGCCCGGCGCGGCACCGTCCGGCATGGCACCGGCCGGCATGGTGGGCGCACCGTCGGGCATCGCACCGTCGGGCATCGCACCGTCCGGCCTGGCCGGGACTGAACCGTCGGGCATGGCAGGCGGGGCACCGCCGGGCGCGGCACCGTCAGGCATGGCACCGGCCGGCATGGTCGGCGCGGTTCCGTCGGGTGCGGTTCCGTCGGGCGCGGTTCCGTCAGGCATCGTCCCGTCGGGCATCGCACCACCCGGCATCCCCCCGGTGTCGCTGGTCGAACCGTCGGAGGCGTTGACGGCGTCGTCGGACGCGGTGATGTCGAGGGTGCCGCCGGCCAGGGTGATGGTGGCGCCTTCGAGGCCTTCGTACGAGGTGGACACGGTGACCTGGCCGTCGGTGATCGTCAGGTCCCCGTCGGCGTGCATGCCGTCGTCGCCGGTGGCGACCTGGATGGTGCCGCCCGAGACGGACACGGCACCGTCGGAGTGCAGGCCGTCGTCTGCGGCGTCCACCGTGACGGTGGCGTCACCGCCGACGACGATGCCGACGTCGCCCTTGAGTCCCTTGGCCGAGGCGTCGTCGGCCAGCTCGGCCGTGTGACCGCCGCCGGCGGTGACGGTCACCGTGCCCCCGGCGACGACGACGTCGGTCGCGGCGGCGAAGCCGTCACCGGCCGAGGTGACGGTCACCGTGCCGTCGAGCACCGCGATGTACCCGGCGGTGGTGTCCTTGGCGCTGTCGGACTTCAGGCCGTCGTCTCCGGCCTCGACGACGAGGCTGCCGCCGTCGACCACCAGGTAGTCCTTGCCGCGCACGCCGTCGTCGACGGCACTCACGGTGATGTCGGCCGCGACCACCAGGCCGTCCTTGGCGCCGATGCCGTCCTTGGCACGACCGGTGACGGTCAGCGACCCTGAACCGGAGATGGCCAGGTCGGCGGTGGAGAACAGCGCCGCGTTGGGCGCGTCCTCGTCGGTCTCGTCGAGGGTGGTGGCGTCGGTCAGGCGGTTGGTGCTGCCGTCGGCCAGCACGACCGAGACCTGGTCGGCGTCGGTGACGTTCACGGCGGCGGTCGTCTCGCTGGTGATGTCGGCGCCGTCGAGCACGAGGCGAACCACACCGTCGTCGGCGGAGTCGACCACGACCTGGCCTTGGAGCGTGCCGGTCAGCACGTAGGTGCCCGGCCGGGTGACGGTCACGGTCGAGCCCTCGACCGTGACGCCCGGGCCGTCAGCGCTCGCGCTGCTGCCCGCCAGGGTGACCGCGACCTGCGAGGAGACGTCCCAGGTCTGGCCGACCATGGCCGCCGTCTCGGCGTACGAGAGGTTCGCGGCCATCACCTCCTCGGGCGTCTTGCCTGCGTCGTCGGCGGGCGCGGTGGCCGTGGCAGTCGCCTGGGCGGCGGAGTCGTCGGACGAGGTGCTGCACCCCGCGAGGAGCGCCACGGCCAGGACGGTCGTCAGCAGGGCGGCCCTGCGGTGGTGCAGGAGTCGGCGGGTCATGGGACGGTCCTTTCGTCGTGGAGGAAGGCGGCAGGGTGGCGGCGCAGGGTGCGACGCCAGCGGGTGTCGGGCAGGTCGCCTCTGAGCACGGCCACACCGGTGGCGTACTTGGAGATCCGGTCGGGGCGGTGCCGCGCCTGCCACAGCAGGCGGTCGGCCGACGACGGTGCAGAGCCGGTCTTGGTCTCCACGATGACGACGCCCGCGAGCGTGGCCTCGGCCGGGACGGTGCGACCCGGCGTCAGGAGGGTCCACACCAGGCCGGTGTCGACGGTCAGGCGGGCGTCGGGCAGCAGCAGCGTGGTGCGCTGGTAGCGCGAGGCCAGCGCCGGGGCGAGCCGCTCGGGGTCGACGCCCACCACGCCCGCGGCGGTCAGCCGGTCGGCGACGAAGCCGCCGCCGCGACCGAGCGCCGCCGCCTGGTCGTGGACGGTGCGGTGCTTGACGGTGACGCCGCGCGCCGCCCGGGTCTTGACCTCGAGGAAGCAGGTGCCGCTGTCAAGGTAGGTCCGGGTCCGCACCTTGTACCGCCGGCGGCGCCGGTAGGCCGCCAGCCGGTACGTCTCCAGGTCGGGGGTGTCGAAGTACGTGGAGGCGTAGCGGAAGTCCCGGAGGCCGTCGATCTCCAGGACCCGGGCCGCCGGCGCCAGCGCCGCCAGCAGCCGGCGGGCCTCGGCGACGGTCAGCACGTACTTGCGGTCCACCCGGGTCTGGAGGGCCGCCGCCGCGTCGAGCTCGGCCAGCCCGACAGCCGGTGCCGTCTCGAGCGCGGCCCACGTGAGGCCCACGGCGCTCGTGAGCGCAGCGCCCGTGGTGGCCGCGCGCATGTTCACGGCGCCGGCGTCCACAGCGTCGGTGTTCCCAGCACCCGCGTCCACAGCGCCGGTGTTCGCAGCGCTCGCGTTCACGACGCCCGCGTTCACGGTGCTCGCGTTCACCGCGTCCGTGTTCCCAGCGCTGGCGTTGACGGTGCTCGCGTTCGCAGCGCTCGCGTTCGCGACGCCCGCCTTCGCTGTGCCCGCGTTCACCGCGTCTGTGTTCGCAACGCCCGCGTTCACGGTGCTCAACGTCGCGGTGCTCACGACGACTCCAGCGCGGGGGACCGTCGTCCGCCCGCGACCTTGCCGGCGGGGGTGGCGCGGAGGTCGTCGGCCGCCGTGTAGCGCACCTCGACGAGCGTGCTGTCGTTGACCAGGTCGACCTTCTGCACCGACGCCGAGTGGACGCGACCGCCGAGCAGGCACTCCAGGTGCGCGACCAGTGCGGTCCGGTCGAGGAACGCGCGGTCGAGGACGATCGTCTCGGTGCGGTGCCGGGCGAACAGGCGAGGATGGTCGGCCACAGCCATGACCACGACGATCAGCCCCGCACCGACGACCACGAGCCAGCCGGAGGCGGTCCCGATCCCGGCGACCAGGCCGAGCGCGAGCGCCGCGAAGTAGTAGGCGATCTCGTGCTGGGACAGCTCCTTGGAACGCAGCCGGATGATCGACAGCACGCCGAACAGCCCCAGACCGAGCCCGGCCGCGACGGTGCCGCCCGCCAGGGCGGTGGCGACCACGAGCACCCCCACGTTGACGCCGAGGTACGCGACCACCAGGTCACGGCGTCGGTGACGCGGGAAGTACAGGCCGAAGGTGAGGATCGAGACGGCGACCAGGTCGACCGCCCACAGCAAGGGCTGGTTCATGACTATTCCCATCGTCGTGCGGTGTCGTTGGACGACAGTGAACAGGACCGCCATGACAGGACCGTGGGAGGTTCCTGGGAGCTGCCTGGACGCGGCGTTCTCAGGCACGACCCCGCGCTGGGTCAGGCTGGTACGACGCCTGCCCCGCCCGGCGCCGCCGGAGCAGCGCTGAGGTGCACCGACGTCCTGGGGCGTGGGCGGCTACCGGCGGGCGAAGGCGACGACGTTGTCGCAGACCGGTGCGGTGACACCACCGGGCCCGGTGGCGGTGCGCTCGACGCGCTCCAGCAGGACCGGTGCCCACCCGGCGGGCAGCCCGACGGCCGCGGCCGTGCCGTCGGGGGTGGGGTAGTCACGGTGGGTGCCGGCGTCCCAGGACCACGGGGCGGTCGAGGCGTGGTCGACGACCAGCAGGACGCCCCGCTCGGTGAGGTGCCCGGCCACCCGGCGCGCCAGGGCGTCCCGGTCCAGGCCGTGGCCGTTGTGGAGATAGGCCGCGACGGCCAGGTCGAACTCCCCGTCCGGCACGGCCGTGCCAAGGTCGAGCGTGGCGGTGCCCACCCGGTCGGCCAGGCCGCACCGGGCCGCAGCCTCGGCCACCCTTGCCGTCGCGGTCTCCGACACGTCGACCGCGAGGACGTCCCAGCCGCGGCGCGCCAGCTCGAGCGCGTCGCCCCCGTGCCCGCACCCGAGGTCGACGGCACGTCCGGCCGGCAGGGCCAGACGGTCGACCGCCGCCAGCACGGTCGGGTTGGGCTGGGTGCCCCACGCCGGGTCGAGCGACCGGTAGTGCTCCTCCCAGAACCCCGGCTGTGCGCTCATGCCGACGGCCGGCCGACGGTGCACCGACGTTCGGCTGGTGGTCTGCGATCCGCACCCGAGGTCATGGACGAATCATGCGAGCGCGGCGCGACCATCCGCAAGGACGTCGCCGGTGCGGCCCTCGATCTCCACCCCGCCGGCCTGTGCCTCGCGCCAGAACCGGTGGAGAACGCCGGGTCGGGAGCACCGCGGGTGTTTCTGTCCCGCCGGCGGACTCAGGAGCAGCGGCCGGCTCAGGAGTAGAGGTCCAGGACGGCACGGTGCCGGGCGACCAGGGCGTCCCGCAGGTGGGCCGGGGCCAGGACCCGCAGGTCCGGGCCCATGGCGAGGGTCACGGCCAGCGCGTGGCGCAGGTCGTGGCAGGGCAGGGTGACGGGCACCCAGCCGGTGGCGCCGGGGGCTGGCTGCGGGGTGGGGGCCACCGTGGGGTGCAGGTTGCCGATCGCCTCGGCCCGGATCTCGACGGTGGCCACGACCGGTGCGTGGTCGGCGTGCCACGAGGCTCGGGCGGTGGTCCACTCCCGGGCCAGGTCGAAGGTCTCGGGCACCCGGGCGGGTTGGTCCAGCACGGCCAGGCTGGTGATGCGGTGCAGGTGGTAGAAGCGGACCCGGTTGCGGTGCCGGGCCGCGAGGTACCAGGTCCCGGCGGCGTTGACCAGGCCGCACGGGTCGACGGTGCGGACCGCGGCCCGTCGGGCGTCGCGGGAGCGGTAGCGCAGGCGGGCCCGCTGCCCGTCGAGCACGGCCCGCTGCACGGCGTCGAGCAGCGCTGGCGGTGACCCGCCGTGCCAGCCGTCGGGGTCGACGAGCACGCGCTGGGCGAGGCTGACGTGCTGACGGTGCGCCTCGGGCAGGGCGGCGGTGACCTTGCGCAGGGCCGACGCCAGCTCGTCGGCCAGGCCCAGCGCGTCGACGCTGGGTGCCGCGACAGCGCTGAGCAGGGCCCGGGCCTCGGTCTGGGTGAGGGCACCGACGTCGGTGCGGAACCCGGGCAGCAGGCGGAGCCCGCCGGCCCGGCCGCGTTCGCAGTACACCGGCACGCCCGCGGCCGACAGCGCCTCGACGTCGCGCAGGACGGTCCGCACCGACACCTCCAGCTCGGCGGCCACCTGGGCCGCCGGCAGCGTGCGGCCGGACTTCAGCATCCACAGCAGGGAGAGCAGACGGGAGGCTCGCACCCGCCGATTCTGCCTCAGATACCTGACACCGCATGTCAGGTATCCGAGGCAGCCTGGGCCCTGCACCGCCAGGACCCTGCCGCACAGGTGCGGAACGCGGCACCGGTCACCGGCGGAGCACCGAACCCCGGACGCTGGACCCGAGAGGAACCTCGATGGTGAACGACAGCACTCCTGACCTGCGCGACGACCTGCGGACGGCGACCGGCTGGGTCGCCGGCCTCGTCGCCGGTACCCGTCCCGACCAGCTGGAAGCACCCACCCCGTGCACCGCCTGGACGGTGCGCGACCTGCTGAGCCACCTTGTCGCCGTGCTGGACCGGGTACGCGTCATCGGCACGGGCGCCGACCCGTTCTCCGTGCCCAGCCAGCTGGCCGACGAGCCGGCGGACTGGGCGGCGGCGTTCGACCTCAGGGCCCGGCAGATCTGGCCGGTCTGGGACGACGCGGCGCTCGCCCGGACCGTCACCGTCCCGCCCGGCCGGGCTGTGCCAGGAGCCGTGGCGCTGGGTCACTACGTCGTGGAGTACCTGGTGCACGGCTGGGACCTCGCCACCGCGACCGGTCAACCGGCCGAGGCCCCGGGCCGCGTGGCGGCCGGCGCCCTGGCGGCGGTTGAGCACGTCATCCCCGCCGAGCCGCGCCAGCCGCCCCTGCCGTTCGGCCCCGTGCAGGCTCCGCCGACGGACGCGGGCCCCACCCGCCGCCTGGCCGCCTGGCTGGGCCGTCCCTGACAGACGGACGGGGAACGATCGTCGACAGCGAGCGGGCCGCCCGCGCAGGTCTCAGGCTGGCCCGACGGTCAGCAGCACCTCGCCGCTGTCGGAGCGGACCTGGGCGCGCGGCGCCTCGGTGACGTCCAGCTCGACCACGAGACGCCCGTCGTCGGACGCCGTCTCGTAGACGTAGCGGGTGTTGGTCAGCTCCAGGGTCCGGGTGCGGGCCCGCACCAGCCAGGGGTGGCGGCGGCGCAGCCCGAGCAGGTCCTGGTGGAGCCGGAAGGTGCGGGCCTGGGCCTCCGGCCAGGCGTCCTGGTCGGGGGCGGGCGGGAACATGGGGCGCACCGCGTCGTCGCCGCCCCAGCCGTCGGTCTTCTCGCCGGTCCAGCCGAGCTCGTCCCCGGCGTAGACGCTGGGCACCCCGGCGACGGTGGCCAGCACGACGACGGCCAGCGCGGCGGCGTCCGGGCCGACCTGGCTGGCGATCCGGGTGACGTCGTGGTTGCCGATGAACGTGTTGGGCACGAAGCTGGCGCAGAACTCGTCGTGACGTTGCAGGGCCCAGTCCAGCTCGAAGAAGTTGCGGTCGGCCAGCGACGACCAGACGGCCTTCCACAGCTGGTACTGGGTGAGGGAGTCGACCGTGGAGGACTCCACGATCTGCGGGTAGTCGCCGTGGATGACCTCGCCCAGGAACCAGGTGCCGGGGTGAGCGGCCCGCACCCGGGGCAGCACGTCGGCCCAGAACCCGGGGTCGACGGCGTAGGCGGCGTCCAGGCGCCAGGCGTCCACGCCCCGGGCGGTCCAGCGGTCCAGGATGCCGACGGCCCAGTCGCGCACCGCCGGGTTGGCGTGGTTGAGCTCGACCAGGCCCCCGTGGCCCTCGAACACGGCCGGGCGCGGACCGTCGGGCCCGTCCCAGTCGATGCGGAACCAGTCGGCGTACGGCCCGTCGGGCCCTTCGGCGAGCGCCTGCACGACCAGCGGGTGACCAGCGGCGACGTGGTTGAGCACCCCGTCCAGGCAGATCCGCACCCCCCGGTCGTGGGCGGCGGCGATGAGGGCGTCCAGGTCGTCGTCGCTACCCAGCCGCGGGTCGACGTGGTCGTAGTCGAGGGTGTCGTACCCGTGGGTGGCCGAGGTGAACACCGGGCCGAGCAGCAGACCGTTGGCGCCGAGCGCGACGGCGTGGTCCAGCCAGGCGGTGATGTGGCGCAGCCGGTGCTGGTCGGTCGAGGCCGCCGCGTCGGGGCACTGCGGGCCGGCCCAGTCCCGGATCGGTGCACCGACGAACCCCAACGGGTAGACGTGCCACCAGATCACATGGTCGGTCCAGCCCATCGGTCCTCCTGTCGGCGACCCGTGGCTCTCATGCTACGGGTTCGTCCTCAGACCGAGCATGCAGGTCCGGCGAGGTGGCGGCGGCGTCGACCACCCGGCGCGGCGCCGCGTTCACCCGTAGGTCGCGGCTTCTTGGACGAGCGGCGAGGAGCGGGCGCCGTGCCGCTCGGCGGCCGGGGCGGGACGTGACACGATGCCAGGTATGGACCGTCCGCGGCTGCTGGCCACCGACCTCGACGGGACGCTGCTGCGGCCCGACCGGTCGGTCTCGCCGCGCACCGTCGCGGCGCTGACCGCCGCGCAGGCGGCCGGGGTGCAGGTGGTGTTCGTCACGGCCCGACCGCACCGCTGGCTGGCACCGCTGGCCGGGCTGGTCGGCGCCCACGGCACTGCGATCTGCGCCAACGGGGCCTCGGTGGTCGACGTGGCGAGCCTGACTGTCGTCGAGCAGCACGGCATGCCCACGGCCCTGGTGGCGGCGCTGGTGGCCCGCCTGCGCTCCGACCTCGGCCCGGCCGTGCGGTTCGCCACGGAGTCCGCCGACGGCTTCGCCCGCGAGCGCCGGTTCCTGTCCGACCATCCGGTGCCGCCGGGCAGCCCCTGCGTCGACCGGATCGAGGAGGCCCTGCCGACCACGACCCTCAAGCTGTTGGTCCTGGACCCCGACTGCGGACCGCCCGAGGAGTTCACCACCCGGGTGGCGGCCGTCGTCGGCGACCTGGCCACCGCGTCGTCGTCCGGCGCCGACGGGCTGGGCGAGATCGCCGCGCGCGGTGTCACCAAGGCTCGCACCCTGGCCACCTGGGCCTCGACCCGCGGGATCGACGCCGCCGCGGTCTGGGCCGTCGGCGACGCCCCGAACGACTTGCCGATGCTCGGCTGGGCCGGCCGGTCCTTCGCCGTCGCCAACGCCCACCCGTCGGTCCGGGCGGTGGCTGACGAGGTGCTGCCGTCCAACGCCGACGACGGTGTCGCCACGCTCCTGGAACGCTGCGCCTCAGACCAGGGGCGGCCGTAGCGGACTCGTCCGTGAGATCGGTGGCGAGGCAGACCCGCCGCGCGGGCGCGTACGCGGTCTCGACGACCGCGGGTTCGTCGACGACCCGTCGGGACCGGTGCGGTGCCGCCCCCGCGCCCAGCGGGCGGACGTGCGCCTGGCACACCACGAGCCCGGCAGACCAGACCTGCCGGGCTCGTGGTGGTGACCTGGATCAGGTCGGTTCCGTTCAGGGGAGCCTGATGGCACCCACTGCGAACGGGTCGAGGAGGCTCAGATCAGCCTTGTTGTCGACCGTGACGGCGGTGACCGTCTTGGTGCCGTTGTGCCCGTCGGCGTCGTACTGGACGGGCAGGTCCGGACCGGTGACCTCAAGGTCGGTGAAGTCGGCGTGGGTGGTCTTGCCGGCCTCGACCAGGACGTCCTTGGTGTCGACCACGTCGCCGCCGAAGCTGACGGTCACCGTGTAGGTGCCGGGCGCCAGTGCGGTGAGGTTGGTGACAGGGTTGCCGTCAGAGTCGGTGACGGTGATGGTGAAGTCGCCCGTGGACAGGGGCGTCACCAGCGGCTCGCCGTCGGCGATCGCGGTGTCGGTGTACGTCTCGGCGTCCACGCACACCTCGTCGCCCACGACGGAGCTGAGCAGCACGTACCCGACGAGCGTGTACCCGAGCTCGGAGGTCCACGTCAGCCCGTCCATGTGGACGAAGACCGCGACGTGACCGTCACCGTTCGCGTCGGCGACCATGGGGACGCTGGCGCCGTTGGCCGAGTGGGCACCCGGGTTGTTCGGCAGGGCCGCAGGGTTGTCGGCGATGTGGACGGCGACGCTGGTGGTGATGTGGCTGTCGAACGTGATCCACAGCTTGCCGTCGTGGATCGAGACGTTGTACTTGTACCCGGTGGGCCGGTTGTACGCGTCAGAGTTCTTCTTGCCGTTGGCGTTGAAGCTCGAGTCGGCGATCTCGACGTCGTAACCGCCGGGCTGCGAGGCTGCGGCGATGTCGACGTTGACGTAGGTGAAGCCGTTGACCTTGCCGTTCTTGCCGAGGACGAGCCCGCCCGAGCTCGGGTCGATGGTGTCGACCGTCTTCGGGTCGTTGTCGACGATGTACCCCAGGCGCGAGACCAGCGTGCCGCTGATCGGCGCCCCGTCCTTCTTCCACTGGACGCCGTAGGTCTCCGTGGTCGTCACGGTGCAGCTCTGGTCCCACTCGCGGTGCATCATGGGCTGCCGCTGGGTCTCGGTGCCGCTGGCCGTGACGGCGAGGGCGCCGACCGGTGCCGGGGTGCCACGGGTGTACCCGGTGATGTTGAACTGGGGGTTGTTGCTGAACTCGCCGGTGACCAGGCAGCTGCCGCTCTCGTTGTTGTTGCCGCGGTCGATGTAGGAGACCGTCCAGTCGTACGGCACGAAGACGACCCATCCTTCGTTGTTGCCGCCGCCGTTGACCGAGGGACCCATGCCAGGCGTCCACGTGAACACCTGGCCGTTGGTGAAGGTCAGCTGCATCGACCCGATCTTGTCGAACTGCTGGCCGCTGTACACCAGGTGGATCACGCTGGCCGTGTTGCCCTGAGCGATGTACTGGTCGTAACCGCCGTAGCTCTCGAAGCCGACCTTGAAGGTGTTCGTCCAGCCGGCCGGGTTGAAGTTGTTGCCCGAGCCCTTGAGGTAGACGGTGTGCTGGTCGGCGGCGCTCTCACAACCGGTGGCGACACCCTCTCCAGGGTCGGCACTCACGGCCGGTGCGCCGACTACTGCGACGGCGAGCACCGCCGCTCCGGCAATCAGTGTGCGTACGAGGGGGTGACGCATGAAGCCCTCCTTGATCGTTCGGTCCCGGGGCCGTGCTGCCCAGATCGGCCGGGCTGCCCACCTTGCACGGCCAAGCTAACACCGGTCTCATGCGACCGCGACTAGACGTCAGCTACCGTCGATAGACTTCACCCGAGCTGGGCCGATCGGCCGATGTACGCCGATACGCGATCAGCCAGCGATGATGCCCTTGCTCGAGGGGGCGATGTCAGACATCCTTCGCGTACGTCGTTTCACCGCGTGAGAGAAATGCCCCCGAAGGCGCATGATCGCGCGCATCGACTCTCTTGTCGTCCCTGTGGTGCTCCCTGACGCTCCGATCGTATTGACCGGCGTCCTCGCCGGGCCGACGCCGTCATTCTCCGCGACGTCGTCCTGGTGCTTCCACCCGGCGTCCGTCGACGACGCGCCGAGGCCCGGCAGACCGCAGAACCGGCCTGCCGGGCCTCGGGTGTCCAGGGGCGCTACCCCCTACAGGGTCAGCGGCACGTCACCTTGGCGACGTCCAGGTGGATGATGACGTACGTCGGGGCACCGGCCACCTCGGCGACCTTGATCACACCGCTGGTCCCGCTCGGGCCCACCAGGTGCTGGCCCGGCGCGAAGGTGCCGTTGTCGAGGATGCTCGCGACGTTCGCAGCCGAGTCGTAGCGCACCTCGACGGCCTCGTAGTACCAGCCGGCGGCCGCGTCGCTGTTCAGCTGGTACGCCACGACGACCTTGCCGTCCTCGGACGTCAGCGTGATCTGCCCGACCGGGGTGTGCTGGCCGTTCTTGTTGTTCCCGGCGTAGAGGTAGGCGGTCTGCGTCCCGCCGGTGTACGCGAACGCGCCGAACCAGTTGTTGCCCGGTGTGCTCACGTTCGGGTTGCCGTCGCCGACCGAGAGAGCCACGGTGCCGATACCCACCGAGGTGCACTCTGGCGTCTGCGGTTCGGTCGGGCGCCACTGGGCGTCACCCGGGTAGAAGGAGACGTGGGAGATGTCCGGCGCGTTCTTGCCGCCGTTCTTCAGGCCGATCGCCGCGGTCGAGAGCGTCAGGGTGTCGCCCGCCTCGAGGTAGAACTCCGTGTGGCACACGACGTAACCGTTCCCGCCCTTGACCAGAATGTCGCTGATCGGATAGGCCTTGGCGTCGAAGGTCGCGTCGAAGGTGATGCTGATCGTCTTGCCGCTGATGGTCCAGCTCAGACCCGGGACGTTGCCGGCCGTCCAGGCGGCGCCCTCGACCTTGCCGTAGCCGTTCTTCTCCGGGACGTAGTCGCCGTTCTTGTTCCCGGTCGCCTTGGTCGGGTCGTTGTCGTTGCCTGTCGCCTGGGGGTCGCAGGCGACCTCGCCCATGCCTCCGCTGGTCGTGGTGACCACGGTCTGGCCGGGATCGGCCGCACTGGCGGCGGGTGCGCCGATCGCCGCGACGGCCAGCACCGCCGCTCCGGCAACCAGCGTGCGTATGAGTGGGTGGCGCATGACGCTCTCCTTGACCGTTGTGTCCAGGGGCTCACCTGCCCAGACGGCCGGTTTGCCCGTATTGCGCGATCCAACGTAACACCGGCGTTGTCGGCCTCTGAAGGGCCTAGATACACCGTGGGTGGACTTCACCCGGGTTAGGCCGAGCAGTAAACTATTGGTCGATATGCAGCCTGGTCTGGCACGACACTGCTCGACGTCTGTCTTCCGCCCGACGGGGGTTCACCCGTCAGGTTCCACAGAGTGAGACGTGCTCCACTGTCGAGCGGTCGTGGTGCCGACCTGGGGCCGCCCCGCTGAGGACGAGGACTCGGCACCGCACCTCGCGGTGGCCGGACCGGGCTGGCCGGACACCGAAGAACCAGTTGGGTCCGCGGCGCCGCCTCGGGTACTCTGTCCGGCGGTAGCGTGTCCGAGCGGTCAAAGGAGCACGCCTCGAAAGCGTGTGTGGGTGATGAGTCCACCGTGGGTTCGAATCCCACCGCTACCGCCAGAGCGTGTCGAGACGGCCCGTCCTGCGTCATCGCAGGTCAGGGCCGTCTCGTCTAAGGACGGTGGGTGGTGCGGCCGACGGGACGCGAAGGCGAGGCCATGGGCTTGGCACTCGCGGAGGCGTCCGCGGCCCTGGCGACCGGCGACGTACCGGTGGGCGCGGTGGTGCTGGGGCCTGACGGGGACGTCGTGGGTCGCGGGCACAACGCCCGCGAGGCGACCGGCGACCCCACGGCGCACGCTGAGGTGCTGGCGATCCGTCAGGCCGCCACTGCGCTGGGTACGTGGCGCCTCGACGGATGCACCCTCGTCGTCACCCTGGAACCGTGCCTGGCCTGCGCCGGGGCAGTCATCCTGGCACGGGTGCCGCGGCTGGTGCTCGGGGCGTGGGACCCCAAGGCCGGCGCCTGCGGGTCGGTGTGGGACGTGGTGCGCGACCGGCGGGCGGTGCACCGGGCGCAGGTCGTCGGCGGGGTCCGCCAGGACGAGTGCGCCGCGTTGCTGCGCGACTTCTTCGCCTCCCGCCGGTCCTGACGCCCCAGAGCCTGGGCCCGGCCACGCGGCGCGCTGGTCGACTCCCGGGGCAGGTCAGATAGTCCAGCTGTCGTGGACGACGCCGATCAGCTCGTACCCCGTGCTGGTCGCCCGGAACACCAGGCGCAGCGCCGACCAGTCGGCCCCGGGCGGTCCGTGGTCGTAGTCCCAGGTCTCCGGGTCCACGTCGTCGGTCATCTCGGTGGCGGGAAAGGAGTACTCGACCCAGCGGGCCGTCGGGCCGAAGTACTCGGCGAGGTTCTGCAGGGAGTTGCCGCTGACCAGATAGTCGTCCACGGCGACGGACGGGGCGTCGGTGTAGTCCCGGTCCCACACGAAACGCGACCGGTAGTCGGCGAAGGTCAGGTCCATCGGTTCACCGGAGCCGTCGTAGGCGCCCCAGGTGTAGACCGTGCTCGAGGTGCCCAGCTGGCTGATCTCCTGCGGTGACAGCCGGAGCGAACCGTCGGTGACGTACGAATAGGGCTCGAAGACCACCGTCTCGTCAGGGCTGGCCAGCGCGGCCAGGGCGTCGTAGTCCTCGTCCCGCAAGGCGTCGCGCACCTGGGTGGCGGCACCCAGCAGCTGCCCGTCGGCCGAGGGCCCGCTGGTGGGAGATGCCGGCGCCGCGGTCGTCGCCTGAGGTGTGACGGCTTCGCCTCCGAGATCGGCGGCACAGCCCGCCATCCCCAGGCACACCACAGCAGCTGCTGCCGCAGCTCTCGTCAGGTTCATCGTGCCCACGGTGGCCTCTCCCGACCTTCACATCGACGCGGCGGACACCGGTCTTCCCGCCGCACAGGACGCAGATCCGGGTTGTCACCGCACCGAAGTATGCCACCGGCCGCACGCCGACCGGCCAGCACCCGTCGCGTCCACTGGGGGTAGACACGACTGAACTCGGCTGATAACTTGACCCTGAAGTGCCACTTCAGTGGGACATCTGGATATGTCGCATGGCATTTGGCGTCTCGGGGACTTGCGTGGACCGCCGCACGGACGAACGTCCGTGCACGATCACATGGAGGAGAGATGCAAAAAACCACCCATCGATCAAGAGGGGCATGGCGACGCGCACTTGTCGGCATGTCGGCCGTCGCGGCCTTGCTGGGTGCAGGGATGGTCGGCGTGGCCCCGCAAGCCCGTGCGGCAAGCGAGGTGAACCTCACGTTCCAGTCGTTCCCCACCGGGACCGACCCTGCGCGGCAGAGTTTTCCTCGGTGGACCGGATCGCTGAACATGGCCAACAACAAGGCCTACTTTCTTTCCGGTACCACCACTGCGAATCCCTACATCATGGACGCCATCTTCGCTGACGGCCGACTGGCGTACTGCCTCGACCCGAGCGAGTGGGCTGGATCCTCTGCCGCCCAGAGAGACGCGAACTACCTGGCGCAGTTCATTCTGAACAGCGACAACAACCTCAGAGATCTTCTCGGCACCGACGGCAGGTCCCTATCTCTGCTGCTGGGGCTGGTCATGGACAACGGCCTTTCAGGCGATATCATGCAGAACGACATGAAGTTCTGGGAGTGGGATGATCCCACGGAGGGCAAGATGCTGGCCCAGTGGGTGGCCACCCAGCTGCTGATCTGGGAGACCGTCGTCGGCGAACGTGATGCTCATTTCGATCACCACATGACCCCGGGCCACGACCCCCTCCTCAACGTCGTCCTCAACCGGGCAAACTCCCCCGCTGGATACCAGACCTACACCAACAGGATCCTGGACGAGTACAACGACATTGTCGCCAAGGTCAAGAACGACCTCACCCTCCCCGACTTTGTCGTCGCAGGACAGACGATCGAGCTCACCTGGGACGGCAGCCGGTTCTCGAAGACCATGAGCCACCCGGCGGTCTCGGACACGACGTTCACCACGCCAGCACCCCTGCAGAGCGATGTGGTCGGCGATACCGTGACCTTCTGGGTCGCGCCTGAAAGCCTGGCCGACGCACCAGACGGTCCTCTCACCGATATCACCATGACCGCCACCAAGAAACGCGTCGCATCGGGACTGGTCGTGTGGGGTCATGACAACGACCAACCGGTGGGGTGGTCCGACCGTCTGGGATCGAGCTTCCCGATCGAGGGCCACGTAGATTTTCGGGTTGCCGCCGGTCGCGCTACTGCGAACAAGATACTCGGCGACCACGTCGACGACTCCGTCACCGGTGCCGGGATCGACTACCCTCACAGCCCTAACTGGTTCGAGTACACCCCGGTGAAAAACCTCAGCACGAATCCGGTCCAGACCTTCGACCTTATTGCTGGACGGGACCGGCTCAAGGTCGGGACGATGACGGTGACCAACAACTTCGACCGCACCGTCACGGTCTCGTACTCCCTCAAGCAGGGCCTGGAAGGCCTGACCAACGACGGCATCGCCCACCTGTCGATCCTCAACGGAGTCGACGAGCTGACGACCGTGGCACCTGGTCAGCAGCAGTACACGATGAATGTGCAGTCGGCCACGCGAAGCCTCGACGGTTACACCAAGACCGTCACCGAGACCACCGGCAAGGGAAAGGACAAGGTCACCCGTGAGGTCGTCAAGCAGGTCGCACCAGCGATCAAGGATGTCGACAGCTTCATCGTGTATCTCCACACGAACGCGAAGGGCGTGATCAACACCGGCTATGCCGATTACGACACCCCCTTCTACGTCAAGGTGACGGGACCCTCCTACCCGGACGGCCGAGTCTTCGACTTCTCGGTCAACCGGCCCGACCAGATCCACCTGGCACCCGGTGAGTACCGTATCGTCGAGGTCGCCAATGCTCAGGGAGATCCTCTCGACGGCTACTGGGAGACCTCTTACTCGGCTCGTAAGGTGACCGTCCTGGTCGGTGAGAACGCACAGTTCACGATCACGAACAAGCACGACGACGACGCCTGACCGCGATCGATCACCGAACCATAGTGTTCGGGGAGCATGACGTGACGGTCCCCGTCCAGGCGACGGGGACCGTCACGCGTCTGCCACCAGGCGTCTGGTGCTGTGGAAGGCTCGTCGGCACCATCGCTGCCAGAGGTGCGCCCGACTCCGCCCTAAGGTGGGCTCATGCGCCTGCACGTTGCCGATCATCCCCTGGTGTCGCACAAGCTGACCGTGCTGCGGGATGCCACGACGCCGTCGCCGACCTTCCGGCAGCTGGTGGACGAGCTGGTCGTCCTGCTCGCCTACGAGGCGACCCGGGCCATCGCGGTGGCCCCGGTGGACATCGTCACGCCGGTGGCGCCGACGACGGGTGTGAAGATCGCCGGGCCGCGGCCCCTGGTGGTGCCGGTGCTGCGGGCGGGCCTGGGGATGCTGGCCGGGATGTCTCGGCTGCTGCCGACCGCGGAGGTCGGGTTCCTCGGGATGCAGCGCGACGAGACGACCTGGGAGGCCGTCACCTACGCCAACCGGCTGCCGGACGACCTGGCAGGTCGCCAGTGCTTCCTGCTCGACCCGATGCTGGCGACCGGCGGCACCCTGGTCGCCGCCATGGACTACCTGCTGGCCCGGGGTGCCAAGGACGTCACCGCGGTGTGCCTCATCGCCGCGCCCGAGGGGCTGGCCGCGGTGGAACGATCGGTCGGCGACCGGGCCGACGTCGCGGTCGTCGTCGCTGCCGTCGACGACCGCCTGGACGACCACGCGTACATCGTCCCCGGGCTCGGCGACGCCGGCGACCGCCTCTACGGCATCGTCTGACCCTGGCGTGCCGCTCCCCCACGCAGACGAGCCCGGCGACGACGCTCACCGTGCCGTCCCGCGCAGCCGCTCAGCACGACGAACGCCTCGCTGAGGGCCTCAGTGGGCCACGGTCACGGTGACCGCACCCAGCAGGTACTGGTCGCTGGTCGTCCTGGCGGTCACGGTGGCGCTGCCAGACGTGGCGGTGACCGGAAGGAACAGCTTGGCGTCGACGCCCAGGGAGTTGATCCTGGTCCAGCCGGTCGCGGTGGAGTCGAAGGCGTTGTCCGCCGATCCACCCAGCGGCGTCAGGGCGACACCGTCGAGCAGCAGCTGGTCGCCGACGGTGGCGGCGTCGCCCTCCCAGGCGACCGCACCGACCGTGACCTGGCTGCCGACGCCCGTCTCGACGGTCAGCACCGTCTGGGCGGTGGCCGTGCCGATCCACTGTCCGCTGTCGTACACCGTCACCGTGCGGGTCCCGGCGGCGCCGGGGTTGCCGTAGACCACGACCAGCGCCCAGCCGGCGTAGTAGCTGGGGTCCGGGTCGGTGGCGGTGGCTGCGACGGCCGCGTCAGCCAACGACCAGGTGCCGCCCCCGCCGTCGTGCACCAGGGTGGTGACGTCGGCGAACGACTGGTAGTACCGCCGCCCGGAAGCATCCGAGACGTCGGCCGTGACCGCGCCGTGCACCGCCTCGTACACCCCGCCTGGTGCCCGCAGCTGCACCACGGTGCGGTCGGCCGACCAGGCGTCACCCGGCCCGGCGTTCGCCGACCAGTACAACCCGGCCCACAGGACCTCCTGGCCGGGCGGGTACGTCAACGTCGTGGAGGACGAGACCGCCTTGCTGGGCCGGACGGTCGGCGGCGGGTCGGTGTCCAGCGGGGTCATCGGCAGGCCGTTGTTGTTCGTGGCGCTGTCCAGGTAGCCCGCGCAGGCCGGGTCCGTGGTGCACGACAGCAGCGGCGCCCCCACCTGGACCGCCCGGACGTTGCCCGTGAACGACGCTCGCGGCACCGTCAAGGGCGCAGTCACCCGGACCGGGACCTCGACAGGCACAGCGTCGGCGTCGTCAGCGCTCGGTGTCGCGATGACGTCGTCGGAGCCCACGGGGACGCCGGTCAGCGGCACCCTCAGCACCGAAGCCTCACCCGCCCGCAGTCCGTCGCGCGTGCACAGGGCACCGGTACAGGTCCAGCCGTCACCCACGACAGCACCGCCCAGCGTGACCCCGGCCGGCAGCTTCACCTCGAGGGTGACCGGTGCCGACCCGAGCCCGCCGGTGTTGGTCACCGTCAGCGGCAGGTCGGTGACCACGCCGCTCGTCAGCGGACCGACGCTGTCGAGCGAGGTGACGACGAGCGTCGCAGGCCGGACCACGGAGTACGGCACGGCGACGACCGCACCGTTGGACGGTGTGGCGGTCACCGCGATCACCCCGGTCCCGGGCGGGACGTCCGCCCGGGTGCTCAACGGCAGCTCGAGCGGCAGGCTCGTGCGACGGCCCAGGAGGGCGGTGCAGTCGATCTCGGTCAGGCCACGGGGCAGGCACACCCACCCGT
The DNA here is from genome assembly GCA_031556715.1 of Cellulomonas sp. Lineage (GTDB taxonomy): Bacteria > Actinomycetota > Actinomycetes > Actinomycetales > Cellulomonadaceae > Cellulomonas. The sequence goes on from JAVBSR010000037.1 coordinate 38,001, forward strand.
CGGGCGAGGGACCGCCCCGCGAGACCCCGTTCGGCACCCGCAGCACCACGGCCGCCTTGCCCGCGGAACCGCCGGCGTTGGTGACGTCCAGCGTCAGGGTCCGCGTCCGGCCGGCGACCAGCCTCAGAGGCGAGCGCGGCGCCACCACCATGCGGGCCGGAGCAGGCGCGACAGTGATCGGTACGACGACAGGCGCGAGGTCGACCTGCCCGCCGGAGAACCGCACCTCCAGGTCACCGCCGGTGCCGTCGTAGGCCTCGGCGACCGAGACCCGCAAGGCCAGCACAGAGGTCGTCCCGGCGGCGAGGCGCGGCAGCGAGCACGAGACGGTCCGGGTGGTCGTCGGCAGACAGCTCCACGACGCGCTCGGCGCGGACCGCCCTCCTCCGTCCATGCCGGGCGCGCTGACCAGCGTGACCCCTTCAGGCAGGGTGAGCGCGGCGACCAGCCCGGCGACGTCGTCGTCACCGGAGTTGTGCACCGCGAGCCGCAGCTCCTGGTCGGGGTCTCCGGCACGCAGGGCGAGCAGCGAACCGCTGGTGTCCACCGCGACCACCGGACGAGACTCACGCACCGCCTGGTCGGTCGGCCTGCCGTCCCGCGGGCCGACAGACACCGGTTCGCCGAGCTGGTCCAGCGACTCGTCGGACACCGTCGGCGTCGGATCCGCGTCCGGGACCGTTCCCGGGGTCGACGACGACGAAGAAGACGAGGACGAGGACGCGGTCTCCGCGGCGGCGTCGGGCCCGGCCGACGACCCAGGCTTGTCACCACCGACCAGCGTGTACACCGCGACCCCGACGACCACGACCAGCGCGACCGCTGCTGCGGCCACCACGGCCACCACCGGCACCGACGTCGAGGCGACCCTGGCGGCCCGGTGCGCCCCGGCCCCCACGGACGCTGCCCCCGACCCGGCAGCACCCGAGCCGCCTCCGGTCAGGCCCGACAGCCCGCCCAGCGCTGCCAGGCCGCCGCCGATCGGCAGGAGGTGGTCGAGCGCACCCATCCCGGCGATGCCGAGAACCAGCGGCCCGACGATCGAGCGCATCCCGTGGTTGACGTCGCCCAGCTCGGCGTACAGCGCGCTGCAGCGGGGGCACTCGTCAAGGTGGGCCGCGACCTTGCGGGACTCGCGCGGTCCCAGCCCGCCGCGCACGTAGGCACCGAGATGGTCGGCCACCGGTCGGCACCGGTCGTCCAGGTCGTCGGCCTGGTGCTCGGTGAGGTACGCCTGCCGCAGGCCTTCGCGCGCCCGGTAGGCCAGAGCCGAGGCTGAGTTGGCCGACAGCCCGAGCAGCGGCGCTACCTGCGCCGGCGCGAGCCCTTCGACCTCGGTGTGCCACAGCACCAGCTGCCACCGCTCGGGCAGGGTGGCGAAGGCCCGGGCGACGACGGTCGACTCGAAACCGGCCAGCGCGGGGGCGTCGGCCCCGGCCATCGGGACGGCGCCGACCTCCAGGGTCGCGACGTCGTCCGTGGCCTGGACGCGCCGCCCGTGGTCACGGTGCACGGTCGCGACCCGGCGCACGACGGTGAACAGGTAGGCCCGGAACGCCTCGGTCGGACCCTTGCCGCGGTTCAGCGCGTCGTACACCGCGGTGAAGGAGTCGGCGACGACGTCCTCGGCGTCAGCGACAGAGTCGGTGTACCGCCGGGCGACGGAGAGCGCGGCGACCGCGTGCCGGTCGTACAGCGCACCGAACGCCTCGACGTCGCCCGTCCGGACGGCAGCCAACAACTCGGCGTCGCTGCGTTGCAGCCCTTCGATAGCCACCGGTCCTGGCTCCTGTCTGCGCGACCGCTGTCTGCACGACCGCGACTTCCTAGCCTGCCACAATCCGGGCACCGGGTGAACTGCTTACGTGTCGCAGTCTAGGCGCGTCACGCTGCCCGGCGTGTCGCCTCTCAGTCGCCGTGACCACCCGGGTTCCCGCCGACCAGCCAGCCGGGCTGCTCGATCGTTGGCGTGCCGCGAGCCTGGACTCGGTCTGGCTGCGCCCCGGCGACTGGTACCACCCGGCGGTCGAACCCCTGGCGCACGCGGTGGCGACCGGTGCCGCCGCGCTGGAGGCGGCCGAAGACCTGGGCCGGGCCCGGGCGGAGGTCGGCGTCGGCGTCGGCGAGGCTGTCGACGACCTGGTCTGCCTGTACCGCGTCTGGGACGCCGAACCACCCCTGGAGGTGCTGCGGGCCCTGGCGACGGGCTGGGCCGACGGTGACGCGGGCCTGGTGGTCTCCGGCGGGGTGGTCGACCCGACGACGGGCCTGCCGACCGGGGCCTACCTCGGCCAGCGCCTGGCCGAGACTTACGGCGTCGCCGAGCGCGACGGCACCCAGGTCCGCACGACGCACGCCCTGACCGTCGTGGACGTGGCGGTGGACGAGGTGCCGCCGCTGCTGAGAGCCGCCCGGGCCGCCGCGGTCGGTGCGGCCCTGCGCTCGGTGTTCGGCACCACCGAGCCGATGGCCGCGCTGGGCACCGGGGTGGCCGCCGTGCTCACTGCCCGCACCGCCGACCTGGAGGCCCGAGCCGCCCGGCTGCGCGGCGAGATCATGGCGCGGGTCGTCCCGATGCAGGTCAGCGCCGCCACCCGGCACCCGGTGCGTATCTGGCAGGTGCTGCTGCCGGGGACGCACACCGAGGCCCAGGCGTTGCTGCGGCGGCTCGCGCGGCCCTGAGAGGTCACCCGACCGGAACGAGGGGTCACTAGATAGGACCAGTCGCACGGGACAGCGACGAGTCCGGGCGCTACGGTCAAGATGTGGCCGCACCGAAGCTCGACCTCGATCGCGACTTGGACCAGGAGCGCGTTGACACGCCCGGACCGGTCGTGGACATCGGCACGTTCGCGACCCTGTACGCCCTGTCCGACACCTTGATGCTGCGCCGCTACCGGTCAGGCCGGGACGCGGGCGGCGAGGCCCGCCTGCTGGCCCACCTGCACGCCCACGGCCTGCCCGTCCCGCACACCGTCCACCTGGGCGGGCCAGACCTGCAGGTGGAACGGCTGCACGGCCCCACGCTGCTCCAGGGCCTGGTCTCTGGCGAGGTGACCATCCGCGAGGGCGCGTCGATGCTCGCCGAGCTGCAGTCCCGGCTGCACACGGCCCCGGTGCCGACCGACATGCCCGCATCGCGCGGCTCGGTGGTCGTGCACCTGGATCTGCACCCGGGGACGGTCGTGCTGTCGGAGGAGCACGGCCCGATCGTCGTGGCCTGGGGTTCGGCCCGCCTGGACCTCCCGGCCACCGACCACGCCTGCACGGCGCTCATCATCGGCGAGGTCGCCAGCGACGAGGGCGAGGAGTTCGCCCCCGCCGCCCGTGCCTTCCTCGCCGCCTACCTGCGGGCCTGCCCTCGTTTCAACCCCGACCACCTCATCACCGCGGCCGCGCACCGTCGTCGCGACCCTGGCCTGTCGGCCGACGAGCGCGAGCTCATCCCCGCAGCGCAGCGGCTGGTCGCGAGGCTGCTCGCCGTCACCCGGTGAGCCTCAGCGGACGTGCCGCCCGCGTTCGCTGCCGGCCAGGTCGACCTTCGGCAGGGTCCGCGCCAGCGCCAGCCCGGCACCGATCAGCGTGAAGACCGCCAGCCCGACGAACAGGCCGTGCATCAGCTGATCGCCCAGTGTCGTGAGTGCCAGACCGGTACCGAGACCGGCCGTCAGTCCAGGGGTGTGCTTCATCAGTTTCCTCTCGCTTTCTCTCTCACCATTCCTTGCGGGTCCTCAGCACCGACGTGGCCAGGGCGTGGGCATGGCACGCCTGCAGGCACAGGTCGTACACCATCTCGACGACCAGCACCGCCGCCAGCAGCGTCTGCGCCGGGCCGCGACGGCGCACCGTGACGGCACGTTCGACGACGTACACGACGGTCACGACGATCCACACCAGGTGCAGGCGCAGGTTCCCGGTGGCGGTGGCATACCCGAGGGTGGCCAGGTAGAGCGCGGTCGCGGCGATGCCGACCAGCCCCCACACCTGCAGGCCCCAGTACTTGGCGGTGTGCCGCGTGACGCCGTAGTGCCAGTTGTTCTCGATGGCGCCGCGCTTCCACCGGTAGCGCTGCCGCCACAGGTCTCGCCAGGTCTCCATGACCTCGGTGGTCAGGCTGCACTCGGCCGGGGCGATGATCTTGTACCCGAGGTGCAGCAGGGCGAAGGTCAGCTCGTTGTCCTCGGTCAGGGCCTTGGTGTCGTAGACGTGGGCCACCTCGCCGGTCCCGGGTATCTGACCGCTGGCACGGCCGGCGACGACGGCCCGCAGGCACTCGGCGGTGAAGACGGTGGCCGTCCCGGTGAGCACCAGCGTCTTGCCGCGCTTGCGGGCGACGTCGCGCGCGTACCGTGCGTACTCGTTGCGCTGGAACATCCCGACGATGCCCCCGCCCTCCTTGCCGAGGAAGACGCCGCCGACCGCATGGTGCCCTTTGTCGATGTATCCGAGCGCACGGGCCAGGAATCTCGGGTCCAGCGACGAGTCTGCGTCCATCACCATGATGAGGTCGTCACGCCCTGCGCTGGGCAGGTAGCGGTCGAGCCACTGGTTGAGCGCGCCGGCTTTCTTGTCGCGGTTGCCAGTCGTGGTGAAGACCCGCGCGCCTATCTGCTGCGCAAGGGCAGCCGTGTCGTCGGTGCAGTTGTCTGCGATCACGACGACGGCGTCGGGTTGCACCGTCTGGTTCACCAGGCTTCTCAGGGTCTCGACGATCTGCGGGACGCCGCTGCCGGTGCTTCCTTCGTTGTGTGCAGGTATGAGAATAGTCAGCAAGGTCGTCGAGCCTCAGGAAGACAGTTCCGTACGGTCTCTCGTACAGACGGACATAAAGGATATTGCGCGCACAACGTCTTTTTACGCGCTCGTCCACTGCCGTGTCAAGCTGCCTCAGGGTGAGAAACGACGGGCAGGAAGAAGGGGGCGAGGCGGACGGTCGGCACGGCTGACGCCCACTCGGCCTGCGGCGGGGGGTGATCGTCGTCGGGCACCGTCGGACGCATCAGCGGCCCAGCCGAGGCCCTGGTCAGCACCGCAACACCGTCGGGTGCCGGTAGCGACCACCACGGTCGAGAACCGGCGTCGCGCCGCTGCCGGGCTCCAGCCCGCCCTCGCCGACGGACGTCACCCGGTCGCAAGTTCACCCATCACGAGTGGAAACGACACACCGTCGCGATACCGCCTCGGCGTCGCTCAGAAGTCCCAGTCGGAGTCCTCGGTGTTGACGGCCTTGCCGATGACGTAGGAGGAACCGGACCCGGAGAAGAAGTCGTGGTTCTCGTCGGCGTTGGGGCTCAGGGCCGCGAGGATGGCAGGGTTGACGTCTGTCTCGTCGCGGGGGAACAGAGCCTCGTAGCCAAGGTTCATGAGGGCCTTGTTGGCGTTGTAGCGCAGGAACTTCTTGACGTCTTCGGTGAGGCCGAGGGCGTCATACAGGTCCTGGGTGTACTCCACCTCGTTGTCGTACAGCTCGAAGAGCAGCTCGAACGTGTATTCCTTGATCTCCTGGCGCTTGGCCTCGTCGACCAGCTCCAGGCCCTTCTGGAACTTGTAGCCGATGTAGTAGCCGTGCACCGCCTCGTCCCGGATGATGAGGCGGATGAGGTCGGCCGTGTTGGTGAGCTTGGCGTGCGACGCCCAGTACATCGGCGCGTAGAACCCCGAGTAGAACAGGAACGACTCCAGCATGGTCGAGGCGACCTTCCGCTTCAGCGGTTCGTCTCCCCGGTAGTACTGCAAGATGATGTCAGCCTTGCGCTGCAGGTTCGGGTTCTCCTCGCTCCAGCGGAACGCCTCGTCGATCTCCGGGGTGGAGATCAGGGTCGAGAAGATCGACGAATAGCTCTTGGCGTGCACCGACTCCATGAAGGCGATGTTCGTGTACACCGCCTCTTCGTGCGCGGTCAGCGAGTCCGGGATCAGCGACACCGCCCCGACGGTCCCCTGGATGGTGTCCAGCAGCGTCAGCCCGGTGAACACCCGCGTCGTCATGGTCTTCTCGGCCTCGTTCAGCGTGGCCCACGACGGGATGTCGTTCGACACCGGCACCTTCTCCGGCAACCAGAAGTTCCCCGTCAGCCGGTCCCACACCTCCGCGTCCTTCTCGTCCTCCAACCGGTTCCAGTTGATCGCCTGGACCCGGTCGACCAGCTTCAGCTTAGGGTGAATCACAGCACAACCTCCACAGACGACAGACGAAAAGTACCTACCCGGTAAGGTGAGCCGGCCCGACCACCTGGCCGCATACCAACCCCTCGACCTCCCCCACCACGGAGGTGCAGGCTACAACCCGAGGAGCGGGGGGGGGGGGGGGGGGGGGGCGGGGGGGGCCGGGCGGGGGGGGGGGCCGCGCCCCCCCCCGCGGGGCGGGGGGGGGGGGGGCCGCGCCCCCCCCCCCCCCCCCCCCCCCCCCCC
>JAVBSR010000052.1:0-17243 GCA_031556715.1 Cellulomonas sp.
GGGGGGGGGGGCGTGGCCCGCGCGCGGCGGGGCGCGCGGCGCCGCCCCCGCCCCCCCCCCCGCGGCCGCGCCGCGCCCGCCCCCCCCCCCCCCCCCCCCCCGCTGGTGTCGTCGCACCTGGGGGGGGGTGGGTCTTGGAACGGCTCGTCCGACTGCGTCGGACGTCGGCCGTGTCGGTCCAGCACGACGCAGGACGACTGTCGTCGCAGGGCAGCCCGATGGTCTGGACGCTCTCCGAGACGAGACCGTGACCTGGCCGTCCGGGGTGGCTGTGGACGGCCTGGTCGTTGTGGTCGGCGGTGCCGTGCGTGCTGGCTCAGGCGGTCGGGGCCGCGGTCAGAAGACCGAGGAGATGTCTGATGCCGAGCTGGAGGAGGACGGGGTCGACGGCAGGTCGGTGGACGCGTCGTCGGAGTCGGTCTCGGCCTGGGGGGCGGGCTCGTCGTCGGTGTCGGTGCCGATGTACTTGCTCAGGTCGACGGGGGCGCCGTCGGGGCCGACGACGGTGACGGAGCGCAGGGCCACGGCCAGAGACTTGCCTCGGGCGACCTCAGCGGCGACGGCAGGGACCTGGCCGCGCTCGGACATCGTCTGGATGAAGGTGCTCGGGTCCATGCCGTACTGCTGGGACATGCTGAAGAAGTACTGGAGCAGCTCGTCCTGGGAGACCTTGACCTCGAGCTTCTCCGCCAGGGTGTCGAGCAGGATCTGGCGGCGCAGCGTCGTGGTCGACTCCTCGGTGACCTCGGCGCGGTGCTCGTCGTCGTCCTCCCGGCCCTCGCCGGACAGGTGCTCGGCGACCTCGGCCTCGACCAGGTCTGTCGGCACGGGGATGTCGACGTCGGTCAGCAGGCGGTCCAGCAACCGGTCCCGCGCCTGGGAGGCCTGCTCGCCGACCTTGCCGGCACCAGCCTGGGTGCGCAGGTCGTCGCGCAGCTCGTCGATGGTGTCGAACTCGCTGGCCAGCTCGGCGAACTCGTCGTCGGCCTCGGGCAGCTGGCGCTCCTTGACGGCCGTCGCGGTGAGGGTCACCTGGGCGGTCTCCCCGGCGTGCTCACCACCAGCCAGCGCCGTCTCGAACGTCGTGGTCTCCCCGGCGGACAGGCCGGTCAGGGCCTCGTCCATGCCCTCGAGCATGGTGCCCGACCCGATCCGGTAGCTGACACCAGAGACCTGGTCGACCTGCTCGTCGTCGATCGTCGCCACCAGGTCCAGGGCGACGAAGTCGCCGTCGGCGGCGGGCCGGTCTACCCCGACCAGGGTGCCGAAGCGCTCCCGCAGCGCGTCCAGCCGGGTGGCGACGTCCTCGTCGGTCACCTCGGTGCCGTCGACCTCGATGGTCCAGGTGCTCAGGTCCGGCAGGTCCAGGACGGGCCGGACCACGACCTCCGCGGTGAAACGCAGCTCGTCGGACGACTCCTCGCCCTCGCCGGGCAGGCCAGGGACGGCAGTGACGTCCACCTCCGGCGGCGCCAACGGACGCAGGTCGTTGTCACGCACCGCGTCGGCGTAGAACCCGGACAGGCCCTCGTTGACCGCGTGCTCCATCACCGCGGCGCGGCCGACCCGCTGGTCGATGATCCGCGGCGGCACCTTGCCCTTGCGGAACCCGGGCACCGTGATCTGCTCGGCGATGTGCTTGTAGGCGTGGTCGATGCTCGGCTTGAGCTCGTCGAGAGGCACCTCGACGGTCAACCGCACCTTGGTCGGCTCAAGGGTCTCGACTGCACTCTTCACTTCGCGTTCTCCTGCACGATCGACGGGTTCAGCACGGGACGGTGCGTCGTCAGACACCCTGGTCCTGCCCGGGAAGCGGGCGGACCACCGGCGTGGCGCACACTGGCGACCCTGATCCTACGGCAGATCGGCCGTCGCACCGGCACCAGGCGCCGGACGCACCTCGCCGGTCGGCGCGATGCCGCGGCCGTGCGACGCCGGGAACGGGCCGGCCCGAGGCAGCTGCGGTACAAGCCCCCCACCTGAGAACGGGCTGTGCTGAAGCGTCCGGTCGGGGTTTGAACCTGACCTATAGTTCAATTCGTGCTTTCTGGTGACGTCCTCTCGCGGTGGTTGCAACGCCGTGCCGGGACCGTCGTGTCCGGTTCGGTGGTGCGGCTGAGCCCGTCCGGGCTGCTGCGGGTGTCGAGCGTCGCCGACTCCCGCCGGGTACGGGTGGAGCTGCCGGTAGCCCACGGCGGGCAGGCCGCGGTGTCCCGCGCCGTGCCTGACGGGCACGACGGGCCCTCGCTGGCGCTGCGGGTGCAGGCCGTCTCCTCGGAGCAGGAGAAAGCCCGCCAGATGGAACGCCTGGTCGCGATGCTCACCGTGGCCGAGGCCGCCCGGACCGACCCGGTCACCTACCCGGCGGTGCTGCCGGTGTACGAGTCGTTCGTCGTCGCCGTGCCCGGAGCGGAGATCGGCACGACCGGCCCGACAGCCGAGCACGAGCTGTGGTGCGACGTCATGGCCTGGTGCCCGCGCAACCTCGCCACCCACCACGCCGAGGCCGGCCCAGCGGCCCGCGACCCGCGCACCGTCGCCGCCCAGATCCTTCCGGTACTGACGACCGTGCAGGCCGTGCACGACAACCTCAACATCGTGCACCGGGACATCACGCCGAACAACGTGCTCGTCGACGACACCGGTCGGCTGCTGCTGGCCGACTGGGGCATCGCACACTCCGTCGCGGCCGACCGCACCTCGACCCACACCCAGATGGTCGGCAACCGCGGGTTCTCCCTGCCCCCGGAGATGCTGGCCGGTGACACCGCCGTCGGCCGGTACACCGACGCCTGGTACCTCGGGTCGCTGCTGGTCTGGATGCTCACCGGCCAACCGCCCGACGCTCACGGCCAGCTACCGCCCGGCCTGCCCGCCGGGCCGGACGGCGAACGACTGGTGGCCGTCGCCCAGGGCCTGTGCCAGCCAGACCCGCACCAGCGCATGGAGCTGTCCGAAGCGACCGAGCTCCTCCCCCGCCTCGCCAGCCCGGTCTGGTCGTCGCCGACGGCCGCGGCGACGCCCGACCGGTCAGGCGGCCCGTCGTGGGGCACACCGCCCGCAGGCGCCTCACCGTGGGCGGCCACGACCCCCTACGTCAACGACGCCGTCCGGTGGTCCACCGAAGCCCCAGCCCAGTCGCGCAGCAACAACGCAGTGCTCGGTGCGGTGCTCACCAGCGCCGTCGTGCTCGTCATCGGTCTCGTCGCCGGAGCGATGTGGTTGATCTCGCTGGGCCAGCGGGACGACCCGTCCGCCGCCACGTCCGACCCGCCCCGAACCCCGCGGACGTCCGAGACCAGTCCCGTCGCCTCGGCACCATCACCGGAACCGTCGGAATCCGACCCCCCGCCCGACGAACCGGCATACCCGGCGTTCACCGGTCTCGACGCGGCGCTGGCGGCATTCTCCTTGACGGACAGTCCGACCTGCACCCAGGACGACCCGGCCACCTACGCGCCCGCCGGTGCCACAGAGGTCTACCGGTGCACCTGGTCAGGCATCAACGCCACCGTCTACCTGAGCCTGTGGGACAGCGCCGCCCAGGCAGCCGACGCCTGGCAGAATCTTGATTCCTCTGCCCTCGGCACCGGTGTGATGACCATGAGCTCAGGCACGTGGCACCTGGCGAGCAACCCCGACGAGCCCCGCGGCCCGTCCTTCGAGATCTCCACGACAGCCTCTCGGCCTTCGCTGACCACAGCGTGCTACAGCGACCTGCCCTACTGCAGCTCGATCGAGTTCGGCGACTCCTACGAGTACGACAAGGCCGCCTCGCGCATGAATGTCCTGACCGCCGCCGAGGCTGCCGCCCTTGTCGCCTCCTGGCCTGCCCCATAGATTCGTCACGACCAACCAACACTCAGCCGCGAATTACGAGAGCCGACAACGGTTGCACAATATGCAACCACCTCGGTCAGAGGTTGTCGAACGATTCGCCGGAAACTTGGCCGTCAACAGACCAGTCTGCCCGGACCCCCGCCGGGACGACGTTGGTTCCGTCGTAGAACACCACGAGACGTAGCCCCACGGGATGACCACGCCCCACGGCATCGGCCAACCACACCCCGAGCCGACCAAGACCCGCGACAGTCGACGCACCGAGAAACGCGAGCAGCGCTGCCGGGCTGACCCCCTCGGCTCCCCCAGCCAGCAGCGCCGTCAACGGGTGCCCTCCGGTCCCGTACGACCCCACCGGGGCGAGCGGGTCGGCCACGACCTCGACCAGCCGGGCCTGCTCGTCGAAGCGCAGGACCACCGCGAACCGCCCGTCAGCGGCGGGGTGCACCACGTAGGTCGCACCAGCCTCGGGAGCGCCCAGCACCGGATTGGGCACCTGCGCCATTCCCAGCACTGTCTCGATGTCCCTGACCCGACCTGCCGCGTCTGTGCAGACGTCAGCCTGCATCCCACCAGGCAGGCTTACCTGGTACAGCACGTCTGGCTCTGGTGCCGACAGCAGGTCGGGCTGAACCACCATGTCTGCCGGGACGACTCGCATGCTCGCAGATACGGGACGTGGCGCCGCTGCCGGGCGGACCCACCCGCTCCGCATCTCGACACGGATATACCTTGAGCGAATCATCGCCTTGACGTACGGGCCACAACCATCGCAGTCGATTTGTGGTTCATCGAAGACAACCAGATACTCGAGTTCACCGTCAGGTCCTCGGGGGCTCTCTGACAAGGTAGGCACGACGTTCGGACTCAGAACCCCCGTAAACTCACGCTCCCAGGGCCCGTCCCAACCGGTGTCCCGCACCACACGAACCCGGGTCCCCGGAAGCATCGCTCCTTCCGGCCATGATCTCACGTCACCCACCAGACCAATCCTTGAATTTGAAATCCTTGTAAATATCGGTTCCCGTCTTGTGCACGTAGTGGACCTCCACGTCGTCTATGGTCTGCGACATCTTTACCCAACCTTCCTGGGCCGGCCACTCGGGATCTTTCATCCGCACCGGCAAGACGTCACCGTATTCCGGGTTCTCCTTCACCAGGTCCATCGCCCGTTCCTCGTTCGCGCCGCCAGGTGTTGTTCGGCCGGTCGAGCGGCCCTCTCCCCCGGTGTCGGGTGGGGGGTTTTCCGCTGCTTGGTTGAGCATGGCACTGGCGGCCAGGGTCAGGGTTCCAGCGGCGAGGTATCCTGCGCTGACGGCGACGGAGCCCTCCAGCGCGACCAAGCCTACGCTGGTGACGGCCAGGGCCATGGGCGGGATGGTGATGAAGGCCATGAGGAGCAGAGCCAGGCCCAGGACGAGGGCGGCCATGGCCAGAGCGTCCAGGATGTGGTAGTTGCGCACGATCTGCCGGGTGGCATTGCCGTCGACAGCGACCAGCCTCGCCACCAGCGCCGCTGCGACCAGCACCGTGGTGGTGATGGTGGCGAGCCGGGCAGCCGGGCGGATTGCCGCTTCGTGCCATACCGGGCCGCGTGATGCGCGCAGGTTCTTCACCAACGCAGACACCTGGGAGAGCGCCACGACGGTTCCGGCCACCAGCCCGGCAACCAGCAGGCCGGTGCCGACCGGACCGGTCATGCGCTGCTGAAGCCCCCGGGTCGAGGGGAAACCACCGATGACCAGGTACGCCACGGCCGGTGCCACGGCGACCAGCCACAGGAAGGTCCGCCACGACCACAGCCCGCGCCAGCTCAGAGACCCGAGCACCTTCCGGGACGCCGCCCGCCACCTGACCGGGTCTGTCGCACGGCTGAGGGAAGCCACCTGCCGACCGACCGTGTCGGCCTGCGTCGGCGGGCAACCCGCCGCGAGCGCGTACAGCCCAGCCCGGCGTTGCAGCACCACGTACCAGGTGGCCCAGGTGCTCCACGGGACCGCCCGCAACCCTGCCGCGACCAGCGGGACCGGCGCCAGCCCGTGCCACGCCTCACCGGGCAGCAGCAGCCCACGGTGCGCTCGGCGAGCCTGGGCCTGGGCGACCCGGTCGACGACGACGAGCACGATCAGTGACACCAGCAGGACGCCGGTCAGCCGGTCGTACAGCCACCCGGTGGCCGACGCGGTCGTACGGGCCAGCGGCGTGTCGGCGAAGTGTCGCCCAGCGTTCTCGAGGAACGACCCGCCGGCGTTGCCCACCGCGTGCGCCAGTGACGCCGCCGCTATCGGCAGCACGCCCAGCAGCCGCCACCAGCCGCGACGACGTCCGGCCCAGGCCACCCCCAGGACCGCCACGCAGGTGTACAGCAGGTGCGGGGTGGTGTCCGGCAACCATGTCCCCAACGACGTCCCCACCGAAGGCACGGTCACCGCGCCGCCCATGAGCGAGGCCCCGACCATGTAGTCGTCGCCGATCTTCATGACCATCGGGCCGACCTGAGCGAAGCGGAAGGCCGACTCTGCAAGCCCGAACCCCACCCCCAGACCAGCCCCGACCAGCAGATGGTCGGTCCACCCGAGCTGCCGGTGAGCGCTGGGCCACACCACCGCCAGCACCAGCAGCGGCGCGACCTTCATGACCTCTTCGACCACTGGGTCCCACGTCCACGACGCCCGGGTCACCAAGGTGGACACTGCCCATGGACCGACCCGCGACAGCAGCCGCACCAGCGCCCACTCGACGGCGACCGTCGCGGGCCCCACCACCACCAACCCCACCGCGACCGCCTGCACCAACGTCGACAGACGGACCGACCGCGCCCACGACCCCACCAACCCCAGCTGCACCACGGTCACGACCGCAGCCACTGCCATCAACGCAAGCATACGACCCCCCGCCGTTAACTCAGAGGACCCACGTTACACGTCCATCGCGACAATCCGTGTGAACCGGACGCCGCTCACCGCGTACATCCGGCGTCGCGCGCCCGAGCGGCTCGACAGCGCGAAGCGTTGCCTCGTCGGGAAGCTCAGCCGATCAGCCACCACCGACGACGCCGGGAATCGAGAGCCAGCTCGCGACGCGTTGATGGTCGCGGTGGGAGGGCATCTCGCACCGCAGCCCAGGTCACCGCACGCGGGGCAGACGAAGATCGGGATGCGGCCGGCGAGCTCGGGCGGCCGTTCCCCGACGAGCACGAACACGTCGGGCAACCCGACAGGCCAGCTGTGAACCAGCACGGGCACGTTGTCGCCCACCGCTCCGACCGTCGGGTCCTCGCTGGACGCGTCGAGGATCTCACGCAGCAGACGGCCGTCGACGACGAGCTCCCAGTAGTGCAAGCCGTGCGTCGGCGACTCGCCGGAGACGAGCTCCAGATGGTTCAACACACGACGATCCTGTCGGATCTGACCTGTCGGGCTGGCGGGATTCGAACCCGCGACCCCCGCGTCCCAAACGCGGTGCGCTAACCAAGCTGCGCTACAGCCCGTCTCGTCGACTCCATGTCATCAACGATGCTACCTGCACTTACATGGCTCGACTCCACATCAGAAGCGAACCGCGACCTTCCGCTCCCAGAGCGGACGCGCCACCAACCTGTGCCACATCCCGTGCACCCGTCCGCTGGTCGACCCGGTACCCTTGACCGTGCCTCCCCGAGGGGGAGGCCGCGCGGACGTAGCTCAATGGTAGAGCCCCAGTCTTCCAAACTGGCTACGCGGGTTCGATTCCCGTCGTCCGCTCCATGTGAAACAGCAGGTCAGGCGCCAGATTCGTCGGTGCAAGACACCGTCGGGTCAGGCGGGGTCGCGGCCGGTGGTCTCGGTTGCGGTGGCAGCGCGTCGCACGGTCGCGGCTCCGGTCACGGGTTCGCCGAGCTCGCGTTGACGGCGTAGCTCGCGGCGGGTGGGACGGCCCGGGTCGGGTCCTGGGGCGACCGGCCAGTCGGGCTGGTCGGCTGTGCTGGTCGACCAGTCGTCGCGGCTGCTCGGGGCGGCCGGCCAACCAGGCCGGCCTTCCGGTTCGGCGGGCCGGACCGCTTGCCCACCGGGTGCGGTGGACCAGTCGGCCCACTCGTCGGGCGCCACGACGGCACGCTGACGCTGCGGGACCCAACCGCGCGGCGCGGGGACCGCGGGCGGTTGGACCACTTCTTTCCTGACGGTCTCGCGGGCCGGGCCGTTCCGGTGCTGGACCGCGACGGGTTGAGGCGCGCTGTGCGGTACGGGCGGAGTGTCGGGGGCACGCAGGCCTCCCGGGGCCGACCAGGGCGAACCTTGCACAGGTTGCGGCACCTGGGGCGGTGCGGCGCCGGACGGGGAACCGGCTGTGGGGGCCGGCACCGCCCTCGGTGTCGGCACAGCAGGCGGCACCGGAGCCGGCACGGCGGACTTCGGGGTCGGGACGGCGGCCTGCGCCGGGGTCGGCACGGCGGTCACCGCGCCGGTGCGAGCGGCCGGCGCCTGGGCGGGGTCGCCGGTCCACCAGCCGGGATCGTCGTGAAGCTCGTGGTAGGCCTCGGCGACCGACGGGAAGGCGGCCCGCTTGGCGGCGGGGGCCTCGTGGTCTGCCAGCGCGGGGCGTACCGCGGCCACGCCCGGGCGCGGCCGGTGCTCCAGGCGCCAGATGGCCCGTTCGAAGCCCTCCGGCGACATCGGGGCCGCCACGCCGAAGCCTTGCACCGAGCCGCAGCCGAAGGCCCGCAGCCGCTGCACGGTGGCCTCGTCCTCGACGCCCTCGGCGACCGTGTCCAGGCCCAGCTCCCCGGCCAGCTCGATCGTCGAACGGACGATGGCCATGGACGCCTCGTCGTCGAGGATCCGCGAGACGAACGACCGGTCGATCTTCAGCCTGCGCACCGGGAGCTGCTGCAGGTACGCCAGCGAACCGTAACCCGTTCCGTAGTCGTCGATCGAGATAGTGACGCCCAGCCTGGCCAGGTCGGTCAGCACCTGCTGGGAGAGGGCCACGTCGGCCATGGCCATGGTCTCGGTGATCTCCAGCTCCAGCCGGGACGCGGGCATGGAGTACCGGGCCAGCGCCTCGCGCACGTCGTCCACCAGACGGGCGTGCAGCAGGTCGCGGGCAGAGAGGTTGACCGAGACGTTGAGCGGCCGGCCGGACCGGGCCCACCGGGCACCCCAGTACAGGGCCTGGTCCAGCACGTGCACCGTGATCATGCGGATGGTGCCGGTCACCTCGGCCGCGGGGACGAACGCCGCCGGGTTGAGCAGGCCCAACGACGGGTGGAGCCAGCGGACCAGGGCCTCAGCGCCGGTGACCTTGCCGGTGGTCAGGTCCAGCTGGGGCTGGAAGTAAGCCTGCACCTCACCGCGGGCGATGGCCTCGGACAGCTCTCCGACCAGCTGGGCCGCCATCGCGTCACGACGCTCCAGCTCGGGGGTGAACCGGACCAGCGGACCAGCCGGGCCGCGGGCCGCAGCCAGGGCCAGCTCGGCCGAGGCGAGCAGACCGGCAGCGTCCGCCGACCCGGCCTGCCCGGTCGCCAGACCGACGACGGGACGGACCGACAGGCTCAGCTGCGGCAGCTCGATCGGCTCGCGCAGCACGTCGACGAAGTGCTGCGCCCGGGCGCCGGCCCGGTCGGAGTTCATGATGTCGAACACCAGGGCCACCACGTCGGTGTGCAGGTGCCCCACAGCCAGGGCGTCCGACGCCTGGGCGACCAGGCGCCGCGCCGCCGCGACCTGAAGGTTCTCAGCGGTGGCCTCACCCAGGCGGGCCCGCAGCTCGGTGAAGTTCTCCAGCGCGACCAGCATGACGGTGACGTTCATCGTCTCCCGCGCCCCGCCCAGCGCCCTGGCGACGTCAGCCTGGAAACGCTGCCGGTTCGCCAGGCCCGTCACCGGGTCGGTCTCGGCCAGCTCGGTGACCCGCCCGACGTGCCGCGCCCGGTCGCGGACCAGACCCAGCAGGGCGATCACCAGCACGACGACGAGCACCAGCTGGCTGGCCGTGACGACGAGCAGGCGAGGGTCGCGGTCGTCCCACGTCATGACGAAGCCGCTCACAGACGGGGCCAACGCCGCGACCGCCATGACGATCCAGGCCCGCCGCGACGGGACCGAAGCGTCAGCCGCACCGGCGCTGTCGACCAGCGGCTCGTCGAGCCAGACCGGGGCCAGCGCCGCCAGCACCCCGCCGACCGTCGCGAACGCGTACCCCCACACCGGCGAGACCAGCAGCAGAGGCCAGCTGACGACCAGCACGGTCGCCCCGGCCAGGAGCAACCGGTCGGCTGCCGTCGCCGCCCGGACCGTCGCCACCATCGTCAGCCCACCGGCCGCCAGGAGGCACACGACGTCCGCGGCACCCGTCGCGACACCGCCCGAGAAGGCGCCGAGCTGGATGAACAGCCCGACGACGGTGACCGACACCCCGACGAACCCGACCAGCCCGGCCAGCCCGAAGCCTGACAGTCCACCCCGCTGGTGCGCAGCCCGAACCAGTAGCGCCGCCGCCACCGCGGCCGTCCCCGCGGCCGTCGCCCACAGGGCCGCTCCCGGAGGGTCACCCGACCCGAGCACGACCGACACCGCCGTCAGGGTGACCCCGCCGGCGACGAGCCACCAGGTGGGCCGTTCAGCGCCACCCCGGCGCCGGGCCGCGACGGCACCAGCGACGACGGCGACCAGCAGCGTCGCCCCCATCAGCCCCCGGAGCACCGGCCGGTCCCCGACGACGACCGCAGCCACCGCGCTCGCGCCGGCACCAGCGACGACGAACCGAGGTACCCTCAGCGACATGACCGGTTCCGCAGGCGTCCTGCCGACAGGCGTCCCGAGGTCGACGGTCATGACTCGCCGACCCCCCTTCGCCGTCCCTAGAACCGGTTCACCCATACCTTTCCAGTGTGACACCCGGCTGACGCGCACGACACGGCTGAAAACGCCCACCTCCTGGCGTTCTCGACGCGATACGTCTACGATTGTGCAGCGATGCCCGAAATCGGGCGATCCGCAGGAAGCGAGAGGAATTCTGGTGACGGAGGTCGTCGTCGCGGCAGCAACGCTGCCGGTCTCGCCCGTCAACCTGCCCGCCTGCGTCCGCACCTGTTGCTGCTGTCTGTAGAGCGCTGGTCGCTACCGCGTTGACCTGGGGATTCACCCGGCTGCGCTGATCAGCGCTCGCTCCGTCCCCCCGGTACCGACAACCCTCGCCTTCTAGGAGCAACCATGTCCCGAATCTACGACGACGCCACCCAGCTCGTCGGTCGCACCCCCCTTGTCAAGATCAACCGGATCACCGACGGCGCACCGGCGACGGTGGTCGCCAAGCTGGAGTTCTACAACCCTGCCGGGTCGGTGAAAGACCGGATCGGTGTCGCAATCGTCGACGCCGCCGAGAAGTCGGGCGAGCTGCCCCCGGGCGGCACCATCGTCGAGGCCACCAGCGGCAACACCGGGATCGCGCTGGCCTTCGTCGGCGCCGTCCGCGGCTACCAGGTGGTGCTGACCATGCCCGAGTCGATGTCGGTCGAACGCCGGGCCCTGCTGCGTGCCTTCGGCGCCGAGCTGGTGCTCACCCCCGGCGGCGACGGCATGAGAGGCGCTGTCACCCGTGCGGAGCAGATCGCGGCCGAGCGTCCGGGTGCCGTGCTCGCCCGACAGTTCGCCAACGAGGCCAACCCGGCGATCCACCGGGCCACGACCGCCGAGGAGATCTGGGAGGACACCGACGGTGCCGTCGACATCGTGGTGTCCGGCATCGGCACCGGCGGCACCATCACCGGGGTGGGTCAGCTGCTCAAGGAACGCAAGCCCTCGGTGCAGATCGTCGGGGTCGAGCCCGCCGAGTCACCGGTCCTCAACGGCGGGCAGCCGGGGCCGCACAAGATCCAGGGCATCGGCGCGAACTTCGTCCCGGAGGTCCTCGACACCAGCGTGTACGACGAGGTCGTGGACGTGCCCAGCGACACCGCGGTGGCCATGGCCCGCCGCGCCGCCGTGGAAGAGGGCCTGCTCGTCGGCATCTCGTCCGGTGCTGCCCTGCACACCGCGGCACTGCTCGCCCGCCGCCCGGAGAACGCCGACCGGCTGATCGTCGCCATCGTGCCGTCGTTCGGCGAGCGCTACCTGTCCACCGTCCTGTACTCCGACCTGATGGACCGCTGACATGCCCACCGCAACGAGCGAGAGAACCATGACCTCGACGACCCGCACCCCCGCCCACCCGTCGTTCATGAACGTCCTGCGCGAGGACCTCCAGGCGGCGGTCGACCACGACCCGGCCGCACGCAACCACCTGGAGGTGGCCCTGGGCTACGCCGGGGTGCACGCGGTGTGGGGGTACCGGGCCGCGCACGCCCTGTGGCGTCGCGACCTCAAGCTGCCGGCGCGGCTGCTGTCCCAGGTGGTCCGGGCCGGCACCGGGGTGGAGATCCACCCGGGGGCCCGGCTGGGCCGACGCTTCTTCATCGACCACGGGTCGGGTGTGGTCATCGGCGAGACGGCCGAGGTCGGCGACGACTGCGTGATCTTCCACGGCTCGACCCTGGGCGGGACGTCCATGCGCAAGGGCAAGCGCCACCCGACGCTGGGCGACCGTGTCGTCGTCGGAGCCGGGGCCAAGGTGCTCGGCCCGCTGCTCATCGGCGACGACGCCCGGATCGGCGCCAACGCGGTGGTTCTGCACGACGTGCCGCCGGGTGCTGCCGCCGTGGGCGTGCCGGCCAAGGTCCGGGTCAAGCACCGCCCGTTCGGCGCGATGGACGACCCGGCGCTCTACATCTGAGCACCGTGGCGTCTGGACGTCACTCCTGAGCGCTGTCGGTCTGGTGGTCGGGCCCGTCCGGCCACCAGACCGCCCGGCGCAGCGCCACGGCACGACCGTCGGCGGTCAGGGGCGTGCCCTCCTCCCGCAGCCGCGCCAGGGCTTCGTCGTGGTGCGCCGCGGGCGGGCGGCCTGACGCGTTCACCACCCGCCACCACGGCAGGTCGCCGCCAGACCGCGCCAGCACCTGACCGACCTGCCGGGGACCGCCGCGGGACCGGCCGCCGGCCGCGACCAGCCGGTCGGCCACCACCTCGGCGACGAGGCCGTAGGTCGTCGCCCGGCCTGGTGGCACCTCGGCGACGACCAGGCGGACCAGGTCCTGGTACTCGTCCACCCTCAGGAGGGTAGCTGGTCCGTCCGGGTGTCTGGTCGGGAGACAATGGCCTGGTGAACGAGCTGCTGCCTGCGGGCTACCGCCTGTCCCCCTTGACGGCCGACCGCGTCGGCGAGGCGCTGGCGGCCGAGCATCTCACCTACGCCCTGACCGAACCGGTCACGCCGTACCTCCCGCCGCTGGACCGGTCGACGATGGTCGAGGCGCCCGACGGGTCGCTGGCGGCGCTGCACGCCTCCTACCCGTTCCGGCTGCCCGTGCCCGGCGGCGAGGTGCCGGCGGCCGGGCTGACCTGGGTCGGCGTCAACCAGGGGCACCGGCGCCGAGGGCTGCTGCAGGCCATGGTCACCACCCACCTGGAGAACACGGCCGAGCGCGGCGAGCCGGTCTCGGTGCTCCAGGCCACCGAAGAGTCGATCTACGGCCGCTTCGGCTACGGCCGGGCGGCCGACAAGCTCCATGCCACGCTGCCGCGCCAGGCCCGGTTGCGCTACGCGGGCGGCGGCGGCGACCTCGAGGTGACGTTCACCACCGCCGGGCCCGACGACGCCGACCTGGTCGACACCCTGCACCGCGCTGCCGGCCGCGGTCGGCCCGGGTGGCTGACCCGCGACCTGGCGGCGCTGCGCAGCTGGGTGCTGACCTCCGCCCCCTGGCTCGGCCCCAAGCCCGAACCGACCCGCCTGGTGGTGGTCCGCACCCTGGGCGGCGACCCGCGCGGCTACGCCCTGCTGCGCCGCACCCCGACCTGGCAGCCCGAAGGGCCCCGCTACAGCGTCATCGTGCAGGAGGCGGTGGCGCTGGACCTGACGGCCTACCACCGGTTGTGGACGTTCCTGCTGGACCTGGACCTGACAGCGACCGTGCAGACCCCGGCGCTGGCGGTGGATGACCCGCTGCTGACCTGGCTGGTCGACCGCCGGGCGAGCGTCCCCCAGCTGTCGGACAACCTGTGGCTCCGGCTCGTCGACGTCGGTGCCGCGCTCGCCGCCCGGCGCTACGCCGCACCGGCGGACGTCGTGCTCGACGTCCGCGACGAGCTGCTGCCCGCCAACACCGGTCACTGGTGGTTGCGGTCCGCCGGACCGGCCGTCGAGGCGAAGGTCGCCCGCACCGACGGGTCCGCCGACCTGGTGCTCGACGTGCGCGAGCTGGGCGCGGTGTTCCTGGGCGGGCAGCGACTGGCAGCGCTGGTGGCGGCGGGCCTGGTCACCGAGCTGAACCCCGGTGCCGCCGCCCGGGCCGACGCCGCCTTCGGCTGGCCGACCGCGCCGCTGTGCTCCTGGGAGTTCTGAGCCGGTCGGCGCACCGGCCCGCCCGGTCTCTGGCGGCCGCCCGTCAGAGCCTCGTGCACGCACCGGGTTCTCGCCGTGGCACAGTACCTGGGTGCGTGACGTGCTCGGGCGGCTGCCCCTGTTCTCCCAGCTCGACCCCAGCCAGCTGGACCAGGTGGCGGCGGCCTGCCGACCGGTCCGGCTGGGGCGTGGCGAGGTGCTGTTCCACGCCGGCGAGGCGGCCACGGCCTTCTACGCGGTGGTGTCCGGGCAGGTCAAGCTGACGCTGCGCAGCGGCGACGGGGCCGAGAAGATCCTCGAGCTGATCCGCGCCGGGGAGACGTTCGGCGAGGCCATGGTCTTCGTCGGGCAGCGCTACCCGGTGACCTCCACCGGGCTGGTCGGCTCGCACCTGCTGCGCATCCCGGCCGACACCGTCACCGACCTGGTGGACCACGACCCGACGTTCTCCCGGCGGCTGCTGGCCGGGATGTCGGTGCGGCTGCACACCATGGTCCGTGACGTCGCGGCCGTCACCTTGTGGTCGAGCCGTCAGCGGGTGGTCGGGTTCCTGCTCGGCCTGGCCGGGGAGGAACCAGGACCGGGCACGGTGATACGGCTCCCCGCCACCAAGGCGGTGCTCGCCTCCCGGCTGAGCCTCACCCCGGAGACCTTCTCCCGGACGTTGCGGGAGCTGTCCGACGCCGGGATGGTCGAGGTGCACGGTTCCCAGATCGTCCTGCCCGACCCCGGGGCGCTGACGCTCGCCGCCGGACCCGATCTCTCCACACCCGACTGACGAAGGGCCGTCACTATGTGATATGATGTCATACATGACACTGCCTGAGATCGGTCACGGACCGACGCGACCTGTCACCGTGACACTGACGGAGGGGACGCTGGCCGCCATCCGGCAAGAGGCCGGACCTCGCGGCACGTCCTCCCTGGTCGAGCAGGCGCTGCAACGCGAACTGCGCCGTCTGGCGCTCCTGCGCCTGGTCGACGACTACGAGCAGGAGCGCGGTGAGATCACCGACCAGGAGGTGGCCGCACAGATGACCCGACTGGCACAGGCCCGGCGGGAGTCCGTCGATGGTGCTGCTTGACGCCGAGGGCGTCTCCGGGATAATCCGGCAAGACCGGTCCACGTTCGCCCTGCTGAAAGGGCTGGCGCGGTCGGGTGAGACGGTGGCAGTCTCGGCCGCGACCCTGGTTGAGGGCATCAACCCCTCGTGGGCACCCGCGGCTGTGCGCTGGGCGGCTTCCGGGCTGGACGTCCTCGACGTGACGCGCGCTGTGGCGGTCGAGGCCACTGCCCTGCTCCGCGGCGCCCGCCGCCACGGTCACAAGCACGCCATGGACGCGATCGTCTGTGCCACCGCCCTGCTGGCCGACGAACCCACGACGATCGTCACCTCAGACCCCGACGACATCCGCACCCTGGTGGGGCACCAGCCCAGGGTCACAGTACTTGCAGTCTGATCTCGCACGCCGGGGATCTCTGCGAAGACGCCGAGGCTGCTGGTCGGCCACCTCGGTACCTTGAGCCGGCCCGCTCGGCCGACCGAGTCGCATCGGATGCTCTGATCAGCGACAGCCCCGCCAACACCCGCGATCCGTCCCCTCGTCACGCGATAGCCATCAGCAGGCCCGCCTGGGACTAACGTCCCAGATCACCTCGGCCGACCAGGCGCGGAAGGGGTTTCGGGACCGTTCTTGATCGAGGTCAAGGAACCGGACCAAACGTCAGCATAGCGTCGGACGCTGGAGCCCGACCCACGAGCTCGACCCGACCACGAGGAGTCCTACGTGTTCTGTTACCAGTGCGAGCAGACCGACCGGTCCGGCGCCACCCCCGGGTGCGCGGTGCTGCGCGGCACCTGCGGCAAGGACGAGACCACCGCCGACCTGCAAGACGTGCTCATCCACGTGCTCAAGGGGGCCGGTCAGTACGCCACCCGCGCCCGGGCGCTGGGTGCTGGTGACGACGACGCCGCCCGCTTCCTGATGTACGCCATGTTCACCACCCTGACCAACGTGAACTTCACCGCCACCCGGTTCGTCGAGCTCATCGACGAGGCCGTGACGGTGCGCGAGCGGCTGCGCGTGGCCTACGAAGAGGCCGCCCGCTACGCCGGCCAGACGCCCGAAGCGCTCACCGGCCCGGCCGTGTTCACCCCGGCCGTCGACACCGACCAGCTGGTCGCCCAGGCGACCGACCGGGGCGTCCTCGTCGGCCTGCCGCTGGTCGGCCCCGACGTCGTCGGCGCCCGGGCGCTCAACCTGTACGGCCTCAAGGGCGTGTGCGCCTACGCCCACCACGCCGAGGTGCTCGGCCAGACCTCCGACGAGGTGTTCAGCGGCGTCGAGAAGGCGCTGGACTACCTGGCCGGCGACCCGACCGACCTGGACGACCTGCTGGGGCACGCCCTGGGTCTGGGCATGCTCAACCTCAAGGTGCTGGAGCTGCTCGACGCGGCGCACACCCAGACCTTCGGACACCCCGTGCCCACCCAGGTGCGGACCACCCCGAAGGCAGGCAAGGCCATCCTGGTCTCCGGCCACGACATGCGTGACCTCAAGTCGCTCCTGGAAGCCACCGCCGGCATGGGGATCAACATCTACACCCACGGCGAGGTGCTGCCTGCGCACTCCTACCCCGAGCTGGCCAAGTACCCGCACCTGGTGGGCAACTACGGTGGCGCCTGGCAGGACCAGCAGCAGGACTTCGCGGCCTTCCCCGGCGCGATCATCATGACCAGCAACTGCATCATCGAGCCGCAGGCGTCCTACCGGCAGCGGATCTTCACCACCGGCCCGGTGGGCTGGCCCGGTCTGCGGCACCTGGAGCACGGCGGCTGGGGCCCGGCGATCGCCGCGGCGCAGGCACTGCCCGGGTTCTCGCAGGACGGTCCGGACGCCCACATCACCATCGGCTTCGGGCGCAACGCCGTGCTCGGTGTCGCCGGTGACGTGGTCGACGCGGTCAAGTCCGGTGC
>JAVBSR010000054.1:0-16859 GCA_031556715.1 Cellulomonas sp.
GCCACGCGGCTGTCGGACCTGTACGCGCTGGGCATCATCGCCTACGAGGCGCTGGTCGGGCACCGGCCGTTCACCGGCGCCTCGCCGGTGGACATCGCGATCGCCCAGGTCAACGACCCTGTGCCGCCGCTGCCGTCGACCGTCGAGCCACGGCTGGCCTCGCTGGTGCTGCGCCTGCTGGACAAGAACCCGGCGGGACGGCCGCAGTCCGGTGACGAGCTGGCCGCGCTGTTCGACACGCTGGTCGCCTCGACCCCGCCGTCGGGCGTGCCGGTCGCCGCCCGCACCCGGGCGGCCCCGCCGCTGCGCACCCGCGACGAGGCCTCCACGGTGACCCCGGTGGGCGGGCTGCCGCCGTCGTTCGTCCCGCGGGCTCCGGCCGAGCCTGGACGGGCCCCGGTGTCGGCACCGGTGACGGTCGGGCCGCGCCCGCGCGGCCTGCGCGTCCGGTCGGCCTCCGACCGGCCGGCCACGCGACAGTCGCGACGCGCCCAGCAGGCCCGGGCCCCCAGGCCGTTCCCACGGCCGCAGCGACCCGCCCAGCCGGCGCGCCGCGCGACGAACGGGCCGCGGTCGGCACCGTCGGGCCTGACGTGGCTGAGCTCGTCCAGGCTGCGCGAGGTGTGGTTCGGCTGGCCGTTGTGGCTGCGCTGGGCGCTGGCGGTGCTCGTCGTGGTGGTCGTCGTCTGGCTGGTGGCGCTGGTCGGCCAGGCTGCTGCGGCGGCGGCTCCTGGCACGACACCGCCCGGCGGGACAGAAACACCCGCCGTCGCCGCGGTGATCCCGATACTCTTGCGTCCGAGCACCGTGTGCGGCTCGGCCGCGACGGACGACAGTGGAGGTCAGCTCTAGTGGACCAGCGCAGTATTCTCGCGGGCAGGTACGAGCTCGGTGAGACCATCGGGCGTGGCGGTATGGCCGAGGTGCACATCGGCCACGACCGGCGGCTCGGACGGACGGTCGCGGTCAAGGTGCTGCGCTCGGACCTGGCACGCGACCCGGCGTTCCTCAACCGGTTCCGGCGCGAGGCACAGGCGGCCGCCGCCCTCAACCACCCGGCGATCGTCGCGGTCTACGACACCGGCGAGGAGCAGGTCCTCGAACCGGGCGGCGGGATCGCCCACGTGCCGTACATCGTCATGGAGTACGTCGAGGGCCACACCGTGCGCGAGGTGCTGCGCGACGGTCGGCCCCTGCCGCCCGACGAGGCGCTCGACATCGTCGGCGGGGTGCTGTCGGCGCTGGAGTACTCCCACCGGGCCGGCATCGTGCACCGGGACATCAAGCCGGCCAACGTCATGCTCACCACGACCGGCCAGGTCAAGGTCATGGACTTCGGCATCGCCCGGGCTGTGGCCGACTCGCAGGCCACTGTGACCCAGGCGTCTGCGGTCGTCGGCACTGCGCAGTACCTGTCGCCGGAGCAGGCCCGTGGCGAGCAGGTGGACGCCCGGTCCGACCTGTACTCCACCGGCTGCCTGCTGTTCGAGCTGCTCACCGGCCGGCCGCCGTTCGTCGCCGACTCCATGGTCGCGGTCGCCTACCAGCACGTCCGCGAAGAGCCGCCGCTGCCGTCGCGGCTCAACCCGACGCTGAGCCCGGCCCTGGGCGACTCCCTGGACCGGATCGTCCACAAGTCGCTGGCCAAGGAGCGGGAGGCCCGATACCAGACGGCAGCGGAGTTCCGGGCCGACCTGGAAGCGCTGATGCGCGGCGGTCGGGTCTCGGCCCCGCCGGTCGGGACGGCCGCCGCGACCGCGGTGATGGCACCGTCGCAGGCCGCGACCACCGTGATGGAGCCGATGCGCGAGGTGTCGTCGTCGGGCACGCCGTGGCAGTCCACCGGGGTCGCCCCGGAGCCCACGCCCGAGGAAGAAGAAGAGCCCAAGCGCCGCTGGTGGATCTGGGCCCTGGTCGCCGCGGGTGTGGTCGCCGCGATCGTGCTGGCCTGGTTCCTGCTGAGCCAAGGCGGCAAGGACATGGCCACCGTCCCGAAGGTCGACGGCCTGACCGCCGACGCGGCCGTGACCGCGCTCACCGATGCCGGGTTCGTGCCGGACCCGCAGGACGCCGCCAACGAGACGGTCCCGGCGGGCGAGGTCTTCGGCCAGAGCCCCAAGGCCGACACCCAGGCAGAGAAGCACTCCAAGGTCTCCTACAAGGTCTCCACCGGACCGGGCGAGGTGGGCACCATCTCGGTGCCGGACGTCAGCGGCGAGTCCGTGGCCGACGCGACCAGCATCCTGGAGGAGAAGGGGCTCGTGGTCGACAAGACCACGACCGAAGACAGCGGCACGGTCGACAAGGACAAGGTCATCCGCACCGACCCCGAGGCCGGCCGAGCCGCCGAGAAGGGCGACAAGGTCACGCTGTTCGTCTCGTCCGGGCGGGTCAAGGTGCCCGACCTCAAGGGCCAGTCCCAGGCCGACGCCGAGGCGGCGCTCAACGAGCTCGACCTCAACTCCACGGTGACCACCCAGGAGAGCACCCAGCCGGCGGGCACGGTCATCTCGACCACCCCGGCCGCCGGTTCGGTGGTCGACCAGCACAGCCGGGTCACCCTGGTGATCGCGGTCGAGGCGGCGGGCCCCAAGGAGCTGACCGTGCCGTCGGGCCTGACCGGCCAGTCGTACGACAACGCCGTCACCCAGCTGAGGAACGCCGGGTTCACCGGGGTGATGACCAAGAAGGAAGTGACGTCGGACAGCCCGGCTGGCCAGGTGATCTCGGTGACACCGGCTTCGGGGCAGAAGGTCCCGGCTGACCAGGCCTTCACCATCACCGTCGCCGCGGCCAAGGTGGAACCGCCCGACCCGGGCAACTAGCACCAGACCATAAGACCGGCGTCGACCCGAGGTCGGCGCCGGTCTGGTCGTCGGTCGCCCACCGAGCATCGGTCGCCACCGAGCACGAGGTGGGCTGGCGGGTCGAGCTCAGGCCGGGACGAGCGGCCTCAGACCGGCCGCCCTGGTGACGGCCTGGTCGTCGCCGCACAGCTCCAGCCAGTTGGCGAGGATGCGGTGGCCACCCTGCGTCAGGACCGACTCGGGGTGGAACTGCACGCCGTACAGCGGCAGGGTGCGGTGCGCCAGACCCATGACGATGCCGTGCTCCTCGCTGCGCTCGTCACTCCCCGACGCTGTCCACCCATCGGCTGCGCCGCTGGGCGGAGCCTCTCGCGCTGTGGGCCCACCCTCCATCGGCTCGGTCGGACGAACGAGCTCGTTCGCCGCTCGCCTCGATCGGGGGTGGGTCCAGGCGGTGACCCGCAGCTGGTCGGGGACCGAGGCGGCCACCACGGCCAGCGAGTGGTAGCGGGTGGCGACGAAGGGTGACGGCAGGCCCGCGAGCACTCCCGTGCCGTCGTGGGTGACGGGGCTGGTCTTGCCGTGCATGAGCTCGGGGGCGTGCGTCACGGTGCCGCCGAAGACCTCGCCGAGCACCTGGTGGCCCAGGCAGACCCCGAGCATCGGCACACCGCCGGCCGCGCAGGCGCGGACCACCTGCCCGCTGGCCCCGGCCTCGGAAGGAGCTCCGGGACCAGGCGAGACCAGCACGCCGTCCGAGCCGTGCACCGCCGCCTCGACGTCGCCCAGCGCATCGTTGCGGACCACGTCCACCTGCGCGCCGAGCTGGCGCAGGTAGCCGACGATCGTGTAGACGAACGAGTCGTAGTTGTCCACCACGAGGACCCGGACTGTCACCGGTGCCTCACTGGTCGACGGTGGTGTCGTTGAACGGCATCAACGGCGAGACGGCCGGGAAGACCCACAGGAAGCACGCGGCGAGCACCGCGGCGACCAGCACGAGGGCGATGACCGCCCGCACCAGTACAGGTCCGGGCAGGTGCCGCCAGATCCAGCTGTACATCGCTACTGTCCTCCCGCGTCCAAGAGCTCTTTCGGGGTACCCGACGACGTCGGGGCCCAGTAGTCCAGCTCGCCGTGCACGATGTAGCGCTGCTGCGCCGAGTACATCGGGTGGCAGGTGGTCACGGTGATGAGGCGCTGCGTCGGGGCCACCCCAGGCTGCCCGGGCACGGCGGCGACCACTTCGGTCTGGGTCGGTGCCACGATCTGCGTCGAGGTGACCCGGTAGACGTACCAGGTGTCCGGGGTCCAGATGACCAGCGGGTCGCCGGTCTGCAGCTCGGCCACCCGGTTGAACGGTTTGCCGTAGGTGGTGCGGTGCCCGGCGATGGCGAAGTTCCCCACGTCGCCCGGCATGGCCGATCCCTCGTAGTGACCGATGCCGAGCGGGTCGAGCACCGTGGGCCGGTCGGTGCCCTGGCTGATCGGCCGGGCCGGTTCACCAGCCCAGCGCGGCGCCTGGAACAGCGCGAACGACACCCCGTGGGCCGGTTCGGGCATGACCGGCGGGTCGCCCTCGCCGGGTGCCGCGGGGACCAGCGGCGGTTCTGGGGCGTCGGCGTGCAGCTGCTCGACGATCTTGGCCTGGGCGCGGTTGCCCTCGACGTCGGTCCACCACAGCTGCCACACCAGGAACGCCAGCAGCAGCAGCCCCAGGGTGATGAGCAGCTCGCCCAGCACACCCAGCGTCGCGTAGGCCGCCTGGTCGGCGGTGCGGCGAGGGTTGCCGTGCCGCACGGCCGTGCCCGCGGGCGCGGCCGTGCCGTCGCCCAGCCAGGGGGCGGCGCGTTCGGTCATCACGGTTCCTCCCCGACGGTGCCCAGCACGTCCGTGCCTGGGGGGGCCTGCGCGTAGGCAAGGCCGGTGGCGCCGGAGTAGGCGGGCAGCACCAGCCTGTCGTCGGCGCGGACCGACCAGCCGAGGCCGACCTCCTGGGCGTCGCTCTGGTAGGCGCGCACCGCGGTCGAGTCGTCCAGGGCGGCCCGCAGCGCCGTGGAGTCGCCGACGGCCGAGACGGTGTACGGCGGTGAGAAGACCCGTCCTCCCAGGCGCAGCACGTTGCCGACGCACTGCACGGAGGTGGTCGAGACGATCCGCTGGTCCTGCACCGCGACGGCCTCGGCCCCACCAGCCCACAGGGCGTTGATGACAGCCTGGAGGTCCTGCTGGTGCACGACCAGCACGTCCGGGTCGAGGTCTTCGCGGGCGGCTGTCGCGGGGGCGTCGTCGAGGGTGACGACCAGGCCGGGTCCGGTCACCGCGACCGAGCCTGCCGCGATCTGCACCGCGGGGGACGCCGCGCCCGGCAGGTCGGTGACGGCAGCGGTGAGCGTGTCGACCTCGGCCCGCAGCGTGTCGACCTGCTCGGCCTGTCGTTCGACCTGGCCAGCCCTGGTGAGGACGAACTCGACCAGGTCCTGCGGACGACGGTCGGCGGGCGCGTCGCTCGCGCTCACCACGAACAGCAGCCCCGCCAGCCCGGCCACAGCCCCCACCGCGGCAGAGCCGGGCGGCACCGGGACGCGCATGCGTTCTCACTTTCGTCTCTTCGGGACAGTCGTTCCGGCACTACGCTAAGTCATCGGTGCCCGAATACCTGATCGGCACCCGGAAGCCAGGACAGGAGCAGGCGAGCGTGCCCAAGTCGACACCGTCCCGCAAGAAGCCCGGATACACCCCGCCGCCGAGCAAGAGCGCCCAGGCACCGAGCCCTACCTGGTACAAGGTTCTCATGGTCTCGCTCATGGTGGCAGGCCTGCTGTGGGTGGTCGCCACCTACCTGGGCATGCCGTCGTCGCCCGACGGCTTCCCGATCCCGCACATCAAGCAGTGGAACATCGGCGTGGGCTTCGCGATGATGATGGCCGGCTTCATCATGACCACCCGCTGGCGGTAGTCCGCCAGCGAGAGCCCGCGGACGTCGCCGGGGTGTGATCCCCGGCGGGACCCACCACCCGGCCCTGCTCCGACGCCTGACGTCGCACGTGACGCCACCAGAGTCGCGGGAGCAATCCAACTGCCGCGGCCACCGTGGTTCCTGCACCTTCGCCCGGCAGCTCCGTGCACGCCGAGGCCCACCGCGCACTGGGAGTGACGGGACGCTCGTCGCCGGCATCGCGCCGCCTGTGGACACGGTCCCGCCTGCATGGCCTCACGCCGGCGCTGGTCGGTGCAGTACTCGACGGCTGCACCTGCCAAGCGCGGTGCCAGGCGCCCGTCTGTCCCCAGCAGTGGGCAACCCTGTGGATAGCTACACCGATGTGATTCCTGCCCGGCCGGAGCAGCAGCCAGCGCACGGTGTCGACGGTCGCGTCGTCCCAGGGAGATCGGGTCTCCCGGTGGGGGAGGTTCGGGTGGTATCTTCCGGTTCGTCCGGGGGTCGTGCGGGTGGGCTGGAGGCGTGATGGTGGCGGCGGGCGCGGTGCTGGGGGTGCCTGCTGGGGTGGGGGTGCCGCCGCGTGAGTGGTGGCAGGTGTGGGCGGAGCGGCGGGCGCGCTGGTGGGAGCGGCACCAGGTGCTGCGGCGCCGTGTGTCGGTGGTGCGCACGGTGGGTCTGTGGGTGGGCCTGTGCTACCTGCTGGTGGTGGCGGTGGCGTGGCCGGAGCGGCTGCTGGGGATGACGGCGTGGGTGGGGGCGTGCCTGGGGGCGGTGGCGTGGTTCTTCCTTGCGCGGACCAAGACCTTGACCTGGTCGGGGTTCATGCGGTTCTTCGCGGTGTGCGGGGTGTGGTCGGTGGGGGTGGCGCTGGTCCTGGCCATGGTGTCGTCGTGGCTGGGCAACGCCGGGGTCGACGCGGTGGGCCCGACGGTGTTCGTGGCGGGCCTGGGTGAGGAGGCCCTGAAGCTGGTCCCGCTGGTCGCCCTGGCGGTGGCCGCTCCGCGGCGGGTGTCGCGGTTCGCGGCGGTGGACTGGTGGTTGCTGGGCCTGGCGGCGGGGCTGGCGTTCGAGGTGGTCGAGGAGGGCGCCCGGCGGGTGTTCCTGCTGTCCGAGATGCAGCGTCAGGGGTTGTTGGCCGAGTACCGCGACCTGTACGGCGGCGGGGTGCCTGAGGGGATGACGACCTTCGGGTTGCTGCCCTCGGACTGGTCGCACGAGGGGGCGGGCTACGCCGGTCACGCGGTGGCCACGGGGATGGTCGCGGCCCTGGTGGGGCTGGTGGTGGTGGTGTGGCGCTGGGGGCGGGGCCGTGGCGCGGCCGGGTGGGCGTGGCGGGCGGCGGCGGCCGTGGTGCCGGTGGTGTGCCTGACCACGATGATGGCCGACCATCTGGCGTTCAACGCCCACGCCGACGACCAGGTCCTGGCTGGGGGCGGGGCGTGGCTGGACCCGGCGGTGTCGGCGGTGCCGTGGTGGTTGCGGGTGCCGTGGTCGCTGTTCGGGCACGGGCAGTACCGGGTGGTGTGGTTCGTGCTGCTGTTCGTGGTGTGCCTGGCGGTGGACGGGTACCGGTTGGGTGCCCGGCCTGCGTCGTCGCTGTCCGGGCAGCCGATGGGCCCGTCGTTGGGTGCGGCGGTAGGACGGTTGTGGGTGCTGCGCGGCTGGTGGGGCCGGGTGTGGGCGGTGGTGGCGACCTCGGTGCTGGCCACCGGGTGGGTGGTCGGCCGCGACCTGGGTCAGGTGGCAGCCGCGCACGTGCGCGGTGCCGGTGAGCCGGTGAGGGCGGCGATGCGCCGCGGAGCGGTGGCCGCTTCGACCGCGCGGGGCCTGCGGGAGGCCGCGATGGACCAGTCGGCCGGTCCGGTGCGACCGGCCCGGACCCGCCTCGTCGCCGTCAGCCTGGGCGCTGTGCTGCTGGTGGTGGCCCTGTGGGTCGCCCCTCACCTGGCGGCCGGTGCCGGTGAGGGTCTGCTGCGCCCGGACGGCGGGTGGCTGCCGGCGGTGCTGACGTCGCTGTCGGAATACTGGAACTCTCTGCCGCTGGCCAAGCAGCTTGCCATCGAGCTGGCCCTGGGTGCGATGTTCGCGCTGATGATGGGCCCGATCGGGTGGGGTGTGGCCGGGGTCCTGACCTGGGGCCTGGCCCACGGCGCCGGGATCGTGACCTTCGCCCGCGACCCCCGGGCCGCCACGAACGACTACCTGGCGAACCTCACCCCCGCCCAGGCCGGCGCCGACCTGCTCGACCTGGCGCTGACCTTCGCCCCCGGCAACTTCGCCTCCGGCTCCCGGGCCATCGCCCGCTCCGTGGCCCACCAGGCCACCCTCGACCCCGTCGCCGTCGTCGCCGCCCGACGCCACCTCATCGACAACGGCCTACCCGCCCACGCCGCCACACCCACCCACGCCGTCCCATCCACCGCCCACGCCAACCAGATGCCGGGTGCTCACCCCAGCACGCACCCGACGGCAGGAACGGCCTACCCCGCCCACCCGCAGGCATCACCAGTGTCAGGCCCTGCCGCGACCCGCCCGCCGACCACGGCACACGCCACCCCAGCGGCGCACCCCGCAGGCCCTGCTGCTGGCCCGACCTGGTCACAGGCCGGGCCCACACCCCCGGTCCACGGCCAGGCACCTCCCGGCCTGCAGGCCCCCGCACCCGGAGCGGTGCACCCCTCGACCGGCCTGCCGTCGACCAGCCCAGGCCACCCGTCACCTGGGCCAGCACACCCACCGGCACCGACCAGCCAGCACCCCCAAGCCGCGCCGTCGCCGGGCTCACCCCACCAGCCGACCAGCCCCCGACCAGACGCCACACCCCAGCCCACCACCACCCAACCGCGACCGTCCGGGCCACCGACCAGAACCACAGACCCGTCAGCGCCCACCCCACCACGCTCCACCGCAGACGCGCCCACCGTCGGCCGACCCGCAGCAGGTGAGCCGCCCGCCGACGGGGCCAGACCTCGACCGGCGACCCCCGACACGCCATCCCGTCCCGCGCAGGCCGCCGACCTGCCGAACCGCCCAGACCCCGCCGCGCGACCCGAGGTCGCCCCCGCCGGCCGTGCCGCCGACAACGTCACCACCCAGAAGATCTCTGGCCTGCCCAGCGCAGCGGATGCGAGGCCGGCTCGTCCCGGCGCTGACGGCTCGCCCGCCGGGCACCAGCCCGAGCCGTCCACCGTACGGGCCGAGGCACCCGGCGGAGGCTCGGGGCGCGGCGGTGACGACCTGGGCGGACGCCCTGTCGGTGCGGCCGACCCGGGCGGTCCTCCTCCGCGCGAGACGTGGGTCGACCCCCCACACCAGCCGCGTCCTCAGGTGGACCAGGCCCGGGTGCACCAGGTGGACCTGACCACGGCTGGCGGCCGAGGGTCGCAGACGCCTTTTGCCTCGCGCACCGACCTGGCGCCGAACTCGCAGTACCAGGTGACCTCCCACAACGGCATCCAGCTGGACTGCTATACCGACGCCACAGGCAAAGTGACGTACGTCGAGACGGTGTACGGGCAGGGCGGCAACCTGAACTGGGAGCTGATGAAACCCCAGGCGGACACGACCTATGTGGTCCACCCTGACGGGGGCACTCCTGGTGAGTACACCCACATTTTCCGCACCGACCACGCCGGGCGTACCGTCGAGGCGTCCACCAACAAGCTGCACACCGGCGAGGCTCCCCGTGGCAGTACCCAGGGCACCGTCGGCAAACAGGCCAA
Source organism: Cellulomonas sp. (assembly GCA_031556715.1). Taxonomy (GTDB): domain Bacteria; phylum Actinomycetota; class Actinomycetes; order Actinomycetales; family Cellulomonadaceae; genus Cellulomonas. The sequence continues at coordinate 9,471 of JAVBSR010000054.1, forward strand.
CGCCGAGGCCGTCCAAGCCGGTAGGGTCGTGCACGATGCGGACGGCGTCGCCATCCCCTACGAGGGCGGGCACCTGCTCGCCAACTGGTTCGGCGGCGGAACCGAACGGGTCAACCTGGTCGGTATGCTCAAGTCTGTCAACCGAGGACCGGGAGACAGCTTCGGTAACCTCGAAAGTAGTTTGGCCACAGCGGTGAGCCAGGGTAAGCACGTCGAAGTCAGAGTCGGCGCGGTCTACGACGATTCAGGAAAAATACCCTCAGAGTTCAGAGTCGTCTATTCTATCGACGGCATCCCTTATACACCACCCCCGTTCCTCAACAAGTAAGGTGAGGTGTTCTGCAGTGTCGGAACAAGAGTGGAACGGTATGCCGCCGTTCATGGCACAGGCGACGCTGGTCGAGCAGGCTGCACAGAGTCTGCGTGGTGCACGGCGGCTGTCTTCGGCTGGGATCACTCAGCCGACAGAGCCCCTGGGAGCGTGGGACTTGCTGACCGCGAGTGTCTCCTTGCTCGACCGGTCGGGCCAGAGCACGTTCGTCGCAGTGTCCGGCGGACAGGAGGCTCGCATCGAGCCGCCTGGCGATATCTGGGGCTTTTTTCGCGAGCTGCGTCGTGTGATGTACGTGGATGGTTCTGGGACGTGGTTCACCGCAGAGGTCGAGGTTCCCAGGGATGGCCCGGCTGTGGCTCGGTTCGACTACGACGCCGAGCCGGACTGGCAGGTGCCGCCCGGGGCCAGGGAGTATGTGCAAGATTTCAAGCGTTTTCCGCGGGACGCCGAGCACACCCCGGCCTGGCTGGCCGACCGGCTGGCCGAGGGCACGGCGCTGGCGACGGGCCGGTTCGGCCCGCAGGTGTGGTTCGGGGTGCGGTTCCAGGCGTCGTTCGCACCTGGCGGCGTGGAGGCCGCGTACGACCCGCACCCGAGCCCGCAGGCCCAGCAGTGGGCCCAGCAGGTGGTCGAGCGGCTGGCAGGGCGTGGGGTGGTCGCGCGGACCGGTCGGGACGTGGACGAGGAGTTCGTCGAGGCTGACGACGACGCCACCCCGGAAGACTGGCAGGTCTGGTTCCCTACCGTCGTGGTCCCTGTCGGGCGTGGCCAGGACGGGAGCCAGGGCTACTGCCAGGTGTCGTTCTGGACGGGGCAGGTGGGCTGGTCGGTGGACGTGTGGGAGCACCAGGCGGACCGCGCCACCGCGCAGCAGACCCTCACGGCGGTGCGTGAGGTGGTGTCCGACGTGACCGGGTGGCCGGTGGTGGAATCCCAGGTGTCCGACGGGTACACCCATGTCATGGTCGGTCTGGGACCAGTCGCCTGAACCCAGCGCGCCTCGGGTCGAGTACGGCCCGCAGGGGCTCGGTGGGACCCGTGGTTCGCTGCGGTGCTGCCTCGACGACCCGGCACGGCTGAAGGACGAGGGTCGGAGTCCGGGTCGGGTCGTGCCAGAGTTGTCGGGTGGAGCTGTTCGAGAGGTTGGCCGAGGAGCAGGACCGGTTGGCGCGTGGCGTCAGCCTGCTCAACCAGGTCGATGTCGCGGCGTTGCGGCTGGTCGCCGGGGTCGACACGGCGTACTGGACCGGGAGCGACGGTGTCGAGCAGGCGGTGTGCTGCGTGGTGGTGGTGGACTGTGCCACCCGCGAGGTCGTCGGTTCGGCGCAGGCGCAGGGGAGCCCGACGGTGCCGTACCGGCCGGGTTTCCTGGGGTTCCGTGAGCTGCCGCTGGTCGAGGCGGCGGTGAGCCGGCTCGACGCCGCCCCAGACCTGTTCATGTTCGACGGCAACGGGTACCTGCACCCGCGGCGCATGGGGATCGCCACGCAGGCGTCGTTCGCCCTGGGCCGTCCGACGCTCGGGGTGGCCAAGACCTACCACCGGGTCGGCGGGGTCGACTACCAGGTCCCGGACGACCGGGTGGGGGCGTGGACGGCGATCGTCGCGGACGGCTCGGGTGCGTCCGGCTCGTCGGACGGTCGCAGCAGGACGAGGGCGGGTGGCCCGGCGGAGGGGCGAACGGACGACGACCCGGACGTGCCGGCCCGGTCGGCTGCGGCGTGGCCAGGGGGAGAGGCACCCGAGGTGCTGGGGGCGGCGGTGCGCACCCGTCAGGGCGTCAAGCCGGTGTTCGTCTCCTGCGGCAACTGGATCGACCTGGACACCGCCGTCGCGGTGGCCCTGAGCCTGGTGGAGCCGAGCAGCCGGCTGCCGGTCCCGGTACGTCAGGCCGACCTGGCCACCCACCGGGCCCGCCGTCAGGCCAGAGCCGCGGCCTGAGGCGTCCGCGTCACAGCAGGCCGACGTTCTGGTAGATCCCCACCGCGACGGCAACCAGCACGAGCCCCACCCCGACGCTCGCGACCACCGAGACCACACGGCGCCGGTCTCGGGGCGCATAGGCGTAGGCGGCGCCGAGCAGCGCCCCGACCACCAGACCGCCCAGGTGCGCCTGCCAGGCGATGCCCTGGACGACGAACCCGAGGATCACGTTGAGGACGATCACCCCGACGATGCCCTGGGCGCTGCGCCCGACCCGCCGCAGCACCACCAGCACCGCGCCGAACAGCCCGAACACCGCGCCGGACGCCCCGACGACCCCGATCCGCCACAGGTCGCCGGTCCACCACTCGCCGGTGCCGGCACGGGCCGCGACCACCATCGCGACCGACCCGCCGAGATCGGCGAGCAGGTACAGGGTGATGAAACGGGCCCGTCCGAGGCTGGCCTCCAGGAACGGGCCGACCATCCACAGCGCCACCATGTTGAAGCCGATGTGCAGCAGGCTGGCGTGCAAGAAGCCCGCACTGAGGAACCGCCAGGGCTCGTCAGCCCCGAGCGCCGGGACGAACTGCAGGTCGTAGCTGAATCCCGCCACCGCCAGCTGTGCCACATAGGCGACCACGCACAGCCCGATGATGGTCAGCGTCACCACCGGCCGTTCGGACACCCGGCCCTCGCCGAACGTCGCCCGCGGTGCCGTCGCCCGGGTCCCGAGCTGGACGCAGTCCACGCACTGGATGCCGACAGGCGCGGGCCGCTGGCACTGCGGGCACATGGGCCGTCCGCAGCGTTGGCAGCGCACGTACGACACCCGGTCCGGGTGGCGCGGGCAGACCGGGACGCCGCCGGAGGGGACGGCGGCTGCGTCAGGAGCGTCGTCGGGCGGGTCGGGGGTGCCCCAGGGCTGGTCGGACACGGCGGCTCAGGTCACGGCTCGATGTCCACCGACGTGATGACCACGTCGGTCACGGGACGGTCCTGCCCCTTGGTGGGGGCGGTGGCGATCGCGTCGACGACGGCCCGGGACGCGTCGTCGGCGACCTCGCCGAAGATGGTGTGCTTGCCGTTCAACCAGGGCGTCGCCCCGACGGTGATGAAGAACTGCGAACCGTTGGTGCCGCGCGGGCGCCCGTTGACGTCAGGACGCAGACCCGAGTTGGCCATGGCCAGCAGGTAGGGCCGGGCGAAGGTCAGCTCGGGGTGGATCTCGTCGTCGAAGGCGTACCCGGGGCCGCCGCGACCGGTGCCGAGCGGGTCGCCGCCCTGGATCATGAACCCGTCGATCACCCGGTGGAACTGCGTGCCGGCATACAGCGAGTCGGTGCGCTGCGCCCCCGTGGCCGGGTCCTTCCACGGTTTGGTCCCGTCGGCCAGCCCGGTGAAGTTGGCGACCGTGGTCGGGGCGTGGTTGGGGAACAGCTCGACGCGGATGTCACCGGCGGACGTGTGCAGGGTTGCGAACATGCCGCCAGTCTCGCACACCCGATCGAGGCTGCCGGGGGAAGGCCGCACGTCCGACGGCCGACGACGCTCACGACGGTGCCCCTGCCGACCGGGCCTCGCCAGGGCGTCGACCCCGGCGGTGCGACGACGCCCAGACCCACAGGAACCGTCCCCGCCGCCCGTCGACCACAGGCCGGTCATGGTCGGGCCTTTTGTGCTGGTGCGTTCGCTTCCGGCAGACCCGCCGCGGCGGCGAGAAACCTGCGACAGGCCTGGAACGGTGGCAGAGTGTGAGGTTACGGATTCACGCGACCTGGGAGTGGACATGGGAATCGGCCCGCTGGCAAAGAAGCTCGACGTCGATCGCGACCAGCTCAAGGAGCAGGCGGCCGGTCTGGCCGCCGGAGCCCGTGACGGAGCGACCCAGGCCGCGGCGGCTGCCCGGGTGGCAGCGACCCGGGCGCAGGGGGCGGCAGCGAACGCCTACGAGTGGACCACCCCGCGCGTCGAGGCCTTCGTGGAGTGGCTGACCCCGCGCCTGGAGCACATGTACACCGAGGGTCTCAAGGCCGCGGCGCCGCAGGTCGAGAAGGCCGCCGGGAAGGCCGCCCCGGCCGTGGACACGGCGCACGACAAGATCGTCGACGAGCTGCTGCCCAGGCTGGTCGCGGCCGTCCACACCGCCGCCGCCAAGGCGCAGATCGCCGAGGCCGAAGCCCAGGCCGCCGCAGAAGAAGCCGCCCGGCAGGCCGCCAAGGCGCAGCGGCGCGGGTCTCACACCGCACGCAAGGTGTTCCTGGCCGCCGCGGTGACCATCGGCGGCATCGCCGCCGCCACCGCGTGGGTGCGCTCGCGCACGACCGTCGACCCGTGGGCCGAGCCCTGGGAGCCGGCCGAAGCCCCGGCCAAGGCCGGGCTGGAGGACAAGGTGGGCGAGGCGGCCGACGCCGTCGGCGAGGCGGCCGGCAGCGCCGTGGCCAAGAGCCGCGAGGCGGCCGAGAGCGCGGTCGCCAAGAGCCGTGAGGCCACCCGCAAGGCCGGGGAGAAGATCGAAGAGATCTCTGACAAGGCCAAGGACGCCACGAAGAAGGTGACCCGACGCGCCAAGGCCGACCCGCTCGCCGCCGACCCGGACGCCGACACCGCGGCCGACGCGCCGAAGGCTGCCGCGAGACCCCCGGCGGCCAAGCCGGCCGACAAGCCCGCCTCCGAGCCCGACCCGGGCGCGTGACGCGCCATGCTCCTGATCGACCTGCAGACCCGGGTCCGGATCGCCCTGACCAACACGCTGGTCGACGAGTGGTCGTTGTTCAGCCCCACCGCCGGCAGCTCGAGCCCGTCGGAGAGGACCGTCGCCTTTCACCTGGGCTGGAACCTGGTGCCGCTGGTGGAACGGGCGTGGAGCATCGACTGCGAGTACGACCGTTCCGGGATGGAGCTGGAGGACGTCGTCGCCTTCGGCGGCGAGGGCAACCGCATCCCCGACCTCATCGTGCACCAGCGCGGCAAGCTCGGGCCCGAGCACAACCTGCTGCTGCTGGAGCTGTCCGCCGACTACGCGACGAAGGGCACCACGGCGGGTGATTTCGGCCACGCCCAGGCGATCCAGAAGAGGTTCGGCTACGCCTACGCCACCCTGGTCGACCTGCACCTGGGTGCCGACCCGGACGGCCAGCCACGACCCACCTGGCACTGGTCGACCCTGGAAGGTGGGCCGGTGACGCGCGAACCGATGGACGTCTACACGCCCGAGGTGCTCGCCAGCATCCTCGGCCGGGGAGCCGCCCGCGCCTGACGTCTACCACCAGGACGCTCCGTCCCCTGTCGGACCCTCAGGGCGCACGGTCCTGTGCCGATGAGGCTGGTGTCCCAAGCCTGAGCTCGCGCTGGTCAGCGGCACCAGACCGGGCGTCGTCTCCGGCTCGGGACGCCGTGACAGCGATCCGAGGAGCGGTATGCCAGGGATGACCTGGGTGCTCGTCGGGGTGGGAGCGGTCACCGTCATCGTCACCGGTGTCCTGGCGGCCCGGGAGTGGCGGCACCGCGCCGCGCCCCGTCGGTGGCGAGCGCTGGAGCTGAGCGGGCTGGCCGGCTGGACCCTGGTCGCGGTGCTCGTCCGGGCCGCAGGGCTCTGGACGGTCCAACCCCTCGTGCTCGTCCCGGTCACCGCCGCCGCGGTGGGGCTGCTCGGCTGGACGGTGATCCAGTCCGGGCTCCAGCGCTGGTTGCGGGCACCGGTCGTGGCGGTCGCCGCCGTGGTGCCGCTGGCCGTCGCCCTGGTCGGGGTGGTGCCGCAGCTGCGCCACCTCGTGGTGGTCGACGCCGGCTCCCGGCATGCCGGACCGCTGGCGTGGGTCGCGCTGGCCTGGCTGGCGCTGCTCGTCGGTGGTGCGGCCTCGTTGGAGATCGTCGCCGCCGGTCGGGCCGTCGGTCCGCTGCGCACCGACATCGTCTGGCACTCGGTGGTGACAGCCTTCGGGCTGTTCGCCGTGCTCGCGGTGCCGGCGCTGCCCGCAGGACGGGTCCTGTTCGCCTGGCCGCCGATAGCGCTGGTCTGGCTCGGGCTGCTGGTCGGCCGCTGGTCCGGCGACCTGGAACCGCTGCCGGCGCCCATGTCGTCGCTGCTGGACCTGGTGTCCGACGGGCTGGTCCTCGTCGGGCTGGAAGGGACCGTGATCGACCTCAACGAGGTCGGCCGAGCCCAGCTGACCGGCGACGACCCGCGCACCCTCGACCCTGCCTTGGCACCGGCCCTGGCCGACGACGGCGAACGGACGGTGACGGTGCGCGGCGCGGTGCTGCGCGTCCGCACCACGACGGTCCGCGACGGCACCGTCCCGGTGGCCCGGGTCCTGTCGTCCCGCGACGTCACCGAGCTGGAACGGATGCGGACCGAGCTGTCTGACCAGGTGGCCCGCGACGCCCTGACCGGTCTGCGCAACCGACGCTACCTGGACCACCGGCTGGCCGTGCAGATCGACGACGCGCACCGCACCCGTCGTCCGCTGAGCCTCGCCATGGTCGACCTGGACCACCTCAAAGAGCTCAACGACCGGTTCGGCCCCCCCACCGGCGACCGGGTCATCGTCGCGGTGGCCCGGGTGCTGTCCGAGGGCGACGACCTGGCGGTCCGTGTCGGCGGCGACGAGTTCCTGGTCGTCCTGGACGACACCGACGCGGACACCGCCGAGCTGCGCGGCCAGCTGTGGCGGGTGGCCACCGCCGCGCTGCGGCGCGAACCAGGCCAGACCCCGGTGACGCTGAGCGTCGGCGTCGCCCAGCTGGCACCGGGGATGGACGCCCCCGCCCTCCTGTCCGCCGCCGACAGCGCGCTGTACGCCGCGAAGATGGCGGGCCGCAACCGGGTCCGGGTCGGACCGGTGGCTGCCCGCCCGACCACAGGAGCGGTCCGGTGACCGTCGCCGCAGTGTCAGACGTGCTCGCGGTCGCGACCGCGGTCGCGACGCAGGTCGTGCTCGGCTACGCCGTGCCCCGCCGACCACGGGCGCTGACCGCCCCTTTCCTCGCGTTCACCCTGGCCGTCACGACCTGGTCGCTGACCGTGGCCCTGGTGGGCGACCCGGTGGTGGTGCACGCGGCGCAGATGGTCTTCTGGTGGTGCACCATCAGCGTGCTGGTGTGGCTGGCACTGCGGGTGAGCGGCTGGA
>JAVBSR010000077.1:0-10262 GCA_031556715.1 Cellulomonas sp.
GACGCCGAGTTCGTCCCGTTCGCCGAGGGCTGCCGCGAGCGGGGCTACTCCGACGCGGCGATCAACGCGGTATGGGACGTGCTGGTCCCGTTCGCCGGGTACGCCTTCAACAAGGCGCACACCGCCGGGTACGGGCTGGTCTCCTACTGGACGGCCTACCTCAAGGCGAACTACGCCACGGAGTACATGGCGGCGCTGCTGACCTCGGTCCGTGACGACAAGGACAAGTCCGCGCTGTACCTCAACGAGTGCCGCCGCATGGGCATCAAGGTGCTGCCGCCGGACGTCAACGCGTCGTCGGCGCTGTTCACCGCCGTCGGTGCCGACATCCGGTTCGGCCTGACCGCCGTGCGCAACGTCGGCGCGGCCGTCGTCGACGAGATCGTCGCGGTGCGGCAGGACAAGGGCGCCTTCACGTCGTTCACCGACTTCCTGGACAAGGTGCCCGCACCGGTGTGCAACAAGCGGACCATCGAGTCGTTGATCAAGGCCGGGGCGTTCGACTCGTTGCACCCGTCGCGCCGGGCCCTGCTGCTGGTCCACGAGCAGGCCGTGGACGCGGTCATCGGGGTGAAGCGCAAGGAGGCCGAGGGCCAGTTCGACCTGTTCGCCGACGTGTTCGGCGCCGCCGACGACGCGACGTTCACCGTGGCCGTCCCGGAGGTGACCGACTGGGACAAGAAGCAGCGCCTGGCCTTCGAGCGGGAGATGCTCGGCCTGTACGTCTCGGACCACCCGCTGTCCGGCCTGGAGCACGTGCTGGCCGGGGCGGCCGACACGTCGGTCGCGGCTCTGGTCGGCGACGAGGAACGCCCCGACGGGTCGCAGGTGACGGTCGCGGGCCTGGTCACGACGCTGGCCAGGAAGATGTCGAAGCAGGGCAACCCGTGGGCTCAGGTGACCCTGGAGGACATGGAGGGCTCGGTCGACGTCCTGTTCTTCGGCGAGACCTACCTGGCCTACTCGGCGGTGCTGGCCGAGGACGCGGTGCTCACCGTCAAGGGCCGGGTGCGTCGCCGTGACGAGACCGTCCAGCTCCAGGCCGTCGAGGTCAGCGTGCCGGACACCTCTCACGCCGACGACGCCCCGCTGGTGGTCTACCTGGACACCGCGCGCTGCACCCAGCCGGTGGTGGAACGGCTGCGCGAGGTGCTCGGCACCCACCCGGGCACCGTCGAGGTGCACGTCCGCCTGTCCAGCCCTGGTCGAGCCACCGTGATGAAGCTCGACGACCGGCTGCGCGTCACCCGCACCCCGGCCCTGTTCGGCGACCTCAAGGCCTTGCTCGGCGCGGGCTGCCTGACCGCCTGATCCCGGTGGTGCGCGTCCGGCTGACGTTCTCGCCGAGCGGGACATACCGCCCGTCCGGCCCGTAGGGTGGGCGGCATGGGTGCAGGACCGCGGCGTGCCGGCCGACTGGCGGTCGGCCTGGTGTGCGCCCTGGTGGTGACGGGTTTCCTGGCCTCGGGTGCGGCGGTCGCGACCCCGCCGGCCGCTCCGGCGCCGACCAGGCCGGCGCAGCCGGACCAGTTCCTCATGGGGATCGCCTCGCACCTGGGCAACAGCAAGCCGCGCACGTCCGACGGCCGGCTGGACGGCGAGATCGCGCTGGACCTCCTGGGTGCCACGACGCTGCGCGACGAGGCCGGCTGGGACGTGATGGACCACCCAGGCTGGACCGACGCCCTGCAGCTCGTCCCGCGCAACGGCGGCAAGGTCATGCTGCTGCTGGACTACGGCAACCCGAAATACCTGGACGGCGGTGCCTTCCCGGACACCCCCGACGAGCGCAAGGCGTTCCTGGAGTTCGCGCGGGCGGCCGTCGCGAAGGTCGGGCCGGGCAACCTGGCTGGGCTCGAGGTGTGGAACGAGTGGGACAACTACCTGGGCTGGGACGGTGCCTACGAGTGGGGCGACCCGTGCCCGGTGGACCCGTCAGACGCGGCAGGCTGCCCGCGGGTCTACGCCGAGCTGGTGGAGTCCCTGCTGTACCCGGAGCGCGAGGACCTGGGGGTGCCGTCGCTGCGGGAGGCCGCACCGGGCGTGCCGATCGTGGTCAACGCCATCTCGGCGCGCGACGCCCCGTGGACCGAGGCCGTGATGTCCCGGCTGCGCGACCGTGACGTCGAGGTGGACGGCGCAGTGGTGCACCCGTACGTCTCCGGCCACAACGGCTGCCCCGGTACGTCAGGTCCCCCTCCGGCCGGGCCGCAGGTGGCGGCCGCCTGCGTGCGGCTGGTGGCCGACGAGGTGACCGCAGCCTACGGGCAGCGCCTGCCGGTGTACGTCACCGAGGCCGGCTGGTCGTCGTGGGACGGCCCGGGCGGGGTCAGCGAGGACGTCCAGGCGCGCAACCTCGTCGAGCTCTACGTGCGGGCCCGCGCCACCGGCGACACGGCCGGCATCTGGTGGTACGACCTGCTCGACGACCACAGCCACGACCCGGCAGAGACCAGGTTCGGCCTGGTCCGCCGCGACCCGTCCGACCCGGAGCGCCCCGGTCAGATCAAGCCCGCGGGGTACGCCTATGCAGCGCTGGCCAGGTTCTGGGCGGGGTGCACCAGCGTGGACGGTGCGTACCAGGGCAACCGGAGGTTCACCCTGCCGTGCCCCGACGGCACCCGGCAGATCGTCCTGGACGCGACCCGGGCCGAGCTGGACGCCGCCCTGGCGGGTGGCGAGGCCCTGGTCGACCTGCTCGGCCAGCGGCCGCCGGTCGGCCCGGGCGGGGACGTCACGACGCTGGTCGGCCACCCGGTAGGCCTGGGCTTCCCCGGTTCGGCCCTGGAGGTCGCGGCCGCGCCGACCCCCGAGATCGGCTACCCGGCCACCGCCGCCGACCACGGTGGGCCGCGAACGACCACGGCCGGGCACGGCGTCGCCTGGCTGTCCGCTGGGATCGCACTCGGGATCGCACTCGGGGCCGCCCTGGCCGGCGGCCTGGTGGTAGTCCTGCTGGTCCGGCGCCGCAGGCGCGGCTAGCGGTTCACGCCCCGGCGGCTGCTTGTCACGCCTCGGCGGCGGCGGTGTCCAGCAGCCAGACGGTCTCGGCGCGACCCACGGCACCGGCGGCGGGGATGTCGGCCGGGATGCCGCCGTGCAGGGCGTGAGCCACGGCGTCGGCCTTGGCCGCTCCGGCGGCGACCACCCAGACACGCCGCGCCGCCCGGATGGTGGGCAGCGTGAAGGAGACCCGGTCAGGCGGGGGCTTGGGGGAGTCGTGCACCGCGGTCACCGACACGTCGTGGACGCTGGTGGCAGGGTGGCCGGGGAACAGCGACGCGACGTGCCCGTCGGGGCCGAGACCGAGCAGGGTGATGTCGAACTCCGGCACCGGGGCACCGAAGGGGGCCGCGTCGTCCAGCGCCTGCGCATAGAGCCGGGCGGCCGTCTCGGCGTCGGGCACGTCCGGGCCGGGCCCTGGGACCGGGTGGACGTTCTCGGGCGGCAGACGGTCGCTGATCTGGTCGAGCAGAGCCTGCCGCGCACCGGTCTCGTTGCGTTCGGGGTCACCGGTGGGCAGGAACCGTTCGTCGGACCACCACAGGTGCACGCCGCCCCACTCGACCAGGTCCAGCATCGGGTCGGTGGCCATGGCGGCCAGGGTGGCGGTGCCCACGCCGCCGCCGGTGAGCGCCACATGCACCGGGGTGTGGACGCTCTGGGCGTCGACCAGGGTGAGCAGCAGCCGGCTGGCGGTGGTCCGGGCGACGGCAGCGGCGTCGGGTACGACGACGACCCGACGGTTCACCACGACCCACCTGCCGGAGCGTCGGTCACCCGGGCCAGGCCTTCGGTGAGCACCTCGCCGTAGACCTCGTCCGGGTCGAGGCGCCGCAGCTCCTCGACCAGGCACTCGCGCAGCGTGCGCAACGGCATGGCGATGCGGTGCTCCGGCTGGCCGGGCTGCGCCAGGACGGCCGTCTTGCCGTCGGGCCGGTCCAGCACGATCGTCCCGGAGCGTCGGCGCAGGCGGACCTGGGTGATGGCCGGGGCGTCGGCGACGCGTTCCACGGTGACCGGGCAGCGCAGCCCGTGCGCCAACCAGGCCGCCAGGAGGTCCAGCGACGGGTGGGTGGCCTCGCCGGAGACGGTCGCGGCGGTGACCGGTTCGTACGGGGGCTGGTCCAGGGTCGCGGCGATCAGACCCCTCCACAGGGTGACCCGGGTCCAGGCCAGGTCGGTGTCCCCGGCGCTGTACGACCCGGCCAGGCGGCGCAGCGCGGCGGCCGGGTCGGCGGCGGTCGCGGTGTCGGTGATCCGACGCCCGGCCATCGCACCGAGCGGGTGGGCGGCCGGGTCGTCGGGCACGTCGAACGGCCACCAGGCCACGATCGGTGCGTCGGGCAGCAGGAGCGGCATCAGCAGGGTGTCGAGCTCTTCCTCGAGCCCACCGGAGCCGGAGTCCGGGCCTTCCGGACCGGCCGGCCGCAGCACCACCACCTCGGACGCGCCGGCGTGCCCGCCCAGCCGGATCTGGGCGTCGAGGCGTGGCGTCTCGGCCGGGGCGGCGGCCACCAGCACGAGGATCCGGCACGGGTGCTCGTGGCTGGCGGCGTTGGCCGCGTCGATAGCCTCGGCCGGGTCGTGGTCGCCGACGTCGACGATGAGGGTCAGCACCCGGCCCAGGGCGACAGCGCCGCCCTCGTCTCGAGCCTGGAGCAGGCGCCGGTCGACGGCGCGGGTGGTGGTGTCGGGCAGGTCGATGATCACGGGCGTCTCCAGGCCCGGCCGTCGCGGGCCATCATCTTGTCGGACGAGGCCGGCCCCCAGGAACCGGGCCGGTACGGGTCGGGGCTGCCGCGCTCCGCCCAGGACGAGGTGACCGGGTCGAGGATCTGCCAGGCCAGCTCGACCTCCTCGTGCTGGGGGAACAGCGGCGGGTCGCCGAGCAGCACGTCGAGGATCAGCCGTTCGTACGCCTCGGGCGACGACTCGGTGAAGGCATGGCCGTATCCGAAGTCCATCGTCACGTCACGTACCTCCATGGTGGTGGCCGGGACCTTGGCACCGAACCGCAGGGTCACGCCCTCGTCGGGCTGCACCCGCACCACCAGGGCGTTCTGGCCCAGCTCTTCGGTGCCGGCGGCGGTGTTGAACAGCAGGTGAGGCGCGCGTTTGAACACCACGGCGATCTCGGTGACCCGTCGGCCCATGCGTTTGCCGGTGCGCAGGTAGAACGGCACCCCGGCCCAGCGCCTGGTGTCGACGTCGAGGCGGATCGCGGCGTAGGTCTCGGTGGTCGAGCTGGCGGAGAAGCCTTCTTCCTCCAGGTAGCCGACGACCTTCTCGCCGCCCTGCCAGCCCGAGGTGTACTGGCCGCGGGCGGTGTGCCGGCGCAGGTCGCGCGGCAGACGCACCGCAGAGAGCACCTTGGTCTTCTCCGCGCGCAGCGCCGCGGGGTTGAACGAGACGGGCTCTTCCATCGCGGTCAGCGCGAACAGCTGCAGCAGGTGGTTCTGGATGACGTCCCGGGCCGCCCCGATGCCGTCGTAGTACCCCGCCCGGCCGCCCAGGCCGACGTCCTCGGCCATGGTGATCTGGACGTGGTCGACGTAGTTGGCGTTCCACACCGGTTCGAACATCTGGTTGGCGAAGCGCAGCGCCAGCAGGTTCTGCACCGTCTCCTTGCCGAGGTAGTGGTCGATCCGGAAGATGTCGTCCGGGGCGAACACCTGCGAGACGATCTGGTTGAGCTCGCGCGCCGACGCCAGGTCGTGACCGAACGGCTTCTCGATGACCACCCGGCGCCAGGTGCCCTCCTTCGGCCGGGACAGCCCCGAGCGGGCCAGCTGGGAGCACAGCACGGGGAAGGCCGCCGGAGGCACCGACAGGTAGAAGGCGTGGTTCCCGGCCGTGCCGTGGCGGGTGTCGAGCTCTTCGACGGTGGTGCGCAGCCGTTCGAACGCCGCGTCGTCGTCGAAGGTGCCGGGGACGAAGCGCAGCCCGTCGGCCAGACGCCGCCACGTCGTCTCGTGGAACGGTGTGCGGGCGTGCTCACGCACCGAGTCGTGCACGATCTGCTCGAAGTCCTCGGCCGCCCAGTCGCGGCGGGCGAACCCGGTGAGCGCGAAACCAGGCGGCAGCAGTCCCCGGGCGGTGAGGTCGTACACCGCGGGCATGAGCTTCTTGCGCGCCAGGTCGCCCGTGACGCCGAAGATGACCAGCCCGCACGGCCCGGCGATGCGGGGGAGCCTGCGGTCGCGTGCGTCGCGCAGCGGGTTGGCCCCGGCCGCCACCTGGGCCGGGCTCACGCGGGCCCCCGACCCGCCAGGCCGTCGCCCGCCGGCGCCGAGCCGGTGGAGCCCCCCGCAGCAGCGACGGACTCGTGCGCGGCCGCGACCACCGCCTCGGCCGTGATCCCCAGCTCGGCGAACAGCCGCTGCGCCGAGGCCGAGGCACCGAAGCGTTCCAGCGACACCGCGCGACCATGGTCGCCGAGCAGGCGGTACCAGGGCAGGGCGATACCGGCCTCGACCGAGACCCGGGCGCGCACCTGCGGTGGCAGCACCTGCTCGCGGTAGGCCTGCGGCTGCTCGTCGAACCACTCCAGGCACGGCACCGAGACCACCCGGGCGGCGACGCCGTCGGCAGCCAGCTGTTCGCGGGCAGCCACGGCCAGGGCCACCTCCGAGCCGGTGGCCAGCAGCACGACGTCCGGCTGGCGTGCGTCACCCCGACCCGGCAGCGCGGGGGCCTCGAGCAGGGTGTAGGCGCCACGGGCGACGTCCGCCGGGGCGTAGCCGTCGGTGCCGCGCGGGAAGGTCGGCACGTCCTGCCGGGTCAGCACCAGGGCGGCGGGCCCGCTGGCGCTGTCGAGCACCGCGGCCCAGGCGGCAGCGGTCTCGTTGGCGTCGGCGGGGCGGACCACCGCCAGCCCGGGGATCGCCCGGTAGGCGGCCAGGTGCTCGACCGGCTGGTGGGTGGGGCCGTCCTCGCCCAGGCCGATCGAGTCGTGCGTCCACACGTACACCACGCGCGCTTCCATGAGGGCTGCCAGGCGCACCGCCGGTCGCATGTAGTCGGCGAACTGGAAGAACGTCCCGCCGTAGGGCCGGGTCAGCCCGTGCAGCCAGATGCCGGACAGGATCGCGCCCATCGCGTGCTCGCGGATCCCGAAGTGCATCGTCCGCCCGTACGGCTGGCCGGGGAACTGGTCTGACGACCGGCCGGCGGGCAGGAACGACGGATCGGCCGTCAGCGTCGTGTTGGTCGACCCGGCCAGGTCGGCCGACCCGCCCCACAGCTCGGGCATCACGGTGGCCAGCGCGTTCAGCACGGTGCCGGAGGCAGCCCGGGTGGCGACGGCCTTGCCCGCCTCGAAGACCGGCAGCGCGTCGGCCCACCCGTCCGGCAGCCGCCGGGCGACCAGCCGGTCCAGCAGGGCCTTGCGCTCCGGGTGAGCCGCCGCCCAGGCGTCGAACGACACCTGCCAGACGGCCCGGTCGGCCGCAGCCCGCTGGCCCAGGGCACGGGTGTGGGCCAGCACGTCGTCGGCGACGACGAAGGTCGCGTCCGGGTCGAACCCGAGGGTCTGCTTGAGCCCCCGCACCGCCTCGCTGCCCAGCTTGGACCCGTGGGCCGAGGGGTCGGCAGTCTTGCCGGGCGTCGGCCAGGCGATGAGGGTGTGCAGCGCGATGAACGACGGGCGTCCGGTCTCGGCCTTGGCCGCCGCGAGGGCCGCGGCCAGGGCGTCGACGTCCTCACGGTAGGCCCCGCCGTCGCTGGCCGAGCCGGCCCAGTCGACGGTCTGGGTGTGCCAGCCGTAGGCGGCGTACCGGGCGACGACGTCCTCGGTGAAGGCGATGCGGGTGTCGCCCTCGATGGAGATCTGGTTGTCGTCCCAGATCACCACGAGGTTGCCGAGCTCCTGGGTGCCGGCCAGCGACCCGGCCTCGGAGGTGACGCCCTCCTCGAGGTCGCCGTCGGAGGCGATGACCACGATGTGGTGGTCGAAGGGCGAGGTGCCCGGGGCGGCCTCCGGGTCGAGCAGGCCACGTTCACGCCGGGCCGCCATCGCCATGCCGACCGCCGAGGCCAGGCCCTGGCCCAGCGGCCCGGTGGTCATCTCCACCCCGGCGGTCAGCCCGTGCTCCGGGTGGCCCGGGGTCAGCGAGCCCCAGGTGCGCAGCGCCTCGAGATCGGCCAGCTCCAGCCCGAACCCGCCGAGGTACAGCTGCACGTACTGGGTGAGCGAGCTGTGCCCGCACGACAGCACGAACCGGTCGCGGCCCAGCCAGGCCGGGTCGGCCGGGTCGTGACGCAGCACGTTCTGGTACAGCAGGTACGCGGCCGGGGCGAGGCTGATCGCGGTGCCGGGATGGCCGTTGCCGACCTTCTCCACCGCGTCGGCGGCGAGCACCCGGGCGGTGTCGACCGCCCGTACGTCCAGGTCTGTCCAGCCCACGTGCTCGGCGATCGGCGCCTTCACTGTGTCAGAACCACCTTCCACGCCGTCGGCGTCGTCTCAGGGTTGTCGTCGGTGGGGTGTCGTCGGTGGTCGTCACGACCGGCAGCGGCAGCACCCCTGGCCGTCCGTCGACCTTAACCCCGAGGCCGGTCGGCCGCTTGCCTGAGTCCGCCCCACGGACGGCGCGCCGTCGCCAGTCGTCGCCCTGCCGCGGCCTAGCCTGCTTTCCATGACCACTGCCACGTCCGAGCGCCCGGACGTGCTGGCCAGGTCCCTGGAGACCTACCTGACGCACCTCACGGTCGAACGCGGCCTGTCGGCCAACACGCTCGCCGCGTACCGCCGGGACCTCACGCGCTATGTCACCTATCTGCGCGGCCGTGGGGTCGACGCGCCGGACGGGGTGGACGAGCGGCACATCGAGGAGTACGTCGTCGTGGCCCGGACCGGTGCTGACGGGGGAGCGCCGCTGGGGGCGGGGTCCTCGGCCCGGGCGGTGGTCGCGGTGCGCGGCTGGCACCGCTTCCTGGCCGCCGAGGGTCTGACCGCCGACGACCCGGCCTGCCAGGTCCGTCCGCCGTCCCAGCCCCGGCGCCTGCCGAAGGCCATCACCGTCGACCAGGTGGCCCTCTTGCTGGCGACCACGGAGGGCGAGGGGGCCTGCCGGATGCGTGACCGGGCGCTGCTGGAGCTGCTGTACTCCACCGGGGCCCGGATCTCCGAGGCGGTCGGGCTCGACGTGGACGACATCGACCTGACCGCTGACCGCGCGGCCGTCCGGCTGTTCGGCAAGGGCGGCAAGGAACGGGTGGTCCCGGTCGGCTCCTACGCGGTGCGGGCGCTGGAGGCCTACCTGGTGCGGGCCCGGCCAGGGCTGGTCGCCGCCGGTCGCGGCACCCCCGCGGTGTTCTGCAACACCCGCGGTGGTCGGTTGTCACGGCAGAGCGCCTGGCAGGTGCTGCGCCGGGCGGCGGTGAGCGCCGGGCTGCCGAACGCCGAGCACATCTCGCCGCACACGTTGCGGCACTCGTTCGCCACGCACCTGCTGTCCGGCGGTGCCGACGTACGGGTGGTCCAGGAGATGCTGGGTCACGCCTCGGTGAGCACCACACAGCTCTACACGCTGGTGACTGTCCAGGGTCTGCGGGAGGTCTACCTGGCCGCCCACCCACGGGCGGTAGAAGCGCGGTGACAAGCACCGGTGACAGGGCTCGCGGTGCGCCCACCCTCACGTCGTGGGCATTTCGGGTAAGTTGTCACCCGTGGTGACTACCGAGACCACGCCTGGTCAGACCGACATCGTGGGCAGGCCTCTGCTCGACTTCGCGGAACCGCCGCCGTTGACCCAGCACGGTCCGGCGCGGGTCATCGCGCTGTGCAACCAGAAGGGCGGCGTCGGCAAGACCACGACGACGATCAACCTCGCCGCGGCCCTGGCCGAGTACGACCGCCGGGTGCTCGTCGTGGACTTCGACCCGCAGGGAGCGGCGACGGTCGGGCTGGGCGTCAGCCCGTACGAGATCGAACGGTCCGTCTACGACCTCATCATGTCGCCCGACCCGGACCCGGCGTCCGTGCTCAAGCACACCCCGGTGCCCGGTCTGGACGTCATCCCGGCCAACATCGACCTGTCGGCCGCCGAGGTGCAGCTGGTCAACGAGGTGGCCCGCGAGCAGGTGCTGTCCCGGGCGATCCGGCCGCTCCTGGACGACTACGACATGGTGCTCATCGACTGCCAGCCGTCGTTGGGGCTGCTCACCATCAACGCGCTGACCGCGGCCCACGGGGTGCTCATCCCGCTGGTCTGCGAGTTCTTCGCGCTGCGCGGGGTGGGGCTGCTCAAGGAGACGAC
>JAVBSR010000049.1:0-18396 GCA_031556715.1 Cellulomonas sp.
TTGACGGCGGCGCCGGAGTCGGCGGGCAGCGCGGTGCTGACCGCCCGGACCAGCTGCTGCTGGCTGACCCCGTGGGCGGCGTGCACGGTGATGGTCGTGACCGCACCGGTCGGTGCGAAGGCAGCCTTGGCCGTGGCCCGGTCGATGCCGACCACCACCGCCCCGGCGAACGGGGTCCCTTCGGTGGAGCTGACGATGCCCGTCACCTTCACCTCGTGCGACGGGCCGTCGCCGACGACGACCTTCGTGGTGTCGCCGATGCCCAGCCCGGCCCGGCGGGCCGTCTCGGCCTCCAGGGCGATCTGGCCCTCGCCGACCGGTGCGGTGCCGGTCAACCGGAAGCCCTGGTCGGCCAGGGTGTCGTCGACGATCCAGGACTGTGACGGCGCCCCGCCGCTGCCCGCCGCCACCAGGGTCCCGTCGGCCCCGGTGAGCAGGACCGGGCCGGTGTAGTCGGCCGAGGCCCACGTGACCTCGGGGAGCGCCTCGATCGACGGCACCAGGGAGTCGGAGACCTTGCCCCGCTCGTCCAGGTAGGTCATCCAGTCCGGCGCGTAGGACGACCCGTTGTCGGCCACGACGTAGGCGTCGCCGCTCACCGTGCTCGCCACGATCCCGTCGAAGGTCGAGCCCAGCATGGAGCGCAGGGCGAAGGTCCCCGAGACGAACGCCACGCCGAGCGCGACAGCCAGCAGCGACATCAAGAACCGGACAGGGTGGAAGCGCACGTCGCGCCAGGCGACCCGCAGCATCAGCCGATCCTCCCCGCCTGCGTGGCGGTCTCGTCCTGCAGCGCGCCGAGGATCGCAGCCTGCGTGGGGCTGGTCAGGTCCTCGACGAGCCGGCCGTCCTTGAGGAACAGGACACGGTCGGCCACGGCCGCGGTACCCGGGTCGTGGGTGACGACGACCAGCGACTGCCCGAGGTCGTCGACGCTGTGCCGCAGGAAGGCCAGCAGGTCGCGGGAGGCGGAGGTGTCGAGGTTGCCCGTCGGCTCGTCACCGAAGATCACGGCCGGCCTGGTGATCATGGCCCGGGCGCAGGCCACCCGCTGCTGCTGCCCGCCCGACAGCTGCGAGGGACGGTGCCCCAGGCGCGAGGCGATGCCCAGCACCTCGACGATCTGGTCGAACCAGGCCCGGTCCACCTTGGTGCGGGCCAGGTGGAGCGGCAGGAGGATGTTCTCCTCGGCGGTGAGCGTCGGCACCAGGTTGAACGCCTGGAAGATGAAGCCGACCCGGGTGCGGCGCATGGTGGTCAGCGCCCGCTCGGACATCGAACCCAGGTCGGACCCGGCCAGCCAGACGGTGCCCGAGGTCGGCGTGTCGAGCCCCGCCATGCAGTGCATGAGGGTCGACTTCCCCGAGCCCGAGGGGCCCATGATCGCCGTGAACTGCCCCTGACCGAGCTCGACGTCGACCCCGGCCAGGGCGTGGACGGCGGCCTCGCCCTTGCCGTAGACCTTGGTCAGGCCGGTGGCCCGGGCGATGGGGGCGGGTCGGCCGCCGGGCAGCACGCTCTCGGGATCTCCGGGGGCGGACGGCACGCGGTCGGGCACAGCACGATGAGATGTCATGCCGCCACCCTCCCAGCGGCCGGCCGGACCTCGCTATGGGGGAAGCCCCCCAGCCGACCCTGGGGTTGTCCGCCAGCCACCCTGATCTTTGCTCCGGGCCTGCCCTCACCCCTGGTCTGCGTGGCACGATGAGGTATGGGCTTCTTGCTGCGGATTGTCGTCAATGGGGTCGCAATCTGGTTGGCGACGCTGATCCTGCCGGGGTTCGACGCCGTCGGCGGTGAGTCGACGCTCGGCAAGATCGGGGTTCTGGCGGCAGTCGGGCTGATCTTCGGCATCGTCAACGCCGTCGTCAAGCCGGTGGTGAAGGTGCTGGCGTTCCCCGTGTACATCCTCACCCTGGGCCTGTTCACCCTGGTCGTCAACGCGCTGATGCTCCTGCTCACGGCGTGGGTCACCTCGCATGCGGACTGGGGTCTGCGGATCGACAACTTCGGCACCGCCGTGCTGGCCGCGATCATCATCTCGGTCGTCTCCCTGGCCCTGTCCGCCGTGACCAAGCCTCGCGATCCGCCGACGGTCGCGGTGGTCCGTATAGAAGAGCGATGAGCCGCCGCACCGGGTCGTGACCTGGTCGCGTGAGTCACGGTCCGGCCGGCCGATCCTGGGCTTCCCGACCGCACCCGAACAATGAGCGCTGAGGCTTTTCGGCCGACGGTGCTGCCGTGACCTGACCGGCACCCGGCCGTCGGGGGCGACGGCTCGCCAGGACGGACCGGCCGGCGCGCGGACCGGCGCCGGCGCCAGTCAAGCCGACACGCGGGTCGTGTCATGCTCCGGATGCGGTTCTCCCGACGGCTCGGCAGACTCGGCCTCGCGCCGGGTGGGCCGGCGTCCGGGTTCGGGGCTCGGCTGGTGCGACGTGGAAGGTACGTGGGCAATGACGACCACGCACGAGGCGACAGCGACCGACGAGGCCGTCGCGCTTGCGGAACGACCGGCAGGGGTGGCGCCCCCGGCGGTGGTGGTGGTCGGGCTGGGCTACATCGGCCTGCCGACCGCGGCAGTGCTGGCGTCGTGCGGTGCTGACGTGGTGGGGGTCGACATCAACCCGGGCACGGTGGCGGCCGTCAACGCCGGCCGTGTGCCCTTCGTGGAACCAGACCTGGAGCGTGCCGTGTCGGCCGCGGTCGAGCGGGGCAGCCTGTGCGCCGAGACCGAGCTGCCGCCGGCCGACGTCTACATCATCGCCGTGCCGACACCGTTCACGGACGGTCACCGGCCGGACCTGTCGTACGTGACAGCGGCCTGCGACGCGATCGCGGGCGTCCTCACCGGCGGCGAGCTGGTGCTGCTGGAGTCGACCTCCCCACCGGGGACCACCCGGCTGGTGGCCGACCGGATCATGATCGCCCGGCCCGACCTCAGCGTGGACGGCACCGACGGCCGCCCCCAGGTGCACTTCGCGCACGCCCCAGAACGGGTGCTGCCCGGGCGGATCATGCACGAGCTGGTGGCCAACGACCGTGTCGTCGGCGGTCTGACCCCCGCCGCGGCCGAGCGGGCCCGGGACCTGTACGCCTCGTTCTGCGAGGGCACGATCCTGCTGACCGACGCGCTGACCGCAGAGATGTCCAAGCTGGTCGAGAACTCCTACCGCGACGTGAACATCGCCTTCGCCAACGAGCTGTCCGTGATCTGCGACCGCATGGGCGTCGACGTGTGGGAGCTCATCGACCTGGCCAACCACCACCCGCGCGTGGACATCCTCCAGCCCGGGCCCGGGGTGGGCGGTCACTGCATCGCCGTCGACCCGTGGTTCATCGTCGCCGCCGACCCGGACAGCTCCCGCCTGATCCGCACCGCCCGCGAGGTCAACGACGCCAAGCCGCACCACGTGGCCGACCAGGTGGTCGCCTGGGCGGCAGAGCACCGGCAGCCGCGGATCGCCTGCCTGGGCCTGGCGTTCAAGCCGGACATCGACGACCTGCGGGAGTCGCCCGCGCTCCAGGTGGTGCTGGAGGTCCTCGAACGCCTGCCCGACGCGATCGTCGAGGTGGTCGAGCCGAACATCACCACGCTGCCCGACGCGCTGGCGGGACGGGTCACCCTCGGCGACCTGGAGACGACCGTGGCGCGGGCCGACATCGTCGTGCTCCTGGTGGACCACGCCGAGTTCCGGGCGCGGCGCGACCTGGCGTACTCGACCGACGGGCAGCGGCTGCTCGACACCCGCGGGGTCTGGTGATCGCTGGATGCGCCAGGACGACCTCGTGGCCACGACCGAGACCGACGACCGGCTCGACGTCGTAGAGATCCAGACGCTGGGGCGCGAGTACCGGCTCGTCGTCCCGGACCGCGAGACCGACTACATCCAGGGCCGGCTGGACAAGGAGAACCTTCCCTACGAGTACGAGATGCTGGCCGACGTCGTCGAACGGTTCCCCGACGGTGGACGGGCGGTCGACGTCGGGGCGAACATCGGCAACCACGCCATGTTCCTGGCGGCCCACGGGTTCGAGGTCTTCGCCTACGAGCCGAACGAGCACCTGGCCCAGGCCGTGACCCGGTCGGCCCGCCTCAACGGGTTCGACGTGCACGTGCGCACCTGCGCGGTCGGTCTCAGCCCGGGCAGCGGCGAGTTCGTCGAGCACCTGCCGGCCAACCTCGGAGCGCAGCAGGTCGTCCGGCGGGCCGGCGGCACGGTGCGTTTCGTCGCCCTCGACGACGAGGCGCTCCCGCCGGTCGACGTGCTGAAGATCGACGTCGAGGGCGGTGAGCACGACGTGCTGCGCGGCGCCCGCCGGCTGCTGCGCCGCGACCGCCCGGCCGTGTACGTCGAGTGCCAGGACGTGCAGGCGTTCCTGCAGGTCGACCGGTGGATGAGCGACGAGCAGTACGTCGTGCACGAGCTGTTCAACGCCACCCCGACCATGCTGTACCTGCCGGCCGAGCGGCTGGAGCCGACGCAGCGGACCGGCCGGTCGATGGCGCGGATCATCTCGGCGGAGGTCCGCAGCCAGACCCGGATCCGCGACCTGAACCGCCGGCTCGGCGCGGCCAACCAGCGCTACCACGACCTGGGGGAGAAGCTGCAGGAGGCCCGCGCCAGCGCCCTGCTGGGCGAGGCGGAAGCCGACGGTGCGCTGCGGGAGGCGGGTGCCTCGATCGTCGAGCTGCGCCAGCGTCTGCGCGAGGCCCAGCGGGAGCGAGACGCCGCCCTGGTGCAGCGGGACAAGGCCCGGCGTGAGAGCGCCACGCTGTCCGCGACGCTCAAGGACCTGCGCTCGAGCGCGACGATGCGGACCGGTGCGGCGTTCCGTGCGGCGGCCTCCAGCCCGAGAGGGCTGGTGAGGCTCCCGGCAGCCCTGTGGCGGGTGGGCCGGGGCCGGGACGGGACCGCCCCGTCGAGGCCAGACCGCCCGCGCGGACGGTCGGCCAAGGGCGCCGGCAAGGTCTGGCGCTGGGTCGAGGAGCGCGGTGCCGGGCCTAGGTTGCGGGTTGCCGTCGTGCTCGACGACCCGCTGCGCCGGGGGTTCGGGCCCGAGTGGGACGTCACCGAGCTGTCGACCTCGGACTGGTCGACGACGCTGCGGGAGCACAGCCCGGACCTGCTGTTCGTCGACTCGAGCTGGTGTGGCGCCGGCACCGTCGAGCCGGACACGCTCCGCGCGGTGGTCGCCTGGTGCCGCGAGCACGAGATCCCCACCGCTTTCTGGGACACCGACCCGGAGCGCAGCGCGCCGTTCCTCAGCACGGTGCGCCTCTTCGACCACGTCTTCACCCCGGACCTGGACCGGGTGGCGGACTACGAGCGTGCCCTGGGGCACGAACGGGTGTGGCTGCTGCCCTTCGGCGTGCAACCGAGGCGGTTCAACCCGCTGGACGCCGGCGAGCGTCGGGACGCCTTCGTGGTCGTGGACGGGCCCGGCCGGAACCACCAGGAACGTGCCCGGGTGCTGAGGTCGATGGTCACAGACCTGGGACAGCTGCGCCCGGTCGAGATCTACGACCAGGACCCGGCGCAGGGACCGGGCTGGGCGGCGACCGAGGCCCTGCGCGGGCTCGTGGTGGGCCGGTCCAGCCCGGCGAGCCTGCCGCGCCTGTCCAAGGAGTACGCCTGGGCCCTCGACGCGGGCTCCACCGAGCAGTCGTCGACGTTGGTGGCACCGTCGGTGCTGGAGCTGCTCGCGTCAGGGACCGTCGTGGTGTCGACCTACTCCAGGGCGGTCCAGGTCCTGCTGGGTGACGTGGTGGTGTGCACTGGCTCGGGCGCCGAGGCGGTGCACCGGCTCGAGGCGGTCCCGGCCGAGCAGCGGCGGCTGGCAGGCCTGAGGGCGGTCCTGAGCCAGCACACCTACGCCGACCGTGCCGTGCGCGTGTGGGAGGCCGTCACCGGCGTACCGGCCCCGTCGACGGTGCCCTCGGTGCTGGTCGTCGCGGCGGTGGCCGACTCCGACGGTCTGAACCGGGTGCTGGGGTCGTTGGCGCGCCAGGTGCACCCGCGGTGGCAGGCGACGGTCGTGGTCCCCGACGACCTGCGCTCGGCCGGGCCGGCCGACCCCAGGGTGTCGCTGGTCAGCGTGAGCACGGCGGGTGGCACGCTCGTGTCGCGCCTGCCGGGGGACCTGGTCGCGGTCATGGTGGCTGACGACTACTACGGCGACCATTACCTGGAGGACCTGGTGCTGGGCACCCGCTGCACCGACGCCGTCGTCCTGGGGAAGGCCGCCTATCGCCGGTGGGACGGCGCCGGCGCGGTCGTGGAGGGTCGGGGGCGGGACTACCAGCAGACCAGTGACCTCGCCGTCCGCCGCTCGTTGGTGCGTCGGCAGGCGGTGGAGGCCAGGACCGTCGCGGACCTGGTGGACGACCCGACGGCGTCGTGGTCGGCGACGCCTCAGGTGTCGTTCGACGCGCTGGGCTACTGCGCGGACGTGCCCTCCGGGCTCGACACGACGACCCTGGGCGTGGACGGTGCCGGGCTGGGGACGGGGGCGTCCTTGTCGACGCTGTACGACCAGGCCGCCCAGATACCTGCGAGGGACGTTCCCGACGCGCGGGAGACGATCGACGCCGAGACGCTCGCCCAGCTGTTCGCCGGGCAGGCCCGCCCGAGGGTCAAGGCCACCGGAACGCGGGCAGGCCTGGAGGTCACCAGCACGCTGGCGACCGACGCCCACGACTACGTGCACGCCGGGCGGGCGGTCGACCTCTGCAGCGGGTGGGCCGAGCGTGGTGACGTGCACATCGTGGTCAGCGGCGGGCTGGAGGTCCGCCTGGCCCTGACGTTCGTCGACAGCGTCGGGCAGCGGCTCGGTGCGACGGTGGTCGCGGCCAACAGCGACCAGAAGGTCGCCGTCCCGCCGGGCACGACCGGTGTGACGCTCGGGCTGCGGGCCAGGGGCCCTGGTCGGGCGCTGGTGGCGAGCGTGGGGTGGTACCGGCGTGACACCGTCCCCGACGTCGTGCCCGCGCAGGCCGAGGCGTTGCTGGTCACCAACCTGTACCCCGCCTACGACGATCTGTACCGTCACGGTTTCGTGCACTCGCGGATCCGTTCATACCAGGGCCGGGGCCTGCGCAGCGAGGTGGTGTGCGTCGGGTCGCGCGGCACCGTGGCCTACCGGGAGTTCGAGGGCGTCGGCGTCGCCGAGACGGGCCTGCTGGCGGCGTCCAGGATCGTCGCGACGCCAGGACGGTCGGTGCTGCTGGTGCACTTCCTGGACCCCGCCATCTGGGCGACGCTGTCGCACCGGCCACCGGGGACAGGGGTCGTCGTCTGGGTGCACGGCTCGGAGATCCAGCCGTGGTGGAGGCGCGCGTTCAACTACACCTCCGACGAAGCCGTGGACCGGGCTCGGCGGCTGAGCGACCGGCGCCTGGCCTTCTGGCGGACGGTGTTCGCCGAGGCCGGAGACGACGTCCACTTCGTGTTCGTATCCCGGTACCTCCTGGACGAGGCGCTGGAAGACCTCGGGGTCACTGTCAGTGACGACCGTGTCTCGGTCATCCACAACCCGGTCGACACGCAGATGTTCGACTACCACGAGAAACGTGACGAAGACCGCCTGTCGGTGCTGTCGGTCCGGCCGTACGCCTCACGGACGTACGCCAACGACCTGGCCGTGGACGCGGTGCTGAGCATGACGTCGGAACCGGAGTTCGACCAGATGCGCTTCACCTTCGTCGGTGACGGTCCGCTGTTCGCCGAGACACTGGCACCGCTCCACGACTACGTGAACGTGACGACCGACAAGACGTTCCTTCAGCAGCGAGAGATCGCGCAGCTGCACCGGCGCCACGGGATCTTCCTCGTCCCGACCCGGATGGACACCCAGGGGGTGTCCCGCGACGAGGCCATGGCCTCGGGGCTGGTCCCGGTGACCAGCGCGGTCGCCGCGGTCCCGGAGTTCGTCGACGACAGCTGTGGCGAGCTGGCGCCGCCTGAGGACGCCGACGGGCTGGCCGCGGGGATCCTCGCCCTGGTCCGGGACCCGGCGCGGTTCCGGGAGAAGTCACGGGCGGCCGCGGAGCGGGTCCGCCGCCAGTCGGGAGCCGACAGGGTCGTCGCACAAGAGCTCGAGGTCGTCAGGCGGATGAGCGACAGCAGCCGGTGCCCGGCTGCGCTCGACGCCTGGCTGGCACGCCAGCGGTGAGCAGCCGCGTCACAAGGAGGACAGATCGCGTGACGGACACGTCGTCAACCGGGCCGCTGAGCCCTGCAGACGAAGGCGCGGAGCGAGCGGCTCTGCGTGCCGAGGCTCGCCGCTGGCACTTCCAGGCCGAGCCTGACGCCGCGGACGAACGGTGCACGCGGCTCGAGGAGCGCCTGCGCGAGGCCCGGAGGTCAGCGACCGCCGCGCGGACCAGGGCGGCGTCCCAGGAGGCAGCCGCCCAGGCACAGCTGAAGCGGGTGAAGGCAGAGCTGGCGCAGGCCTCCCGTGAGGCGGCGCGCGCGCAGCGGCAGCTGGCCGGTGCGCGGCGCTCGGCCACGTGGCGGATCGGCCGGCTGGTGCTGGCCCCGGTGCTGCTGGCCCGCCGCGCTTCGCGGAGGCTGCTGGCCGGGCCGCCTCGGCGGACGCCGGACGGCCCGACCGTCGAGGTGGCGCCGGACCGGAGCCCTGCCGTCGGGACCAGCGTCGACGACCTGCTGGCCCGCCTGGCGGAGGCACCGACACCGGCGCTGCTGCGGGACACGGTCAACCGGCTCTGGTTGCACCACGGCGAGATCCAACGCCCTGCCCGGCTGCTCACCACGATGGAGGACCTGGTCGCGGACGGCGACGAGGTGCTCAAGGCCCTCCACCGCAAGGTCCTGTCGGCGGCCGACGTCCAGCGCGACGGGTTCGAGGTGCCGCCGAGGTCGTCGACCCCGCTGTACCGGCCGTGCCGTCGGCGCGTGATGTACTGCGTCGACGCCACCCGGGAGTTCCGCACCAACGGGTACACCACCCGCACGCAGGGCGTGGTCGCCGGCGTCCAGGCGCACGGCTGGGACGTCGTCGCCGTCGCCCGCACCGGCTGTCCCTGGGATCGGGGCCACGGCGGCGCTGCGGTGCGCACCGAGCGCCGCTCGGACGGCGCCGTCTACGTCCACTGCCCGCTGCCCAGGCCTGACCCCGGAATCCGGGAACGGGTCGTCGCGACGACCGACGCCTTCGTCCGCGAGGCACGACGGCAGCGTCCGGAGGTGATCCACGCTGCGTCGAACCACCTGACGGCGCTGCCGGCGCTGATCGCCGCCCGCGTGCTCGGCGTCCCGTTCGTCTACGAGGTCCGTGGGTTGTGGGAGCTGACGGCGGTGGCGTCCCAGGAGGGCTGGCAGGACAGCGAGCGGTACGCCCAGGAGGTGAGCCTGGAGACGCTGGTGTGCCGTGAGGCCGACGCCGTGGTCGCTATTACCCGGCAGGTGGCCGAGGCGCTCGTCGCGCGGGGTGCCGACCCGGACCGGGTGTGGGTGGCGCCCAACGGCGTGGACACCGCCCGGATCTTCCCGGCCTCCAAGGACGAGGAGTACGCCGCCGCCAAGGGCATCGACACCAGCAAGGTCTGCCTCGGGTACGCCGGCAGCCTGGTCGACTACGAGGGCCTGGACGGCCTGGTCGAGGCCACGGCCGCTATGCGCGCACGGGGCGTCGGTGCACAGCTGGTCCTGGCCGGTGGTGGACGCTGCGCCGACGACCTGAAGCACCAGGTCGACCGGCTGGGGATCGGCGACGCTGTGCGCTTCCTCGGCGTGCTGCCGGAGCGTGACATGCCCCGGCTGGTGTCGCTGCTGGACGTCGTGGTGTGCCCACGCCGGTCGTTGACGGTCACCGAGCTGGTGTCGCCGCTGAAGCCGCTCGAGGCGTTCGCGGGGGGACGGGCAGTGGTCATGTCGGACGTCGCACCCCAGCGAGACCTGGCAGGGGCGGACCAGTCTCGGGCGTTGCTGTTCCCGGCGGGCGACGTCGGAAGGCTGACCGCCACCCTGGAGCGGCTGGCGGGCGACCGCGATCTGCGGACCCGGCTGGGCGAGTCGGGCCGGCGCTTCGTGCTCGAGGAGCGTGGGTGGGACGCCGTCACCGGACCGCTGGTCGAGGCGTACACCGCCGCCCGCGACCACCACGCCCGCGCCTCGGCGGGCGGACGGACGCTGTCGCAGGTCCTCGTGGGCCTGGTCGCCGACGAGTTCACGACCACAGCGGTCGACGGGGTCGTCACGACTGTCAGGTTGCGGCGCGAGGGCTGGCAGTCCCAGCTCCCCGGCCTGGACGCCGTCCTCGTCGAGTCGGCCTGGCAGGGCAACGACAGCCAGTGGTACCGAGGGGTCGGCCGCTACTCCGACGCAGAGTTCGCCGACCTGCAGGCGCTGGTGGGTGCCTGCCGGGAGGCCGGGATCCCCACCGTCTTCTTCAACAAGGAGGACCCGGTCCACACGGCCCGGTTCGAACCGGCCGCTCTGCTGTGCGACGTCATCATGACGGTCGACGCCGACCTCGTCCCGACGTACCTGCACGACTCGGCAGGCCGGGCCCGCTGGGTGGGGAGCCTGCCGTTCTGGGCCAACCCGGCCGTCCACCACCCGCTGCGTGATGCGGGGAGCGAGGACGACGTCACGGTCGCCTATGCGGGGACCTTCTACGGCGACCGCTACCCCGAGCGGTCCCGGGTGCTCGAAGGGCTGCTCGACGCCGCAGCGCCGGGTCTGACGATCTTCGACCGTCAGGCGGACGACCCGGACTCGCCGTACCGGTACCCGGCCGATCTCCAGCAGTACGTCCGCGGCAGCGCACCGTACGACGACGTGGTGCAGACCTACAAGAACCATCTCGCCCACCTCAGCGTCAACTCTGTGCAGGGCTCCCCGACAATGTTCGCCCGGCGGGTGGTCGAGATCGCCGCCAGCGGCGGGGTCGTGGTGTCGGGCCCGGGGCGCGGCGTGGCCGAGGTCTTCGGCCCGGCTGTCCCGGTGGTCGACCCCGACGAGCTGTCCGACTGGCTGTGCTACTGGCGCGACCGCCCTGACGCCCGCCGGGCCGAGGCCTGGTCGCAGGTGCGTGCTGCCCTGCACTCCTCCACGGCCGAGGCAGCGCTCGGCTTGATGCTCCGGGCCGCCGGGACAGCCGTGGACGTCCCCGGGCACGACGACTACGGGCTGGTCGTCCCCCAGATGACCGACGAGGTCTGCGCGGCTGTCCTCCGCCAGTCGCTGGCGCCGAGCGTCGTGTACGCCTCGTGCGACGACCAGCAGCGCGTCCGCCTGCAGGCGGCAGGGGTCGAGGTGCGCGCCGCCGGAGCGTCGGTCGACCTGTCAGACGGCTCGAGACCGGCCTGGCTGGGCCTGGCGGACGACTGTGACCGGTGGGGGCGCTACCACTTCGAGAACCTGCTGCTCGCCGCCCAGTGGCCGGGCGGTGCGCAGCGCCTGGTGCCTGCGAGCCGCTGCTGCGGGCCTTTCGTGCTCGCGGAGAAGGACGACGGACAGCCCGGCGGTCGGGGCCTGGTCCGGGCGTCGACCGTCGAGCATGACGTCGCAGACGCCCTGGTCGGAAGGCAGGAGTTCCTGCGGATGGCCGTGGACGGCTCTGCCGCCGGCCAGCAGGACGGCGCCGCCGACGTCGGCGACCAGCCCGCGTCGAGCCAGCAGCCTCTCGTCTCGGTCGCACTGGTCACGTGATGGTCAGGCGGCTCGACCCGACGCCCGCGGGCTCGCAGCCTCGGCCGTCGCAGGGGACGGGGCCCCGGTGATTGTCGTCGCGAAGGGCCTGTACGGGCTCGGAGGTAACATCTCGGTGCTGGCGGACGCTCTGCGGCTGGGTGAGGCTCTGGGCTGCGGGGTGGTGGCCGACTGGGCAGGCGGTATGTACGCCGTCGACGGCGCTAACGTCGCCGACCTGCTGTTCGACCACGACCGCAAGGTTCCGTGGCCGGGGCTGTTCGACGGGCTCAGGGTGTTTCCCGAGACGTGGACGGCGGACGTGGCCAGGACCTTCCCGCGGCGCATGGACCCGGACCGGTCGGTGACGACACCGCGAGGGCCCCGACGTCCGCTGTCGATGTGGAGGGCCGTCGACGCGGAGCGGTACGGGCTCGCCCGGCTCGCCGACGACTACGACGTCGTCATCGTCAGCCGGGACTCCGCGCACTGGCACTCGTCGGTCGACGAGCTCGCCCCGTACGTCCAGGCGCTGCGCCCCAACCAGGACGTGCGCGACGGGGTCGAGGCCGTGGGCCTGTCCCGGGCGGACATCGGTGTGCACTTCCGGCACGGGAACGGCGAACGGACCGTCGTGCCGCCGGACATCGGCTGGTTCTTCGACCAGGTCGACGACCTCGGCGAGCGCATGCCCGCCTCGAAGGTCTTCGTGTGCACGGACTGCACGGTGGTGCTCGACGCCTTCGCCTCCCGGTACGGCCAGGACCGGGTCGTGTCGTCGCCCAAGGTCATCCCGCCGCCGGGTAGCGGTGGCATGCACTACGCCCCGGACAGCGACGGCCGCTACCTGTCTGCGGTGGAGGCAGCCGTCGACATCTGGGCGCTCGGTGCCTGCGGCGCCCTCGTCGGGTCGCGCAGCTTCTTCAGTGAGAGCGCCATCAGGCTCGGCGCCCCACGACCGGCCTGGGCCGTGCGGGCCTGGGTCCCCGTCCACCGGCCGTTCCGTGCCCCCGCCGGGGTACGCCCGGTGACGCGGGGCGACGCCGTCGGCCAGGCGCTGCACGACGCCGGGGTCCTGCTCGACGGGATCAACGTCGGCGAGGCCGCGGGCGCCGACGGCCGGTGGGGCCTGTTCTACCTGCACTGGCCAGTCGGGCGGCTCGACTCCCTCGACGGGGTCGCGGAGCCGGGTCAGGTCGCCCGGGCCGTCCGCCGGCACCGCCTGTACTAGCCCCGACGAGGGTCGTCGAGGCAGCGATGAAGGAGGGGTGGCCGGTGCGGCCAGAGACGAACCAGACCGGGCGTCGCCGGGCGGAACGGCCCGCGGTGCGGCGCCCTGCCCCCACGACCGTCGTCGCCGTCGGCAGTGGGCTGGTCCTCCTGTCGGCCGTGGTCGTCCGAGAGGGCGTCGAGTCGTATGTCGGCCTCGCGTGCGGGGTCCTCGTCATGGCGGCTGTGCTCGTCGGTCTCGGCAACCGCACGATGCTGTGGGAGTTGAAGAAGGACCTGCGGCGGGTCGTCTCCCCGCCGCGGACCCTCGGGGCCGTGCGCGCCGGTGCGCCAGCCGACAGGTCGGCGGACGTCGGGACGGCGGGCGACGAGGACGGGAACGGGACGGGCGCCGGGCGGGGGCCGCGGACGAGGCGTGCCATCGTCGTCGACGTGGTCTACGTGGCGGACCTCGGGTCGAACGACGGGCGACCGTCACGTCTGTACAGGCAGGTCGAGGCCTTGCTCGACGCGGGCTTCAAGGTCGCGCTCGTGGACTTCCGCTATCCGGGCACCCGGTCGCCGGAGCTGGTGCAGAACTATCTCGACCGGGTGCGCGACCACGAGCGAGGGTGGGTGGTCACACTCGACGATGTGGTCAGCACGACCCTGACGGTCGTCGACGACGCCGCCGTCGCGCAGTACGTCCCGCGGGCGGCGTCGAGCATCACCACGAAGATGGTCCTGCTGGTCGTCAACCGCGGTCCGCAGTCGCTGGCCGGTCTCGACGGCGGCTACTACAGCCTCGACGACGTCGTCGACCGTCTGTCGGTGGCCTTCGACCGTGAGCCGACGCTGGTACCCGAGGACGCGCAGACCAGGTCGGTCGTCGACGGGGCAGGTCGCTCCTGGTGCACGGACGTATGGCCGTACGGAGCCGGCTCCTTCGACAGAGACGCGCTGCTCGACCAGGTGGAGCGGCTGTGCCGGACATGCCGCCTGGAGGACGGCACGCAGGTTCACGAGGGCAAGTACGTGCTCCGGCGCACCACCGGCGGCCTGACCGACATGCTCAGCCAGATGCAGAAGTCGTACCAGTACGCCTCGGCGCACGGACGGCGGCTGTTCGTCGACTCCTCCAGGGCAGGGTTCCACGACGAGCTGAGCCGCTACTTCACCGCACCGCCTATCGTGACGCTCGATTCGATGCCGGGCGGGTTGTGGATCGCGTTGGGCAAGCTGCCGGGAGTCCTCAACGGACAGCCGGCGGACTTTCCCGTGCACTGGCTGAGGGACGGAGACGGTAGAGGGATGTTCGTCCTCCAGGGTACCGCCGAGGAGGTGGCGTTCGACACCACGACGGTGCACGGCGAGGACCTGCTGGTGCACTCGGGCGACGGGTCCCGCGAGTGGCACCGGGTCTGGGAGTGGCTGCGTCTGAGGGACGACGTCCGGGAGGCGGTCTGCGCGGAGGTCGACAGGATCGGCCAGTATGACGCGGTCCACGTCCGGAACACCGACTACCGGACCGACTACCTCCAGTTCTTCGAGCGGATCGACCCGCTGCTCGGGGAGCGGATCGTGCTGTGCACCGACGACCCGAGGTGCCGGGAGCACGCGGCCGACCTCTGGGGTTCACGTGTCGTCGCGACCGAGTACGTCGAGAACGCCACCGAGAAGCCTCTCTACTACCGGGACGACCTGGACGAGGAGACGAGACGGCGGGTCAACCGTCTCACCCTCACCGATCTCTTCCTGCTGGCCAGCGCGCAGGACCTCCATGTCAGCCGCCTCGCTGCGGGGTCTGGGTCTATGTCGGCCTACTCGAGGCTCGCCGTCTACCTGCACGACCACCAGGACGTGCTGCACCAGATCCTCGGCCGGCCGCCCTGCGGCGGACCAGACCGCGAGCGCCCGGCCCGCACGACCGTGTAGCCCGCCCTCAGCGGGCGCCGAAGAAGTTCCGGACGGTGGTGGCGACGTGCTCCAGGTGCGCCGGGGTCAGGTTGGGGTGGTTGCCGACGAACAGGCCGCGGGCGCCGGTGGCGTCGGCGTGGGTCAAGGGGCCCACGGTCCGGTGCGGTGCGCCGCGGAAGGCCGGCTGGTGCGCGAGGTTGCCGGCCACGATCGGGCGGGTCGCCACACCGTGGAGCTCGAGGTGCTGGCCCAGGGCTGCGCGGGTCGCAGCGTCGGGGGCGATCATCGCGAAGCCGAACCAGGTCGACCGTCCGCCCGGCTGCTCGGTGACCAGCTGCAGGTCGAGGTCGGCCAGCGCGTCCAGCAGGTACCGGGCGTTGGCGCGCCGCTGGGCGTTGAACTCGTCCAGCCGCCGCAGCTGCACCAGCCCGAACGCCGCCGAGATCTCGGTGGGGCGCAGGTTGTACCCCAGGTGCACGAACAGGAACCGGGGGTCGATGTCCGGGTGGGTCGCCTCCAGGTCGCCGCGGTCGGACATGTCCCGCGTCCAGCCGTGGGCCCGCACCGACCGGGCCAGGTCGGCCAGGTGGTCGTCGTCGGTGACGAGCATCCCGCCCTCGATGGTCGTGATGTGGTGCGAGAAGTAGAACGAGTAGGTGCCCATCTGCCCGAAGGTCCCGGCCTGGCGGCCGCTGACGGTGCTGCCGAGGGACTCGCA
Organism: Cellulomonas sp.; assembly: GCA_031556715.1. Classification (GTDB taxonomy): domain Bacteria; phylum Actinomycetota; class Actinomycetes; order Actinomycetales; family Cellulomonadaceae; genus Cellulomonas. Next base: position 15,502 of record JAVBSR010000049.1, read on the forward strand.
GGTGTCCTCGACCACCCACAGGTCGTGCCGTCGGGCCAGGTCCGTCAACGGTTCCATGTCGACAGGGTTGCCCAGCAGGTGCACCGGCATGACGGCCCGTGTCTTGGGCGACAGGGCCGCCTCGACGTCGTCGGTGCGGAGGTTGAGCGTGCGGGGGTCGATGTCGACGAGCACCGGGACGCAGCCGTGCTGGACGACCGGCGCCAGCGTGGTCGACCAGGTGACGGCCGGGACGATCACCTCGTCGCCCGGGCGCAGCGCCCCCGGGAGGTCACGGACCGACAGGACGGCCAGGGCCAGGAGGTTGGCCGACGACCCGGAGTTGACCATGACGGCGTGCCGCGCCCCCACGTAGGTCGCGAACTCCCGCTCGAACTGCCTGACCTTGGCGCCCATGGTGACGTTCTGGGTGAGCAGGCTGTCCAGGGCCCCGTCGACCTCGTCGGCCCCGTACAGGGGCACCGACAGGGGGCACTGGTCGGCGGGCAGCTCCGGCTCGTGGGAGAAGTACTCGGCGACCAGGGTCGAGATCTGCGCCCTGATCTGCTCCTGCCGCGAAGCGGGCGACAGGGCGGGTCGGACGGACTCGGTGACGGACATCGACAGGCCTCCTGGGCAGGTCAGGCGGTGGGTGGGACGGTCACGCCGCCGGGCGGGACGCAGGTCGGGACCGGTACCACGCGACGGTCGAGGCGACGCCCGCGGCGAACGAGACGGACGCGTGCCAGCCTCGCGCGGACAGGCGGCTGACGTCGAGCAGCTTGCGGGGCATCCCGTCCGGCTTGGTGGCGTCCCACCGGGTGGTGCCCTGGTAGCCGACCGCGTCGGCGACGGTCTCGGCGATCTCGGCGATGGTCAGGTCGGCGCCGGTGCCGACGTTGACGGTCGAGTCGTCGTCGTAGTGCTCCAGGAGGAACGCCACGGCGGCGGCCAGGTCGTCGATGTGCATGAACTCGCGGCGGGGAGTGCCCGACCCCCAGCAGACGACCTCCGCCCGGCCCTGGTCGTGGGCCTCGACGTAGCGTCGGACCATCGCCGCCAGGACGTGGGAGCCCTCGGTCGAGAAGTCGTCACCGGGGCCGTAGAGGTTGCAGGGCATCGCCGAGACCCAGCGGCGGCCGTACTGCTGCCGGGCCGCGGCCACCTGGACCAGCCCGGCGACCTTGGCCAGGGCGTAGCCCTCGTTGGTCGGTTCCAGCGGGCCGTCGAGCAGGCAGTCCTCGGTCATGGGCTGGGGGGCCAGCCGAGGGTAGACGCAGGACGAGCCGAGGAACAGCAGGCGGTCGACGCCGGTGCGCAGCGCGGCGTCGAGGACGTTGACCTGGATGCGCAGGTTCTCGGACAGGAACTCGTACGGCTGGGCGACGTTCGCCTGGATGCCCCCGACCTTCGCGGCGGCCAGCACCACCGTGGCCGGTCGCACCTCGTCGAAGAACGCGTCGACCGCCGACCGGTCGAGCAGGTCGACCTCGGCGCGGGTACGACCGACGAGGTCTGTCCAGCCGTCGGCCGCCAGGCGCCGCCAGATCGCCGAACCGGCCAGGCCGCGGTGGCCGGCGACGTACGTGGTCGCGGCCTTGTCGACCAGGACCGGGGTCACGCCAGGACCGCGGTGTCGATCCACGCCGTGCCCTGGTGCGCCAGCGCGGCCACGTCGGCGTCGACCATGAGCCGCGCCAGCTGGTGGGCGTGGACCTTCGGGACCCAGCCGAGCAGGTCGGCTGCCCGGGAGGCGTCGCCCAGGAGCGCGTCGACCTCCGCCGGGCGCAGGTAGCGCGGATCCAGTCGGACGTGCCGCTGCCAGTCCAGACCGACGTGCTCGAACGCCGTGGTGAGGAAGTCGCGCACCGTGGCGGCGGTGCCGGTGGCCACCACGTAGTCGGATGGTTCGTCGTGCTGGAGCATGCGCCACATGGCCTCGACGTACTCCGGGGCGTAGCCCCAGTCGCGGACCGCGTCGAGGTTCCCCAGGTACAGCTCGGTCTGCTCCCCTGCGGCGATGCGGGCCGCGGCCCGGGTGATCTTGCGGGTCACGAACGTCTCGCCGCGTCGCGGGGACTCGTGGTTGAACAGGATGCCGTTGACGGCGAACATCCCGTAGCTCTCGCGGTAGTTCTTGGTGATCCAGTACGAGTAGACCTTGGCGGCGCCGTACGGGGAGCGCGGGTAGAACGGTGTGCGCTCGTCCTGCGGGGGTGGTGCCGCCCCGAACATCTCCGAGGACGACGCCTGGTAGAACCGGCAGTCCAGCCCGATCATGCGGATCGCCTCCAGCAGCCGGGTCGCCCCTAGCGCGGTGGCCTCACCGGTGTACTCCGGCTCGTCGAACGACACCCGCACGTGCGACTGGGCGGCGAGGTTGTAGACCTCGTGCGGCCGGATGGAGTCCAGCAGCACGGCCAGCCGTGAACCGTCGGCCAGGTCGCCGAAGTGGAGGAACAACCGGGCGTCGGCCTCGTGCGGGTCCTGGTACAGGTGGTCGATGCGCGAGGTGTTGAACGTCGAGGAGCGGCGGATCAGCCCGTGGACCTCGTAACCCTTGGACAGCAACAGCTCAGCCAGGTAGCTGCCGTCCTGACCGGTGATGCCCGTGACGAACGCGCGGCGCTCGCCCATGACGGGCCAGGACGTCGTCCGCCCAGGCTGCTGGGCAGGGGTCGAGGGCACCATCGCGTCCGTCCGTCTCGGCAGGCATGTCCGGGTTCGCCCGGTGCCAGCGAGTCTGCCCACGACGACGTCCGCCCGCATCCGGAGCAGACCCGGCCCCGGCGTGTCGTCGCCCCTGCCGCGGCACTCGCCGACCGTCGTGGGCCGAACCGGCGGGTGTGCCCGACCACGTCGAACCGCCAAGATCTCAGCACCCACGGCCACCCGTGCGGGTCGTGGACCTGCCCC
>JAVBSR010000113.1:0-6397 GCA_031556715.1 Cellulomonas sp.
AACGAGAGGCACCCACTGTGGCAGCTCCGCAGAACTACCTGGCGGTCATCAAGGTCGTCGGCATCGGCGGTGGCGGTGTCAACGCCGTCAACCGGATGATCGAGGTCGGGCTCAAGGGCGTCGAGTTCATCGCCATCAACACCGACGCCCAGGCGCTGCTCATGTCGGATGCCGACGTCAAGCTCGACGTCGGTCGCGAGCTGACCCGGGGGCTGGGCGCGGGTGCCGATCCCGAGGTCGGTCGCAAGGCTGCCGACGACCACGCCGAGGAGATCGAGGACGTCCTGCGCGGCGCGGACATGGTGTTCGTCACCGCGGGCGAGGGCGGCGGCACGGGCACCGGTGGTGCGCCGGTGGTGGCCCGGATCGCCCGGTCGCTGGGCGCCCTGACCATCGGTGTGGTCACCCGCCCCTTCACCTTCGAGGGCCGCCGCCGCTCGGTGCAGGCCGACTCGGGCATCGAGGCGCTGCGCGCCGAGGTCGACACCCTCATCGTCATCCCCAACGACCGGCTGCTGTCGATCTCCGACCGCGGGGTCAGCGTGCTGGACGCCTTCCGGTCGGCCGACCAGGTGCTGCTGTCCGGTGTCCAGGGCATCACCGACCTCATCACCACCCCGGGCCTGATCAACCTGGACTTCGCCGACGTCAAGTCCGTCATGCAGGGCGCCGGGTCGGCGCTCATGGGCATCGGCTTCGCCCGTGGCGACGACCGCGCCGTGCAGGCCGCGGAGATGGCGATCAGCTCGCCGCTGCTGGAGGCCAGCATCGACGGGGCCCACGGGGTGCTGCTGTCGATCCAGGGTGGGTCGGACCTGGGCCTGTTCGAGATCAACGAGGCTGCCCGCCTGGTCCAGGAGGCGGCGCACGCCGAGGCCAACATCATCTTCGGCGCCGTCATCGACGACGCCTTGGGCGACGAGGTCCGGGTCACCGTCATCGCCGCCGGGTTCGACGGCGGCTCGCCCCAGGTGCGTCGCGACTCCCGGGCGCTGGGCCAGGTGTCCGGGTCCAGCGGTCGTCCCGTGCCGCGGCCCGTGGTGGAGACCGAGCCGTCCGGGCCGACGCCCGTCACGCCTCGGCACGCCGCCCCGGCCGCAGACCTGGAGAGGGAAGCGCCGCAGGTCCCGGCGTTCCTGTCGGCCGAGGCCGACCCTGCGCCGATGACCGGGTCGCTGGAGGTGCCGCGGGTGTTCACCGACGAGGTGGGTGTGGTGCGCGAAGAGCTCGACGTGCCCGACTTCCTCAAGTAGGTGCGCGAGCTCGTCAGCGCTGTCGATCTCGGCCCGGGTGTCCGCGCCGGGTTCACGACGCGCTCGGGTGGTGTCTCCGCGCCGCCGTGGGACTCGCTGAACCTGGCGGCCCACGTCGGTGACGACCCGGCGGCCGTGGCCACCAACCGTGGCGAGGTCGCCGGCTGGCTGGGCGTCCCGGTCGCCTATGCCACCCAGGTGCACGGCGCGCGCGTCCTGACCGTGGCCGGACCCCCGCCGCCGGGTTCGGTGTCCGTCGGCGAGGCTGACGCCCTGGTCACCACCAGCGCCCAGGTCGGGCTGGGGGTGCTGGTGGCGGACTGTGCTCCGGTGCTGCTGGCCGACCCCCAGGCACGGGTGGTGGCCGTGGCCCACGCCGGGCGGCCGGGTCTGGTCGCGGGTGTGGTGCAGGCCACGGTGGCCGCCATGCAGGCCCTGGGCGCCCGCACCGAGCGGGTCGTGGCCGTCGTCGGGCCGTGCGTCGCGGGCCGTTCCTACGAGGTGCCCGCCGCGTTGCGCGACGACGTGGCCGCGGTCGTGCCGGGCACGGCGTGCCTCACCGACTGGGGCACACCGGGCGTGGACGTCGCCGCGGGCGTGCAGCGTGTGCTGGCCGACCTGGGCGTCGCGCGGGTCGAGGTGGTCGGCGCCGACACGTACCGCGACGGGTCGTTGTTCTCGTACCGTCGTGACGGTCCGGTGACCGGCCGGTTCGCCGGGCTGGTCCGCATGCTCGACCAGGGAGCTCCCGCCTCGTGAGACCTGCCGGGAGGTCGTGCCCACCCTCCGGACACGGCACTCCGTAACGCTGCGCGCACGTGGCACAATCACACCACCGCGCCCCGCTCGGCCTGTCGCTCGAGGCCCCGTCCACCGGGGTTCCGAGGCAGTATGGCGAGCCGGACGTTATCCTGACCTGGATGGTGATGGACTGTATGAGCGTGCAGGTGGCCGACCTGGCTCCGGTCGTCGCGGTGCGGCGATTCGTCGACGGGAGCCTGGTCGCGGGCGTCTTCGAGCAGATGCTGCGCACGGACGGTGCCCTGCGGGCCTACCTGTCGTCCAAGGGTGCCCCTCCCAGCGCTGACGGTCCCCTGCTGAGGTACCTGCGCGAGCTGGACTGGGAACAGCCGAAGGACGTGCTGGAGGCCCAGCGGGCGCTCGTCCGGCTGCTGATCGCCGTGGGGGAGGACGTCGCGCCGACCGACCGCTACGAGCGTCGTGCCCGCCTCTTCGACCAGCAGTTCTCGCTGTGGTCCAGGGTGCAGCCGACCTGGCTCTCGATCCCGGCCGCCTATTTCGCCACGCTGCTCGAAGAGTGCGAGGGGATACCCGACGACTCGCTCGAGAAGGCCGTGAGAGCCAAGGTGAGGTCCCTTTTCCGGTACCGGACCAGGCCCCCTGTCTGGTTGCACGACGAGACCTGGCCGGTGAACGCCAACGGCCCGTTGACCTATGTCGAGCAGATCGACATCTCAGGGCCCTACGACACGTCGTACCGGTATGTGTTCCGTGACGAGACGAGCCACGAGAGGCACGAGCTGGCGCAGTCGACGGCCCGGTTCGAGGCGACGGGCAGCCTCCTGCCGTCCTCCGTCGCGGTGCGGCCCGCGCCCAGCCCGGACTTCGCTCCGCTGGCTGTCCTCGCGGGCGACGAGACGGTGCCGATGCCGGTGCTGGAGGCGCTGGCCGAGGCGTTGGCCTCGCTCGACGACGGGTCGGACGACCTCGACCCGGGACCGCAGACCGACCCGGTCCCGGTCGTGCCGGAGCCGGACGAGTCGTCGTCGCGACCGTGGGTCGACCCGGTGTCGTTGTGGGCCGACGACCCGACGAAGCCGGTCGTGCCGCCGCCGAGCCGGTGGGGCCTGGAGCTGGACGACGGTCGACGGGTCGAGCTCTGGTCGAGCTCGATCGTCCTGGGCCGCAGCCCGCACGTGTCTGGTCCGACGGTCCAGGGGCTGGCCGTCACCAGCGACCATCCGTCGGCCTTGCTGAACACCCACGCCCGCCTCGACCTGATCGACGGGGTCTGGTGGGTCACCAACCTCAGCGGTGACGGTGGGGTGGAGGTCGTCGGTGCCCGGGGGGGCCGGGTGGCTGTCCCGGCCGGCCGGGCCGTGCCGGTGCGCACCTACCTGGCGCTGGGGCCTGTCGAGACGCAGATCGTGCCCCTGCCCGGACTCGACGCGACGCGGCCGCCCCTGAGCCCGGCGCCGGTCGACCAGGACGCGGTGGCCGCGGCTGCGGGCCCGCCGACCGGGCGTTCTGGTCTGCGCGCCAGGTCGGGGCGCTTCGCCTCGGAGCCGGTCGCGCCGGCGTCCCGGGCGGAGACCGATCCGTGGGCGCCGCGGACGGCTCCTCTGCTGGCAGCCAGGCTCGGGTCCGACGACGACGTCGAGGTGACGATCAAGACCGACCTGGCCATGACCGTCAAGACCGACCAGCCGGCGTTCGCCCCGTGGAACCTGTCGCTCGACGACGGGCGGGTCTTCGTGGTCCGGGCACCGTCGGTGGTCGTCGGTCGGCGTCCGACGGCCTCGGTGCCAGGCATGCAGGCCCTGGCGGTGGCCGACTCGACCCGCACCCTGTCGCGCACCCACGCCCGGCTCGACCTGGTCGAGGGCGTCTGGCGGGTCACCGACCTGGGGTCGACCAACGGTGTCGTCGTCACCGGGACCGACGGCAAGGAGACGAGGGTCGCGCCGGGCTGCCCGACCCCGGTGTACAGGTACGTCGCGTTCGGGTCCGTCGAGGCGAGACTGGTCGCCGAGTCAGAGCTGGGTTCCTGACCGATATGCCTTCTGGGCATCTCGTGCCGCCTTCGGATGATTTGTCGGATATGCCCCAGATGTCGTCGTTCGCCGTAATCGGGTGCCAATCTGTGAAGGATCGGCGCGTCGGGCGTGTCGCGACGGGCCTCGTCGTGGCGGTTGCTAGCGTGAGGCGCGGTAGGACCTGAAGGCGGCGTTACCGCGCCGTGGCGGAGTCGGTCCCGGGACATCCCCCGGGGGACGGAGTAGAGCGATGGCCGGTGCGCTACGCAAGACGATGCTGTACCTGGGCCTGGCCGACGCCCGGCCCGAAGACGAGGAGTACCTCGACGAGGAGTACCCGATGGACGAGCCTGACGCGCAGGTGACGCCGCTGCACCGCCCGGTGCGGATGGCTCCGGACCTCGACGACGGGCTGGGTGAAGTACGCCGGATCACGACGATTCACCCGCGGTCGTACAACGACGCCCGTCGGATCGGCGAGGCCTTCCGTGACGGCACCCCGGTGATCATCAACCTCACGGACATGGACGACGGGGACGCCAAGCGTCTGGTCGACTTCTCTGCCGGCCTGATCTTCGGGCTGCGCGGGGCGATCGAGCGGGTGACCTCGAAGGTCTTCCTGCTGTCGCCGGCCAACGTCGAGATCAGCTCGGGCCCGCGGACCGACGAGGTCGCGGTGCGAGCCGGCTTCTTCAACCAGAGCTGACGTGAACATCGTCTTCTCGCTGCTGTATGTCGTCACGCTGGTCTATGTGCTGATCATGTTCGTGCGCCTGATCCTGGACTGGGTGCAGGTCTTCTCCCGCCAGTGGCGCCCGACCGGTCTGCTGCTCGTCGTCGCCGAGATCGTGTACAGCGCGACCGACCCGCCGCTCAAGGCGCTGCGCAAGGTGCTACCACCGATAGGTATCGGACAGATCCGGTTCGATCTGGGGTTCCTCGTGCTGATGCTGGGCTGCTTCATCCTGCTCAACCTCTTCGCGTGGCTGGCGCGGCCCTGAGCCCGGCTCGGCCACCTGCCTGCGTGCTGCGCGCGCCGGCGGGTGGCCGCTGCGCTCTCTGCGCGGTGTCCGATCGGTCGCGGCGGTGCTGGAGCCGGCCAGCCTAGGGTCGCTGGCCGCGAGCTCTGCTGCCCGGTGCCTGGGCGTCGTGGGCCAGGCTGCCGGCCAGCCGCGCGCCTGCGTCGTCGGCTCCGTGCCGGCAGGCCCGTCGGCTGGGCGCCCCGGGCATCGGCCCGGGCCGTACCGAGCACCTGTTCCTCGGCGCCGGCTCGGCACCGCACACGGCAGCCTCCGGCGTCGAGGTGCCCCCTCAGCGGCTGGCGCACCGGCGGGGGGGAGGGGGGGAGGGATGCCTCGGCGGCGCGTCCGGGCGGGGCTGCGCGGTGCGCACGCTTCCGGAGCGCGGGCGAGGCGCGCGGCGGACGACGCCGACCGGCCTCGTCCGGGTGCGACACGCCCCGACCGTCTTCCCATGTCAGAGACGTAACACTCCGTCCCAGGTTCCGATGTGGCGATTGTCCGCTACGGTGGCAGTCGGACATCCGGTGGAGGGCCCGCCGGACACACCAGTACAAGGCGAGGAAGGTGAGTCACCATGGCTCTGCTGACCGCAGACGACGTCCTGAACAAGAAGTTCCAGTCGACGAAGTTCCGCGAGGGCTACGACCAGGACGAGGTTGACGACTTCCTCGACGAGGTCGTCGCCACCCTGCGCGAGGTGCAGACAGGCGGCGGAGGCGACTCCGGCGCGGCTGTACAGGCGTTGCAGGCCGAGAACGAGAACCTCACGGCCCGGCTTGTCGACGCCGAGCGGCGGATCGTCGAGCTGGAGTCGACGGTGCAGTCCGAGGGCCAGTTCAGCCCGCCGGTCCCGGCCATGGAGTCGCTGCGCGGCGGCGACGACACGGCGCCGGAATCGGCACAGGGGCTGCTCGCGATGGCCCAGAAGGTCCACGACGACTACGTCACCTCCGGCAAGCAGGAGGGTGACCGGCTGGTGGCCGAAGCCCGGGTCCGGGCTGACCAGATCGTCAGCGAGGCCGAGGAGAGCTCTCAGCGCACCCTCGGTCAGCTCGAGCAGGAACGTTCGCTGCTGGAGCGCAAGATCGACGAGCTGCGGGTCTTCGAGCGCGACTACCGCACGCGCCTGAAGAGTTACCTGGAGAACCTGCTCGGCGACCTCGACTCGCGTGGCAGCGCGCTGCCCACCGGGTCGGAGAGCCGCAGCCTGTAGCACCGCCCGACAGGTCCCGCCGGGGCGGGGACTTCACGGGGGGGCCGTGTGGTGGCACGGCGGGGGGGGCGGGGGCGGGGGCGGTGGGGGTGGGCCGACCGTGCGTGTGGGGTTGGTGCGCCCGATCAGGCC
>JAVBSR010000102.1:0-27720 GCA_031556715.1 Cellulomonas sp.
GACGACGGCGGGTGGGCCACCGGCCCGGACGGCGCCCCGGGCATGACCCCCGAGACCGCGGCAGGGATCCTGGAGGCCAACGGCGTGCAGGCCACCTGCTCCTACGCCTCGATGTCGGTCCTGGAGCAGGCCGTGACCTCCCAGGGGTACACCGTCCTGGTGGCCTACGACACGACCACGACCACCGTGACCTCGGTGTCCTACGAGACCTCCGCCGTGTACCTGGCGACCACCGACACCACCGGCCAGCCCGTGGCCGTGCCCCTGCAGGTCTTCGAGCAGTCCTGGGCCGCCTCGGAGTACACCATGATCGAGTCCACCCAGACCGTGCCCGACTACCAGGCCACCGACACCGCCAGCATCGTCCAGCAGGCCACCACCGGCCCCTGGGCCCTGCTACCCATCAGCGGCACCACCATCGCCGACGCCACCCGCTGACCACCTGACGACATCGAGGGCCGGTGGGTCACGCGGTTCCCCACCGGCCTTCGATGTCCTGGTCGACATCGACCGGGACGACACGTCGTCTCGATCGGGTGTCGTACCGCCGGACGGCCTCTGACGGTCGTAGCGCCAGGTCTACTATGGGCTTTTTGTCCCGACGTTCTCGCAAAGGTTCGGGCTGTCGTGTATCGGCAGCCGTGATCAGAAAGGATGCACCGTGCCTGGTTGGATCTTGGCGGTCGACTTCGGGACGGTGAATACCGGGGCAGCGATCCGGTTCGCCGACGGCCGGGTGGAGAAGGTCAAGCTGGACCCGAACTCCGACACGATGCCTTCTGCCGTGGTCGTGACCGAGGGCCGCTGGCGGGTCGGGCAGGCGGCGCTCAATGCCCGACGCACCCACCCTGACACGTTCATCGGTTCTCCCAAGGCCCGGCTGGGCCAGGAACCTGTCGTCCTCGGCGACGACCTCGTCTCGCCGGCGACCATCGCCTCGCACGTGCTGGCCGCCGTCCGCGAGCGCGCCGTGCGGGCCGCCGGCGGTACCGAGCCGGACCGGTTGGTGCTGACCCACCCCGTGCGGTGGGGCCGAGCCCGCCTGTCGGCCCTGCAGGAAGCCGCCCAGACCGCCGGGTTCGCCTCCGACAGCATCCGTCTGCTGCCCGAGCCCATCGCCGCCCTGCACGCCCACGTCCCGCCCGGCTCCCTGCCGCCGGGCTCGCGCGTGGCGGTGGTCGACACCGGCGGCGGCACCTGCGACGTCGCGGTCCTGCAGACCACCGACGACCCGGCTCCCGGCAAGGACCTGCTCGTCGTCGCCCAGGAAGGCGACGACCGGCTGGGCGGCAACGACCTGGACGACCTGCTCTACCAGTGGGTCCTGACCCAGCTGCGAGCCTCGGGGCGCGACGACATGGCCACCGCCCTGGCCGACCCCGAGCACCTGGGCGCCGCCCTGACCCTGCTCGACGTGGTCCGATCGGCCAAGCAGGACCTGTCCGAGCACACCAACGCCCCCGTCGGCGTGGCCGTCGCCGGTCACGAGACCACCCTGACCGTCACCCGCGAAGAGTACGAAGAGCTCATCGCCGAACCGATGGCCCGCGCCGGAGCCCTGACCACCCGGGCCCTGCGCGCCTCCGGCACGGCCGACCTGGCTGGCCTGTACCTGACCGGCGGCACCGCCTACACGCCCGCCCTGGCCCAGACCCTGCACAAGGTCACCGGCATCCTCACGGCCCCTCTCGGCGACCCCAAGCTGGCTGTCGCCGTCGGCGCCCTCAAGACGCCCGTCGCGGTCATGACACCGTCCCAGCTGACCGCGCTGGCCCACCAGCTGGCCCAGCAGCGACAGCGACCCCAGCAGCCGCAGCCGCGCCCGCAGCAGGCACCACCGGCGCCACCGACCACCCCACCCACCCAGCCCCGCCAGGCCAGCAGCGGACCACCCCGCGTCACCCCGTCCGCCCCGGCGCCTGCACCGACCAGCAGCTACAGCTCGACCGCGCCCGGCTTCGCCGCCCCCCCACCGGCCTCGTCGACCCCACCACCGACCACGCCGCCAGCGCCACCGGCTGCGGCCTACACTCCCGGCCCGCGCCCTGCCGCACCCAGCTACGCCCAGGCGCCGGCCTACGCGGCACCACGACCTACCCCGGCAGCAGCCCCCACCAGCGGCGGCTCCGGCAACGGCCCCAAGATCGCCATGGGCATCGCCGCCGGGCTGCTGATCCTTGCCGTCATCGGCCTGGCCATCTGGTGGTTCGCCCTCCGGGACACCGGCGGCGACAACCCCGAGCCCAGCTCCACCGGCTCCACCACCCCGGCCGACCCGGCCTGCTGGGACGGCACCAGCACGACCGACTGCCCCGCCTTCGACGGCACCGCAGCCGCCCTGTACGCGTTCGGGCCTGAGAAGTCGTCCGACGCCGAGCAGTGCGAGCTGTCGACAGGGTCCTACCTCCCGTCGGGCTCCGACTCCACGACCTCGTGCTACATCGCCTCCACGGGACAGAGCGCGATCATCAGCCAGTGGCCGACCCCCGAGGACGCTGCCGCTGCCTACGAAGACTTCGGCTACAAGAACAACCAGAGGTGGGTCAGCCAGCGGACCGGCGACGAGCTGGGCGACCAGTGGGTCCTGGAGTCCAGCAACCTCTCCTACGCCGCCAACTGCTACGACGACATCCCCTTCTGCGTCGAGTTCTCGGGGACCGTCGACGAGATCAACGCCATGCTCCCGCTGTTCCGCGTCCTGAACCAGGACCAGGTCCAAGCCCTCGCCGACTACATCGACTCCCACTGAGCGCTGCCCCGAGCCGGACGAGCTGACGGATCGAGAGCACCCGGTCGTCGGGTCGGCCAGAGCACCCGGTCGTCGGGACGACCAGAGCCCCCGGTGGTCGGGACGACCAGAGCACCCGGCAGGCGGGTCGGCCGGGCGGTCGTCGGGTCGACCGAGCGGGTCGGCAGCAAGGGCAGGGCCCTTCCCGCCGCGGCGACGAGGCAGGATAGGGGCATGAGCGCCATCGTCGACTCCACCCCGGCCGCTGACGGCTACCGGATGCCCGCCGAGTGGGAACCGCACACCGGCTGCTGGATGGTCTGGCCCGAGCGCACCGACGTGTGGCGGCTGGGTGCCAGGCCCGCGCAGCAGGCCTTCGCCGCCGTCGCGGCTGCGGTCGCGACCGCCGAGCCGGTGACGGTCGCCGTCTCGGCCCGCCAGCTCGACCACGCCCGGGCGCTGCTGCCGCACCCGGACGCTCATGGTCACGGCGTGCGCGTGGTGGAGATGACCACCGACGACGCCTGGGCCCGCGACAGCGGCCCGACGTTCGTCGTGGACGAGGCCGGCGGCGTGCGCGGTGTCGACTGGCAGTTCAACGCCTGGGGCGGGCTGGTCGACGGGCTCTACTTCCCGTGGGCGGCGGACGACGCGGTGGCCCGCAAGGTCTGCGAGGTCGAACGGGTGGACCGGTACCGCGCCGACTTCGTCCTGGAGGGCGGGTCGGTCGACGTCGACGGCGAGGGCACGGTGCTGACCACCGAGGAGTGCCTGCTGTCGGCCGGGCGCAACCCGCACCTGACCAAGGAGCAGATCGAGCAGCGCCTGTGCGACCACCTGGGGGCGACGACGGTGGTCTGGCTGCCCTGGGGCACCTACGACGACGAGACCAACGGCCACGTGGACAACATGTGCCGGTTCACCCGGCCCGGTCAGGTGATGCTCACCTGGACCGACGACCCGTCCGACCCGCAGCACGCCCGGTCGGTCGCGGCCGAGCAGGTGCTGCGCACGGTCCGCGACGCCCAGGGCCGGCCGCTGGACGTGGTGCGGGTGCACCAGCCCGGCCCGCTCACCTTCACGCCGGCCGAGGCCGCCGAGATCGACCAGGTACCCACCAGCCTGCCCCGCCGGGCGGGCGACCGTCTGGCCGGTTCGTACGTCAACTTCTACCTGGGCAACGGCGTGGTGGTGCTGCCCGTGTTCGACGACCCGCACGACGAGGCCGCGGTCGCCGCCTGCGCGGCGGCCTTCCCCGACCGGCGGGTGCTCACCGTGCCGGGCCGGGAGATCCTGCTCGGCGGCGGGAACGCGCACTGCATCACCCAGCAGGTCCCGGCTGCCCGGCGGTAGCGCCGGTCGTCGACCGGTCGAGCGCGGCAGGGCCCGGTGCCCCAGGGTCCTGGCCCGGGCCGTCGACCGGCTCACCGCGGGCGACGAGGCTGTCGACCGCGGCTCGCGGAGGTCGCCCTACCAGTCCTGGTAACCGCCAGGACCGTCGTCCGAGCGTCCGCCGCCCGGGTCGCGGGGGGCCGACAGGTCGGGGGTGCCGCCCTGCCGGTACTGCTCGGCGTCGGCGTCGGACCCGCGCTGCCGATCTTCGAGCTCACGCTGGCGATCCTGCTCGGCCTCGTCGTCGCCGCCCTGGCCCTGCCCGTCCGACCGCGGATTGTCCGGCGACGTCGGGGGGGAGTCCGGCGGGCTGTCCTGGTCCGCGCAGCGCGGGTCCTTGAGCAGCTGGGCGGCGTCGGCGGTGGCGCGGTCGGCCTCGTCGGCGTCGGTGGTGTGCTCGGCCTGCGCCAGGTAGGCCAGGACGAGGTTGTCCAGCACCATGCAGTACTGCGCGTACTCCTCGTCCTTGACCTCCGGCACCGCCGCCAGGGCCCGACGCAGCGGTTCGACCGCCGCCCAGCCCTCGCCGGCGAGCAGCCGGACCGTGCCCTGGTTGTAGTCGGCCCGCCACAGCTCGACGACGTCGTGGTCGGCGACGGCGTCCGTCCAGAAGTACCAGGACCGGTCACCGGTCGTGGTGCCGGCAGCGGCCCGTGCCACCGGTCCGGCGGCGACCATCGGCCAGGCGAACCAGAGCAGCACGACCACCAGCGGCGCCGCGCCGGCCGACCAGCGCAGCCGCGAGCGCCGCGCCCGGGCACGCCGGTCGGGGCTCAGCGGCACCGGTGCCTGTCCTGCCCGACTGTCGCCCGGCTGGCCCTGGCTCATCGCGACCTCCGGGTGCGCCGGGGCACGGCCAGCACGACCTCCACGGCCAGCGCCAGCCCCAGCAGGATCGCCGCCGGCCAGGTCTGCGCCAGGTAGGTGCTGACGGTGCGGCCCGGTTCGGTCTTCGTCGTGCGGTCCAGGTCCTTGGCCCAGGCGGTCAGCTCGGCGGAGTCCGGGCCGGTGCGGTGCAGGTACGGCACCTCCAGCTGGTCGGCGACCGACATGAGCACCTGCTCGTCGATGCGCGACACCGCCGGTGCGCCGGAGTCGTCGGTGATCCACGGGGCGTCGGGGTCGGGGTCGGCCGCACCGTCGTAGGAGCGCATCTGGCCGCCGGTGTTGGTGCCGTAGCCGAGCACCGCACCACCGGCGACGTGGTCGCGCAGCCCGTGGTACGACGTCCACGGGCCGTCGAGGGTCGACTCGCCGTCCGACATGATGACGACGTACTGCAGGGCCTGGGGACGACGTTCCGCCTCGTCGGCGACGATCGTGGTCAGCTGTTCCAGCGGGCGGTCGATCTGCGACCCGCCGGAGTACGCCGTGATCTCCTGGCGCAGCGAGGCTGTCCACGACGTCAGGGCGTGGGCGTCGGAGGTGAACGGCAGGGTGCGCACCGCCTGGGAGTCCCAGGCCAGCACCGACCAGCGCACCCCCGGCAGCGCGTCGACCAGCGTCTCGATGTCGGCGCGCACCCCGTCGAGCCGGGGTCGGTCGCCGTCCCAGTCCTGCGCCGCCATCGACCCGGTGCGGTCCACGACGAGCAGGACGTCGACGTTCGACGAGGCGGTGCCGACCGGCACCGTGGTCGTCGTCGACGGCTGCGCTGCGAGGACGACCAGCGCCCACACCATGACGATCCGGGCCCCCCAGCCGATCTTGCTGGTCAGCGAGGCGCCCGGGAAGGTCCGCAGCAGGCCGAGCACGCACACGCCGGTGCCGACGAGGCCCCCGAGCACCAGCACCGCCCAGGGCAGCAGCGGTCGCCAGGTCATCGTCGCCCCCAGACCCGAGCCGCCAGCAGCAGCGCCAGCCCGACGCCGCCCAGGCCGGTCCAGGCCCGCTGCGCGTCGGTGACCTGCGGCGGCGCGTTCTTCGCGACGGCCTGGGCCTGGTCGGCGACGACCTCCGAGACGACGGTCGGCACCGCAGCCGGGTCCTCGGCGTACCAGACCTTGCCGCCGACGTCCCGCAGCGCCCGGGAGAACTGGCGGTCCTGCCGGGTGCCCTGCTGGTCCTGCGGGAACAGCCCGTACAGGGAGGCGGCCCGCCGGTCGGCCAGGGCTGCGGCCTCGTCCAGCCCGTAGATCGGCTCGCCCTGCACGTCGGCGTCGGTGGCCAGGACGACGGAACGCGACCGGTCGGCCGTGTCGGCGTCGAACAGCAGCGAACAGGTGGCCAGACCGTCGCCGACCAGCGACGACCCGTAGTACGACAGGGTCCCGGCCCAGACCTCCCACAGCCCGGCCAGCTCTTCGGGGGTGAGGACGTACTCGAGCTCTTCGACGTAGGTCGTGCCGCGCAGGTCGACGTCCAGGTCGTCCTTCACCCGGCCCAGCTCGTCGAGCACCATGTCGTAGTCGTCGGTCAGCGGGAAGATGGTCCGCGAGGTGGCGTTGAACACCGACAGGGCGATCCGCTCCCCGTCGAACGACTGCACCATCTGCTCGAAGGACTCCAGGATCTGGGTGTCGTACGGCAGCATCGACCCGGACACGTCCAGGCACAGCACGATGTCCCGACGGCCCATGAGCTCTGGGGTGGGCCGGACGTCGACCGGCCGGCCGACGAGCACCGCCGTCGCGACCACCAGCACGACGGTCCCGATCCAGCCCATCACCTGCGTCACCGTCTGACGGCGCAGGGCGGCCCGCACCACCGGCAGGTCACGCACCCAGCCGCTGTGCGCCACCAGCCCGGCCGGTCGCCGCCACCGCACCAGCGCGGCCACGGCACCCGCGACCACCAGCGCCACCACCACCGCGACGGCTGCCGGTCCCCACAGCAGGTTCACCATCGCTGGATCACCCGCCACGCGGCAGAGATCGACGCCCGGGTGGTCTCGGGCCGGGCGTCGGGACCGTCGAACGACGGGCCCAGGTAGGCCCGCAGCGCGGCCGCTGCCGGGCTGTCGCCGGTCAGCCGGTGGAGCTCGGCGACGGTCAGGGTGCGCACGTCCCGGCCCAGGCGGGCGCTGGCGTACCCGCGCACCGCCGACGCCAGCTCCAGGTGCGCACCGCGCGCGCTGACCAGCCCGGCCTCGTAGCGCCGGGAGACGTCAGCCACGTGCGCCAGGTACCGCGCCTGGGCGCTGGGCAGCGGCTCGTCCCACCCTGACCAGCCCAGGGCCGTGGACGGCGGCGGGAGCGGCCGGTCGGCGAAGCGGGGCTGGGCGGCCCGCGTCCACCACCAGACGAACACGGCGACGGCGAGGGCCACGGCGACCAGGCCCCAGCCGAGCGCCGTCACCCAGCCTGGGTAGCCGGTCGGCGGGTGCACCTCGGGCACGACGAGCCGGGTTGCGCCACCGAGCCGGCCGACGGCCTGGGACAGGTCAGCCACGGCGGGCTCCCCCGGTGCGGGCTCCTCCGGTGCTCAGCGCCCGCGCCAGCTGGGCCAGCACCTCGTCGGTGCGTCCGACGGTCAGACCGGTGATCCCCAGGCGGTGCAGCACCTTCAGGCGCCGGGCGGCACGCACGGCCTGCGCCTGGGCGATGGCCCGGGTGACCTGCGGGGCGCGCAGCAGCGGTGCGGGGGCGCTCCAGCCGTCGTCCACGTCCGGGCCGCTGCGCGGGTCGGCGTCGAGCACGGAGGCGACGATGACGTCGTGGCGGGTGCGGAGCCGCCGCAGCGCCGTGGCGTCGGGCCCCTCACCGTCGGCCGGGTCCACGTCGGCGTCGGGGTGCGCCTCGTCGGTGACCAGCACGACGAGGCAGCGCTGGGTACAGCGGCGCTCGACCTGGCTGACCAGGCGGGACAGGTCGGCTGCGGGCGGGTCGGCCGCGCGCGGGTCGGTGGCGGCCAGCTGGTCGCCCAGGCGCCGCAGCAGGGCCTCGGCGTGCAGCCGCCCGTGCCGGGCCGGGAAGGTGAGCAGCCGGTCCGCGTCGGCGGCCACGAGCGCCAGCCGGTCCGAACCGTCGTGGGCGAGCATGGCGACGAGCCGCACCAGCTCCAGGGCGACCTCTGACTTACGCTCGCCGTCTCGGGCCAGGGCGGTCATCGTCCGGCCGGTGTCGACCGCCAGGACCACGGTGATGGTCGTCTCGTGGACGTACCGCTTGATCAGCGGCACCCCGGCCCGGGCGCTGGAACGCCAGTCGATGTCGCCCAGGTCGTCGCCGGGAGCGTAGCGGGACAGGTCGTCGAAGTCCTGACCGCGCCCGTGCAGCACGGAACGGTGCCGTCCTTCCATCAGCCCGACCACGCGCCGGGTCATCGGCAGGCTGAGCCGAGAGCGCAGGAGCAGCATCTGGTCGCCACGCCGCCGGGCCGGCGGGGCCGTCCCGCCGTGGGCGTTCGCGCCGGGGCTCGTGGTGGAGCTCATGGCGCCTGGACCGCCCCGAACGCCAGGTCGACGATGTGCTCGGGCGGGACCCCGTCGGCCAGCGCGTCGAAGGTCCGCACCAGCCGGTGCCGCAGCACCTCGTAGCGCAGCTCTTTGACGTCCTCCGGCACGACGAAGCTCCGTCCGGCGGTCAGCGCCACCGCCTGGGCGACCCGGACCAGCCCGATCGAGCCGCGCGGGCTGGCTCCCACCCGGACCAGGTCGCGCAGCTCTGGCACCGGGCGCGGCCCGCCGCCGCGGGTGGTGTTGACGACGTCCACGACGTACTGCCCGATGGCCGGGTCGACCCGGACCTGGCTGGTCAGACCGATCAGCCAGGTGAGCTCGTCCAGGCCCAGGGGGGCGATCGACAGCGGTGCGTCCTGCCGGCCGTCGATCACCCGGGCCAGCACCTCGGTCTCCTCGGTCGGGGTGGGGTAGCCGAGCACCACCTTGACCAGGAACCGGTCCATCTGGGCCTCGGGCAGCACGTAGGTGCCCTCTTCCTCGATGGGGTTCTGCGTGGCGATGACCAGGAACGGTGACGGCAGCCGGTACTCGTGCCCGCCGATGGTGGTCTGGCGTTCCTGCATCGCCTCCAGCATCGCGGCCTGGGTCTTGGCCGACGACCGGTTGATCTCGTCGAGCAGCACCACGTTGGCGTGCACCGGCCCCAGCTGGGTGGTGAACTCCCCCGTGCCGTAGTGGTAGACCTGCGTGCCGACGATGTCGTTCGGCATGAGGTCCGGGGTGCACTGGATCCGCCGGAAGGTGCCCGACACCGCGTCGGCCAGGGCCTGCGCCGCCGTGGTCTTGGCCAGGCCCGGCACCGACTCCAGCAGGGCGTGCCCCCCGGCCAGCAGGGTGACCAGCAGCGCGCGGCGCAACCGCGTCTGGCCGACGACGCGCTGGGCGAGAATCTCGTCGGCCCGGCGCAGCATCTCCATGGCGCGCTCGTGCTCGTCTGGCTGGATAGTCATCGGTCCCCTCTCGTGCCCCGCACGAGCATACGCAGACCGAGCGGATCATCGTGGCGGCAGTCACGACGTCAGATGCCCGCGGCAGCACCGGTGTTCCCAGACCCCGCCATCCAGGAGCGTCCCGTCGCAGACCGGGCGACAGGCGGAGAGGCGACCTCGCCGCCGGACGCACGGGCTCACAGGACGACGCCGGTCGCGGGCACCACCCCCGGCAGGTCCACCCAGGTGGACCAGGCTGTCGGCTAGGGCGAGACGCCGACCGGCAGGTCGGTGGCGACCACGTCGGGGCTGTCCTTGACGGTGCCGTCGGCCGCGACCGCGAGGCTGTGGTCCACCAGGGTCGCGCCGTCGACCGTCCAGGCGGTCACCGTCCACCCGGTGCCCGACGGCTCGGCGGCCGGAGGCTGGACGAGCGCGTCGTACTGCGCCTCGAGCTGGGCCCGCTGCTGGGCCTGCGTCGCGTCGAGGTTCGGCCTCCACTGCACCTCGGACATCGCGGAGATGCGGTAGGAGTACACGTCGAAGGCCCGGGTCGTGTCGAGATAGAACGTCGCGACGTCGGTCGCGAGCGAAGCGTCGTCCACCACGACCGCGCCATTGCGGACCATCTGGTTGAAGGCGTCCGGCTTTCCGGAGAGCAGAAGAGCCGTGCCGTCGTCGCTGAGGGCAGCGTAGAAACGCTGAGGGTGGTATTGCGTGCGCGAATAGACGTCGAATACCTGCCACCCGTGGAGCCAGGTCGCCTCGACCGGCGTCACCGTCGTCTCGGCGGCCCCGACCAGACTGGCCTTGACCGGGCTCAGATCGGCAAGCCCTGCTGCCAGCTTTTCCCGCACGCCCGCGTCCTCCTGTGTCGTCCCCGTGGTCGTGCCGGGCGACGCGGACGGGTCAGAGGCCGACCCGTCCGAGGTGCACCCACCCGCCGCCAGCACCAGCAGTGCGGCGACCAGCAGACCCGTCACGCGTCCCGTC
This sequence comes from Cellulomonas sp., assembly GCA_031556715.1. Classification (GTDB taxonomy): domain Bacteria; phylum Actinomycetota; class Actinomycetes; order Actinomycetales; family Cellulomonadaceae; genus Cellulomonas. The sequence continues at coordinate 10,445 of JAVBSR010000102.1, forward strand.
ATCTCCGTGCCCTTTCGACGCCCTTTCGACAGCGATCGGCCTTGTCGATTTCCCGGGCCGGGTCAGTGAACGTCATCCCAGTATCCACCGTAGTAGTCGGGATAGCTCTTCCCGTCGGTCGAGGTGACAAAGCCTCCGTTGTAGAACTCCTGCTCGACAGCATCGTACCCCGCCCGCCGAGCATCAGCGTCGCTGGCACCATTGGCTTTCGCATCCCGGTAGGCGTTGTCATAGGCCGCCTCGCCCGGCTGGTCGGGCACCGTGTGGCCCGCCGCACGGAACTCGCGCGCTGCCTGGATCTGCTGGACGACGCCGTCGGTCTCCTCGGCCACCTGGGCCTTGACGTAGTCGGCCCGGCTGAGCGCGTTGACGTCAGCCGCGCGGCCCTCGGTGGAGTACCTGGCGTGGTTGGCCTCGTGGACCAGGACGGACGCGTCGTCGAAGCCCGGACCCATGACGATCTGCGTCCCGTCCCAGTAGGCGCCCTTCGCGTCGGGGTCGATGACGACCTTGATGCCGTGGTCCGCCAGCCACTGCAGCACCTCCCGACCGCGTTCGGTCGACTGCATGGTGGCCACCAGGTCAGAGGCCGGGTCGAGACCGTCCGGCACGTCGGCCCGCGGCGGCTGGGCCGGGTCGCCCGACCCGTCGTCGCCCCCGTCGCCCTGTCCGCCGTCGGCCCCCTGGTCGCCGGAGCCGTCGCCGCGACCGCCGTCGTCAGCCCCGTGGTCGCCAGAGCCGCACCCCGACCCGGTGATGTCGCAGATGACCGTCTTCGCCCGCTCCGCCAGAGAGGTACCGGACGAGGGCAGGGCCACCAGCAGGACCACGATGAGCGCCGCCACCGCGATGATGATCCCGACGTACTCGACCGTCGCAGCACCCCGCTCCCGCTCCTGACGCAGGCGGGCGACGGTTCGGGACAGACGATTCACCGGTCTCACCTTCTGGAGGGCATCCTGCAGACCACAGCAGGCTAACCGCGGCCATGAGCCCCGGACGAGAGCCCCTGGGCCCTCGAGGTTGGGCCCCCAGACCTGGCGCGGGCTCGCCGCCGTCGGACGGCCACGCGCCAGGCGTCGCTCGCACGGGTCGAGGCCGCAGCGACTCGACCGTCCAGGTCAGCCCTCTGCGGGCAGCCCCTGTTCGCCGGCTGCGATCCGGACGACCGTGTCCTGGGACCCAGTGTCGAGGGCCCAGGGGCTCTCGTCGCGACGCCCACCCGCAGATATCCTGCTGCGGTTGGTCGTCTGGGCTGCTGAAGGAGAGACCGATGGATCGTCTGTCCCGAACCGTCGCCCGTCGGCGTCAGGAGCGGGAGCGGGGTGCTGCGACGGTCGAGTACGTCGGGATCATCATCGCCACCGCGGTGCTCGTCATCGCCCTCGTCGCCATGGTGCCGGGCGCCCGGGTCGACCTGGAACGCACCCTGAAACAGGTGATCGCGCCGATCACCAGCACCTCGGGCTCGCTCACCGGTTCAGGATGGTGAGCTTCGCGAGGGTGGGTGCGCGGACCGACCAGGGCCTGCGCCTGCCAGGGACGCAGCGGTCGAGGGCCACGGCGGCCCGGTCGATGGCGCGTGGCCGGTAGGAGCCCGCGACGTCGACGAGCCGGCACGGCATGCAGCGCGACGACGACCGACGCAGGGTGCGCCCGCCCCGGCTCCACCCTCACCCGACGGGTCTGACCGACCGCATCACCTTGGAGGACATCGAGTCGTCCAACGTGCCCCGGGGTGCTTGCGACGCGACGCCGACGACCATCCCCGAGTCGGACAGGGCGAACACCTGCGCGAAATCGGTGAGGACGCCGCCTTCCCCTTGGTCGAAGACGCCTGTGAGGCTGCTGGCGTACCGCCAGCCCGACCAGGTGGCGGGGCGCTGCTCCAGGTCGGTGGCGCCTGAGGTGGCCAGCTGCGCGAACGTCGACGAGGCCGTCGACTCCACCGCGTCGGCCGTGCCGGGCTGCGTCTCGACCATCACCGCGACCGGGTTCCGCTCGTCGCCGGGAGGCATCACCTGGATCATCACGTAGTCCGGATTCTCGGTGCGCCGCGTCTCCCAGCCGTCCGGCACCAGGACCGACACCCCGTCAGACTCGTACGGCTCCGCGCCCGCGATGTCGCCGACCGGTTCGATCGTCACCGGGCTGCCGGTCGGCTGCGGCCAGACCGACGGCGTCGGGTCCGAGGTGGCCGTCGGCTCCGAGTCACCACCGCACCCGGTCGCACCTGCACCGACGATCATCATGAGGACGACACCCCAGACCCTCCGCCGCACTAGGAACACTCCTCCCACTTCTGCCAGCCGTCGCGCCCGAGGTACCACGCACCGGTGCTCGACTTCTCCGACGTCGTGGCGTCGGCGCTGAGGCCCAGCCCGCCGATCCCCGGCACCTTCAGCCCCAAGGACGCGGCCAGCAGCTCGTTCTTGGCGACATCATACGTCTGGACGGTGATGTCACCTTTGTCCCTGGCCTGGCTGAGGATCCACGGCACCGCCGCCGCCTGGCCCATGGGGACCCCCCCGTTGACGTTGACGACACCCAGGCCTCTCAGCGCCTCGATCGTGCCGGCCCGGTTGGCGTCGGTGACCGGGAACGTCGCGTTGAGACCGACGCCCCTGCCGCCGGTGTCCGCCATCGGCGTCCCCGCCAGCCGGGTGAGGTCGTACGCCCCTTCTGCCGATGCCGCGCCGGTGAATCCCACCTCGGTGACGTTGCCCTTCGGATCGACGACGACCGAGACCACCGTCTCGACACCGGCCGAACCACGTGCCACCGTCTGCAGGCCCAGGTCGGCCGCGGCGTTCGCGTCCAACGTCACCTTGGTGTAGACGGTGATGTTCCCGGCCGAGTCCCGACGGACGCCGGCACCGCTGCCGAAGGAGAGGTCACCGCGCGCTCCCGCGGTGACGACCTCAGCCATGGCCTGACCGCTGACCACCACGTTGGCCTCGCCGTACGTCGCGCTGGGCTCGGGCGGCCGGTAGTCGTATCCGGTGATCTTGTTCCACAACCACGTCCCGACCTCGATGCCGAGACCACCGGGCGGGCCGGCTACCCCTTTAGCGACGTTCTTGCTGTACTCTCGCGCAGCCCATTCCTGGAAGTCGGCGACGTCTTGGGCAGAACCGAAGGTGTACTCCCTGCCGTAAGCGCCTTCCAGCGCCCCGCTGACCGACGCCGAGAGTCCCGCCTCGCCGCCGTACCCGCCGATCCTCAGCTTGGCCACCGCCTCACCGGCGGAGAGCGAAGCACCGAGCTTTGCCGTGTCGACGAGGGTCACCCGGTACGTCCCGTCGGACAGCCTCTCGGTGACCATCTTCATCCCGGAGCCCAGGTCGACGAAAGCGATGGACACGCCTGCCTTCGCCGCAAACTCGGAGGTATTCGTGACGCACGGCTTCGTCGGCCGACGGTCGCCCGGGACATCGGCCGAGGAGGACGAGCACGAGCCGCCCGTCACGCTCGTCACAGCCTCGCAGAGCTTCTGGCTCAGGTCTTTCCCCATCGGCGTGAACAACAGGGTCAACGAGACCACCAGGAAGGCGAGCGCGATGATCATGCCCACGTACTCGAGGACAGCCGCGCCCTCGTCACGCGCATCCGCGCGGAGCGCCCCCCGGCGACGACTCATCTGCACCAACATCCACCGTCTCCTCGTCGCCTGTACCCCGAGACGGCACCTCATCTGCCCGCCCGAGAAATCAACACTGAAAGGCAGGCTAGACAGTCCCGTCACCTCGGTCAAGGACGCACGGACCCACTCCCGGATGGGCCCGCGGACCTAGGTGCGCTGCCGCGAGAAGAGAGCCTCTTCCGCCCTGCCCGGTATGACGAACAGCAGGCCCAGCAGCGGGAAGACGATCCCCTCGGCCGCGGCCACCAGGTATTCGACGACCGAAGGCCCGACCTCTCCCGTCAGCGAACGGCCGACGATCCCGACGACCATTCCCAGCACCATCGTCGTCGCGGCCCCCACGGCCACCGACATCACCGGGTCGACCCTGGTCTCCATGCCGAGGCGGCGTCGGAACGACCGGGTGGCGAACAGACCGACCAGGGTGAGGCGGACCGCCGCGACCACGTGCATGACGCCCTGCGCCACCGTCGCGTCCAGCGACTCCAGCGTGGTCTCGAACGCCGGGAACACCAGCCAGTAGACCAAGATGTAGGTCAGCGCGTCGAGCCCGACCACCGTGACCACGGTCCGGGCGTCGACTCGAACCCACGACTCGTCCATTCAACCTCTCCCCGAAAGATCCCTGCGCCGAGGCACCCCGGCGGCCCGTGCCTGGTGCGGTCGCTATCCCACGATCTTGATCTCGGTCTTGTACGGCTTACCGGCGGGACCACCCTTGTACTGGGTGTCGCACATACCGTTCTTGTTGTGGCCGAGGATACCGCCGCTGGTCATGCAGGCTCCCGAGCTCTGGGGGAAGGCAAACTGAGCGGTGGACGTGTGCTCTGCCTGCTGGCCGGTGTCTGGCACAGAGTCCAGGTTGCGCGTGGTCACCGTCACCTTGCCCTTGACGGTGTCGAGCCTCATGTTCACGACTGTGCAGTTGTTCGCACCGGCATAGGCAGCCGCTGCCGGCGCCGTACCCGCCGTGTACCCGGAGATTGGGGTACCCCGGAAGAACGAGAACGGATAGGTGTACGTGGTCCACGGGATCAGCTCCGTGCTGCCGGCCGAGGCGTAGTAGACCGCCTCCATGGAGTCAGACCAGGCTTTCACCGCCGCCAGCGCCGCCGCGTCCGAACCGGTTCGGGCCTGCCTGGAGTCGGTCGTCGCCGAGCCGATGTTGCGGATGATGAGCAGTCCGGCGAGCAGCAGCACCATGATCGCCGGGATGATCATCATGGTGGCAGCACCCTGGCTGTCGAGCTTTCTGCGGACCCTCATCTCGCCTCCACCGGGACGTCGGTGATTCGGAACCTGTTGCGTACGTCGATATCGACCGTGTCTTGACCGGAATCGGGCCAGACCACAGTGTACGTGAACGACTCGCCCTCTTTGACGGGCACCCAGCGGAACCGGTCGGCCAGGACGACGACCGTCGCACTGTCGGGCGGCGAACGGTACTGGACGGGATAGGCACGCCCCGACGGGCCGACCAGTGTCACGTCCCACGCACCGTCGACCCAGCTCGGCGCCATATAGTCCTGCTCGTGATGGTCGCTATAGTCGCCCAGCATGAAGTCCGGGTCACCGCCCGCCACGATGGAGACCTTGACGGTGCCGACCAGATAGCCGTCGTGACGGACCGCCGACGGCACCGCCGCCTTCAGCCTCGTGCCCTCGAGCGTGTACTCGACCGTGCTGTGACCCGAGGTGGTCGGACCGGTCGGCTCCGGCACCGTCTGTTCGTGAGGGGTCAGCTGCATCGCCTCGGTGGCGCTGAAGCCGATCTCGACCCGACGGTTCGCCGCCCGTGCGACGGCGTCCGTCCCTTCTACCGCTGGCTCGGCCTCGCCCCTGCCCTCGACGACGAAGGTGTACGACGGGCCGAGCGTCACCGACAACCGGTCGGCCACGGCCTGGGCACGCCGGTTCGACAGGGCCAGGTTGTACTCGTCGGTGTCGACGTCGTCGGTGTGCCCGACGACCCGCACCTCGCCGCCGGATGCGACCTCGGCGACCTGCTGTGCCGTGGCGTCAACCCGGGCGTCCGCCTCGGCGGACAACGTGTCGTCGTCCGAGGCGAACAGCACGTCTGAGGCCAGCGTCACGGTCTGCTCGTCACCTTCTTGCCGCACGGACGCATCACCGTCGAATGCCTGGACGAAAGACTCCAGAGGATACGGGGCCGGAAACTCGAACGGACCGTCGATCCCGAGCGACGCGACGTCCGGCGTCGATGCGTCGCCCTTGACCACCGGGACATCGGTCACCAGACCCACCAGCGGCAGCATCACACCGACCGAGTCCGCGTCCACCGGACCGAAGAAAGTCTGCGACGTCCTCGAATCGCCGGGCGAGACATTGAGGAGGTCTTTTGTCGTCGTCTTGTCCAGAGGGCCGGAACCCACCTCCCAGACCCGGCCACCCTTCAGGTCGACGAGCCGGACAGCGCTGGTCCCGAGCCCGATGCCGTCGTCCAGCATGACATGGCCCACCGCCAGGCTGGTCGACTCCTCAGAGTCTTCAGGCACCGAGTAGTCGACGGTCAGCACCGCACGGTCGTCGACCGAGACGACCGGATGCACCCGGGCCACCAGCGTCTGACCGCTGACCTGGGCCTCGACCGTGCGGACACCCGAGGTACCCTGGTCCGTCCCGGTCGGGTCCGGGTCGGACGAGCCGCTGCAACCGGCCACCAGAGCGACGCTCACCAGCACGGCCACAGCCACGCCACGCATACCCACGGGTCCCCTCCTCGTCGTGCTGGGCCAGAATACCGACATGCGCCCGACCCGTACCTCGCGGTACAGGTCGGGCGCAGTACGCGGAAGAACGCTCAGCCGCCGGTGACGGAGTCGATCGCCTTCTTGATGGCATCCTTCAGGCCGTTGGCGACGTCGCCCTTGATGATCGCCATCACGATGACGAGCATGGCAGCAACGGCGATGATGATACCGATGTACTCGACCGCACCCTGCCCGCGGTCGTCCCGACGCATCCGGTCGAAGGCACCAGCCACGAAGCCGGTGACGGCGAACTGGGCCATCAGGGCCCTGCGGGTAATGGCGTCCATTGTCATCTCCAGTGATCGTTGGGAGGAGCTCCCAGCCGTTCTTGATAGTTACACGCTATGCCGTGGGCCATCGCGGACGCAGTGCTCAGGGACCCAACTTGGTCCCTACCTGTGCTGGGTCCACGGACCCATCGGTGCCGAGCCATGCAGCCATCGCCTGCGCCCGGTTGGTGACACCGAGCTTGGCGAAGATCCGGTTGATATGGTTCTTGACCGTCTTCTCGCTGAGGAACAGGCGACGGGCCAGCTCGGCGTTGGTCAGACCCTGCGCGATGAGGTCCATGATCTCGGTCTCGCGGTGCGACAGTCCGCCGTGCGTCCGCTCGGCGGTCCGTGACGTGGTCGAGACCGGCCACGGGTCCAGCCCGGCCATGACCGTGCCGCCCGACAGACAGGTCCTGATGGCAGCGGCGATACCGGACGGGTCCAGCGCGCCGTGGATGATGTAGCCGGAGGCACCAGAGCGCATGGCCTGGGCCGCGACCTCGACGGTGTCGGTGTTGGTCAGCATGATCACCGTCGCCGCCGACGCCAGCTCGGGCAGCACGTCCAGACCGTCACGCACCGGCATCCGCACGTCGAGCAGCACCACGTCCGCCCCGTCGATCCGCTCCAGCGCCTCGGCACCGTCAGCCGCCTCCAGCACGACGTCGACGTCGGGCTGGGACTCCAGCGCGGCCCGCAGACCCATCCGGATGAAGGCGTTGTCGTCCACGACCAGCACCCTCACGCGGCCACCTCCCCGGGACGCAGCGGCAGCCGGATCAACGTGTCCAGGCCCCCGCGGGCTGCCACCCGGCGGGCGACCGTGCCGCCCCGGCTGGCGGAACGCTCGTCGATGCCGGCCAGGCCGTAGTGCCCCTCGGCGGCCTTCTGACGGATGGTCACCGCGGGCTCGGGCAGACCGACCCCGTCGTCGACCACCCGCAGCACCGCCGCGCCGCCGACCACGCCGACCTCGACCTGGGCCGCGTGGGCTCTCGAGTGGCGCCGCACGTTCTCCAGCAGCTCGGTGAGCATCGCCCGCAGGTCGGCGAACAGCGCAGGTTCGAGGTCGTCGACCTGGGAGGTGATCTGGGTGGAGCAGGCGATACCAGACCGTCGTGACCAGGCGCGGCACAGCTCGTCCAGGTCGTCGGCCGGGTGCTGCTCCGCCCGGCGCAGCTCGGTGATCGCCTCGCGGGTGTGGCCGTGCGCCACACCGACCAGCTCGACCAGCTGGGCCGCCGTGGCACGCACGTCGGGCGGGACGTCCTCGCGGTCGAGCCTGTCCCGCAGCACCTGGGCGACGAGGATCGTCCCGGCAAGGTCGCCGGCCACGGTGTCGTGCATGTCCCGGGCGATGCGCACCCGCTCCGTGGTGGCGGCACGGCGAGCTCTCAGCAGGGACGACTCCTCGGCTGCGAGCCACTGCTGGCGCAGGGCGGTGCCCAGGGTGGTCCCGGTGAACGCCATCGCGACCATGGTGGTCACCACGGCGATCCCGAAGATCCACCCACCGGGCGCGTCGACGTGCCGCAACGGCAGCATCAGCGGGACGAACGGCAGCGCCATCACCAGCGTCAGGCGCCAGCCCACGATCATGCCCAGCAGCGTCACGGTGGCGAAGACGTACACCGCACCCAGCAGCTCAGGGACCAGCAGCACCACGACCACCGTCGCCACCAGGTCGCAGGCCAGCAGGATGCCGGACCGGGCGATGACCTGTCCGTGACGCTCCCAGAACCGGGCCGGCACGTAGGACAACGGCGCCGTGACCATCACCAGCACCGCGACGAGGATGTCGTCGAGCGCGAAGACGACCGCCAGCGCCAGCACCGCGAGCCGCACCTCGGCCAGCAGCCGCACCACGCCAGAGACCGCCCGGTGCGCCGAGTCGTCACCCGGGGTGCCGGACAGTGCCATGCTGAGCCTAGAAGAGGTCACTGAACACCTCGTTGCCGATGATGAACGACGACGCGATGAGGATGACGGCACCGGGGACGATCGTCAGCGTGATGACCATCGAGGCCTTGGGTGCGACCTTGGCCATCTTCTGGCGCACCTGCTCGGCGTGGGAGCGGCGGGCGTCCCGGGCGATGTCTTCCAGCGCGTCGGCCAGCGGGACGCCGAGCTCCTCGGCCTGCAGCAGCGCCGCCACGAAGGCCGCGATCGTGGCGGACTTGGTGCGGTCGCGCAGCCCGACGAAGGCCTGACGGCGGGAGGCGCCCAGCGCCATCTCGCGCAGCGCGTTGGTCATCTCCTCGGCCAGCGGCCCTTCGGACACCTCGCAGACCCGCTCGACCGCCTGCCGGAACCCCAGCCCGGCCTGGACGGTCACCCCGAGCACGTCGAGGAAGTCGGGCAGGTCGGCCTCGATCTGCACCACCCGACGCCCGGTCTCGGTGCGCAACCACAACGGCATCCAGCCGGCCAGCGCCGCGGCCACGACGAGTCCGAGCACCGCACCGAGCGCCCCGCCGGCGATCGCCATCATGACGAAGAAGGCCAGACCGATGGCACAGCTGGCGCCGTGACGCTGCAGGTAGATCGTCAGCGTCAGTCCCTGGGGGCGGCCGGCCCGCCGGATGCGCTCTTCGAGCTGGCGCAGCCGCACCGGTCCGTAGAGCCGCATGGTGGTGGTCAGGAGCCGGGCACCGATCGCGTCGAGAACCGCACCCGAGCCTTTCTGGGACTTCCGGGTGACAGGCGCCTGGAAGTCTGAGACCTCCTCCAGCCCGGTGGTCCGCACCAGGTGGAGACCGCCCATGCCGAGCACGAACACCGCGGCCGCGCCCACCGACACCAAGAGCCCGACCATCACACGTCCACCTTGGTCACGCGGCGCAGCAGCAAGAACCCCACGACGAAGCAGCCCGCCGCCACGACGAGGGCGATCTGCCCGATGAGCATGCCGAGCATCTTGTCGATCACCCCGGGCGACATCAGGTTCATGAGCACCACAGACACGCCGCCGAGCAGGATCACGATGTACCCGGAGAAGCTCGAACCGGTCGCGGCGGTCTGAGCCTCCCGACGCAGCTGTTTGCGCTCCTCCAGCGTCGTGGCGATCCGCGACAGGGCCGTGACCAGCGCACCGCCCGCCCGGTGCTGGATGACCAGGGTGTGCACCAGCACCGACAGCTCGCGCGACGGCAACCGCTCGGACATGTGCCCCAGGGCCCGTTGGATCGACTCCCCCAGGGCCAGCTCGCTGGAGACCTGGTGGACCTCCGTCCGCGCCGGCTCGGCCAGCTCCCGGGCGGCCAGCTCCAGCGACCGGCGGACCCCCAGCCCGGCCGACGCCCCGTTCGACAGCAACCGGGCCAGGTCGGGCAGCTGCCCGATGAACTGCTCGATCCGCTTGCCCTGCTGGCGCCGCAACCACTGCCTCACCGAGGCCAGCACCACGGCGAAGACGATGATCGCCGCGGCCCGCCCGGCGAAGCTCTCCGTGACGAGCGCGATCACCAGCGCACCGGCCAGCGAGGCCAGCGAGAAGGCGAACGGCGACCACGACGGCATGCCCGCCCCGGCCAGCAGCAGGCCGATGCGGCGACCCAGCGTGGTCTGACGGAACTTGCGGTCCAGGTACCCGAGACGTCCGACGGAACCCGACGGCCCGGCCGCCGCGTTGTCGAGCAGGGCCCGGGTGCGCGCCCGCTCCGACTGCCACAGCGACACGGTCAGCATGCCCAGCACGAGCGTCGCGCCGAGCATCGTGGCGATGATCCCCGGCGTCACTGGAGGCCCTCCAGCTCGCCGGCCCGCGCCAGCCGGTCCTGCAGCTCGGGTGGCAGCGGGTGGATCACGGCCCGTCCGGTGACCTTCCGGTCAGGACCGAGCGGGTCCTGCTCGAAGGTCATCACCGGTTCCAGCCGGTAGGGTTCGCGCCGGTTCGAGGCCAGGGCGGAGACGTCCACCACCCGCCGGGAGCCGTCGACGCCACGGTTCAGCTGGATGATGACCTCGATCGCCGAGTTGATCTGGTCACGGACGATCTCCACGGGGAGGTTGACGTCGCTCATCGCGGCCAGCGTCTCCAGCCGGCCGAGAGCGTCGTAGGCCGAGTTGGCGTGCACCGTCGCCATCGAGCCTTCGTGGCCGGTGCTCATGGCCTGGAGCATGTCCAGGGTCTCGCCGCCGCGGACCTCCCCCACGATGATCCGGTCAGGTCGCATGCGCAGCGAGTTGCGGACCAGATCACGGATCGTCACCGCACCCTTGCCCTCGACGTTGGCCGGACGGGACTCCAGCCGGACCACGTGGTCCTGCTGCAACGACAGCTCGGCGGCGTCCTCGACGGTGACGATCCGCTCACGCTCGGGGATGAACCCGGACAGGGAGTTGAGGAAGGTCGTCTTTCCCGTGCCGGTACCACCGGAGATGACCGTCGTGACCTTCGCGCGCACGCAGGCCTCGAGCAGCCGGGCAGTCCGGGCGTCGAGCATCTGCCGCGCGACCAGCTCCTCCATCCGGAAGGGCTGGGGGAACCGCCGGATGGTCAGCGTCGGACCGTCCAGCGCCAGCGGCGGGATGATGACGTTGACCCGCTCACCGGTCGGCAGGCGGGCGTCGACCATGGGCGACGACTCGTCGACCCGCCGGTTGACGGTCGAGACGATCCGGTCGATGGTCTGCATCAGCTGCTCGGTCGAGGCGAAGGTCGTGGCGATCCGCTGCAGCCGACCGCCGCGCTCGATGAACACGTCGGACGGGCCGTTGACCATGATCTCGGTGACCGACTTGTCAGCCAGCAGGGGCTCCAGCACCGACAGGCCCAGCGAGTCGTCGACCACCCGCTGGACCAGCTGCGCCCGGTCGGCGGTGGTCAGCACCGGCCCCTCGGCCGTCAGCAGGGTCGACAGGACCCGCTCCAGCCGCGCCCGGCGCTGGGCCGGCTGCAGCCGTGACAGCTCCTCGAGCTCGACCTCTTGCAGCAGCCGGGTCCGATACTGGGTGATGAGGTCGGAGCCGTCCGCGTCGGCGGGCGGGGCGACCAGGCGATCGATGAGGCCCACGAGCCGTCACATCCCGCCGGTGTCTGTGATGACGGGCATGACGGCCGACCGGGTCACCGAGACGGTGCCCATGGTGCGCGACCCCAGCTTGATCGGGATCTGCACCGTCACCGAAGCCCTCCCCCCGGAGCACGAGCTGGACTGCAGGCGGGCCCAGCTCGGCAGCTGGGCCCTGATCGCGCTCTCGCACGACTGGCCCTGGCCGCTGGCCCTGGCACCGTCCCGTGCCGCCTGCTGGGCGGCCGACACCCCCTGGACGACGTAGATACCCTGGATGCAGATCACCGCCACCATGGCCACTGCCAGCACATAGGCGACGAGCTCGATGACGGCCTGGCCGCCGTCACCGCGACCGTGCCGCCACCGCTGCGAAAGACGCCGGACCATGGTGTCTCACTTTCCTGAGACCGGGACCGTCACAGCAGCCCTCGGATTCGACGGGGCGATGACCTTCGGGACCTGGACGTCGACGGTGACGGAAGAACAGCTCGTCGTCACCCTGGTGCCGCGGTCCCAGGCGTGGGCCAGCCGGTCGTGGGCCTCACGCTCGGCAGCGGCCCGTGAGGTCGTCGAGCAGCCCTGGACGGCGATGACCCGCGCCGCCTCGTGCGCGGCCTCTCGGGCCAGCAGGTACGACGCGCCGTAGACCAGGCCCTGCGCCGCCACGAGGAACAGCAGCAGCGCCGCCATGATGATCACCGGAAACTCGACCGTCGACTGTCCCTGGTCGCCCTTCTTGCGGCCCCGGCGGGCCTTCTTGCGTCCGGCGCCGATCTCCTCGACCGCCTCCTCCACGGCGTGCTCGGTCCGCGTCTGGGCCTCCTGGATCCTGGACTGGGTCGCGACGAGGGAGGCGACAGCCCGCCCCACGGCGGTCGGGGTCTGGGGCACAGAGGCAGTGTTCATCAGCCGTTCGAACCCCAGTCCTCCCTCGGGGATCGCGCCGACGATGGTCGTCTCGACGATCCGGCTGGCCAGCTGCTGGGTGATCTCCGTGGACTTGGCCTGACGGTTGATCACCACCTGGACGTCGCCCGGCGACCGGACCACGAGCCGTTCCCACAGCGCCAGGGTCCGGCGGGCCGCCCGCAGCGACGGCAGGTCCGGGGTGGTCAGCAGCACCACCTGGTCGGCGTCCTCGACCAGCGCCGCCGAGGCCTCGGTGAGGTAGTCACCGACATCGACCACCGACACGTCGAACTGGAACCGCAGGGCCGAGGCGATGGCCCGGGCGGCCCGGACCGTCATCTCCTCGGCCCGCTCGCCGTGGCTGGGTGCCGTCAGCAGACGCAGCCCGTGGACCTCGTAGGTGATCTCGCGCAGCACCCGGCCGGAGATGTTGGTGGCCAGCTGGACCAGGTCGACGATCGACCGGCGGGCCTGCACGCCCAGGTACGGGGCGAGGTCCCCGGCCTGGAGGTCGAAGTCGACCAGACCCACCGAGCGCACCCCGACCATGGACTGCGCCGCCAGCATCGCGAAGGTCGTCGCCCCCACCCCGCCCTTGGCGCCGGCCACCACGATGATGCGCCCCGCCCGGCCGGTGGTGTCCTGGCCGGCCGAGGTCCGGGCGGCGCTGACCCACTGCGCGACGCCCTCGAGCCGCCCGACCACGTCCGCCAGGCTGGCGCTGCGGGCCAGCACCGCCCGGGCGCCGACCTCCATCGCCTCGACGGCCTGGGCCGGACCGGCCTGGTCGGACAGCAGGACGACGGCCAGCAGCGGGTTGGCTCCCGACAGCAGCCGCGCGAACTCCAGGCCACGGTCCTCGAGGTGCTCGTCGATGACGAGCACCTCGACCTCCTGGTTGCCGAGCAGCAACCCCTGGATCTCGTCGAGGCTGCGGCCCACCCCCCCGAGCGTCAGCTGTTCGGCCTCGGCCACGACCTGCGTCCAGTGCTCGATGGTCGGCACGTCGGCGGTGGCCAGCAAGATGTGGATCGCCATGGTCAGCCCCCGTCCCCGGTGCCCGGCGGAGCCTGGAGCGTCAGGCCCGAGTCCTCGCAGAACCGGTCACCGACCACCAGCCCGGTGCTGTCGCCCGCACCGCGCAGCGCCAGCCGCAGCTTGACCGAGAAGCTCTCGATGTAGGACAGGCGCAGGGTGTCTTCGGTCTTGAGCGCGAAGGTCACCGGGACGCCGTTGGTCACCCCGAAGCCCGAGGCGTCAGCCTCCTGCTTCTGCGTCACGACCCCGACCTCGAGCACCAGGGCGTCGGAGGCCCAGACCTCGGAGCAGGCGGCGACCTCGATGTTGCCCGACGTGCCCTTGGTCCCGGCGGTGGTCGCGAGGATGTCGACGTGGTCACCGGGCTTGACCTTGCCCGCGACCCCGGTCTCCGCGTCGACCACGATGGCGATCTCCCGGTACCCGGGCTGCACCCCTGGCCGGGTGATGACCATCCCCTGCTGGAGCACCGAGCCCTTCGGCAGCGCGGTCGCCGCGACCAGGCCGACGACGTCTTCCTCCTCGCGCAGCGTCGTGCTCGTGGTCCACCGTTCGGGGACCTCGACCGACCTGTACGACGACGTGGTGATCTGCTCGTAGGCGTCGACGTCCTTGGTCAGCTCCAGCACCTTGACCCGGTGGCCGACCTGGGAGTTGACGTCGGCGACGTAGAGCAGCACCGCGACGAACACGGCGATCGCACCCATCGCCGTGAGGATCAGCATCGCGACCCCTCGCTTCTGCCTGGGGTTCATCGACCAGCTCCGTTCATCACGAGTTCCGACGAGTCGTAGTGCCGCACCTGGCAGAACAGACAGATCTCCCCGCCGCAGACCCGCGTGCACGAACGGCACTGCACCGCGTCCGGCGGGATGAAGTCGAACAGCGACCCGATGATCGCCTGCGGTGACTGGCTGACGACCGTCACCTCCGACCAGCGTGGGGTGCCCCAGAACGAACCGTCGTGCATCATCTCCAGCGGCTGCGAGGGCCAGCCGTGGCGGGAGAACAGCGGCGGCCGCGGCGACGACGCGGCCACCGCCCAGGCGTGCTGCGGCAGGTCGATCGCCTTGGTCGCCGTGATCGACTGCGTCTGCCAGTCCACGACCCAGGTGCCGCTGCCGAAGGCGCTGCGCCTCATCAGGCTCTTGCTGGGTCGCGGGTGCTTGAGGCCACGGACCGAACCGAGCGCCGCGTAGGTCCGGGTGCAGTACCTGGTGCGCGAGAACACGTTGGGCAGGTATCCCAGCGCGAAGTCGGGCACCAGGGCCGCCACAGCGGCCAGGACGAACACCAGCGTCGGGGGCGCCGTCAGCCGGAGCACGCCGATCTGGACGTCCTCGGCGGCGAACCGCGCCGCCCGCGCCGCCGCCGCACCCTTCTCGTCGGCGCTGACCAGGACGACCGGCTGTCCGCAAGCGGCGATGTCAAGCAGCGCTCCGATCTCCGGACGCGCCACCACCGTCCCCGAGGGGACAGCAGTGGGAGCGGTGAGGAACACTGCTGGCAAGACGACACCCCCTCGGTACGAAGTCCACGATTCGGGCAAGCCACGACGAGGATAGCCTCTGATGCTCGGCGTTTGCCCCGTTTTGTCCCGCCGATCGAGACGGTCCCCTTCGACCGCTCGACAGCAGGTGAGACCGCCGGGTGGGCTGGGCACCCGCACGTCGCACCGCACCTGGGGTCTCACACCCAAACGTTGCCTCAGACGCACGCGGTGCACATGAGCCCCAGCACCCATGTTGGGCCCCCATGAGGGCAGACCCCAGGGTGCTGTTGGGCCCGTGGGCCCAAATCTCGGCCGATCGGTGAAACCGGGTCTACGGAAGGTGACTGCGGGACGTGACAACCGGTGGGCGACCTCGGACTAAGGTGGACCTCCGGACGGAGGCAGACCCATGGACAAGGTTGCACGGCTGGTGGTCGACGGGGTCGACGTCGCCCCGGTCGTCGTCGCGGACACGTTCGGGCGACGGCTGCGCGGGATGCTCGGCCGCCACCCGCTGCCGGAGGCGCTGATCCTCGTCCCGTCGAACTCCGTGCACGGCGTCGGCATGCGCGACGCCCTCGACGTCGCGGTGCTGGACCGCCAGGGCGCCGTCCTGGCCGTCACCGTCCTGCGCCCCCTGCGCCTGACCCGCACCGTCAAGCACGGCCGGCAGGTGCTCGAGGCACCGGTCGGGTCGTTCGGCCGGTGGGGCCTGGGGCCTGGGTCCCAGGTCTCGGTGGTCGGACCGGCGTAGCGCCGGTCAGGCCTCGACCGAGGTCCCGGAGCGGTCAGACGCCGTGTCCTGACCCCAGACCTGGGCCAGGCGGGGGTCCAGGCCCGGGTCGTCGGCGGGCAGGCCGTAGCCAGGGTCGAGCAGGTCGTCCCAGCAGCCGAAAGCGGGGTAGTCCAACCACCATGCCGACTCGTCCGAGGTGGTGATCCCCCGTTCGACCTCCTGCTGGCCGGCACGGTGGACCTCGATGAAGATCGCACCGTCAGGGTGGAAGTCGAGAGTGCGGCGCACCTGGGCCTCGTACATCAGCCAGCGCTGCTCGCCGTCGGGGTAGACGCGGTCGGTGATCCGCGTGCGGAACAACCGGCCGTCCGTCGTCTCGTAGTACGACTGGCGCAGCACCGACCCGTGCTGGTCCATCCAGCTGACCCGGACAAAACCGTCCACGGTGAACCGGATGCGCCAGGCGGCGCGCACCGCCTTCTTGTCGACCGGGGACGAACCGTCCACGACGATGAGCGCAGGACCGTCCGGGTGCTCGTAGGCAGCCCTGGCCTCGTCGACCTCCAGCCAGGCCGGGTCCGGCCGGCCGGTGATCTCGTTCCAGCTCAGTGCATAGCGCGGAACCGCCCGCATCAGACCTCCCCGATCTGGTCCCTGGCCGAAGCGTAGCTGCAGCAGCTGGTCGATCCTCCCACCGGCCGGACCTCGGACATACCGAGCCCGTTCCGCCGCCCAGCGGCGGAACGCCGACCGGTGGGCAGGAGGCGGGGTCAGCAAGAACAGGTCGACGACCGACGTCGATACCCAGCGGGACGAACGCCGCCGACGTCCAGACCGGACCAGCGTGGAACGACCAGGACGGGCCATGCCGCCATCGTAGAAAGCCGAGCCGGCGGGCCTGCGGGGTTTCGGCAGGGTTCGCCCGGATGCCGAGGTCGGCTCAGTCGCGACGCAGCTTGCGGTAGGTCACACGGTGCGGTCGGGCGGCATCGGCACCCAGCCGGGCCACCTTGTTCTCCTCGTAGGCGGCGAAGTTGCCCTCGAACCAGTACCAGGCCGACGGGTCGTCGTCGGTGCCCTCGTAGGCCAGGATGTGCGTCGCCACCCGGTCGAGGAACCAGCGGTCGTGCGACACGACGACCGCACACCCCGGGAAGTCCAGCAGGGCGTTCTCCAACGACCCGAGGGTCTCCACGTCCAGGTCGTTGGTCGGCTCGTCGAGCAGCAGCAGGTTGCCGCCCTGCTTGAGGGTCAGCGCCAGGTTGAGCCGGTTGCGCTCGCCGCCCGACAGCACCCCGGCGGGTTTCTGCTGGTCAGGCCCCTTGAACCCGAAGGCGGCGACGTAGGCCCGCGACGACATCTCGACGTTGCCGACCTTGATGTAGTCCAGCCCGTCCGAC
>JAVBSR010000143.1:0-24938 GCA_031556715.1 Cellulomonas sp.
ACCAACCAGGTGACCCCGAACGCGGTGCTGCAGCTGGCCACGACCGTCTCGCGCACCCAGGCCACCGTCGGACAGCAGGTGACCTTCACCTACCAGGTGACCAACGGAGGCCCGATCCCCGTCACCGACCCGGTCATCCACGAGACGTCCTTCTCGGGCAGCGGCCCGCTGGCGGCCCCGACCTGCCCGGCGGGGCCGGTGGCACCCGGCGCGAGCGTCAGCTGCACCGCCACCTACACCGTCACCACCGACGACCTCGCCACCGGGCTGCTGACCAACGCCGCCTACGCCACCGCCACACCCCAGGCCGGCCCCGAACCGTCGACCGCGACGGCCACGGCCAGCCTCCGCCTGGTCCAGGCGCCCGCCCTGAGCCTGACCAAGACCGCCTCCCCGACGTCGGTGTCCGCCCCCGGGCAGCAGGTCACCTACACCTACACCGTCACCAACACCGGCGGGCTGCCCCTGACCAACCCGGTGATCACCGAGAGCCGCTTCACCGGGACAGGCACGGCGCCGGCACCGACCTGCCCCGCCACAGCCAGCACCGTCAACGTCGGGAAGTCCGTGACCTGCACGGCGACCTACACCACCACGCAGGCCGACATCGACGCCGGGACCATCGACAACACGGCCGTCGCCAGCGCCAGCGCCCCCGACGGGTTCACCGACCCCACCTCGGCGCCCGGCAGCTCGCAGGTCTCCGCCACCCAGGACCCGGCGATCTCCCTGAAGAAGTCGGTGCATCCCGCCACCGCGACCGCGTACGTCCCGGGCACCGTCCTGACGTACTCCTACGTCGTGACCAATGCCGGAAACGTGACGCTCTCCGCCGTGCGGATCGACGAGACCGACTTCACCGGGGACGGCACCCTGGCCCAGGTGACATGCCCCGGCGACGACGTCACGCCCGGCCACCAGCTGGTGTGCTCCGTGGACTACACCATCACCGCCACCGACATCACCCGCAGCTCCCTGTCGAACACGGCGGCCGCCGTCGGCACGCCACCGTCAGGTCCTGACGTCCGCTCCACGGCCGACACCGCGATCGTCCCCGACCTCTCTGCCCCCGCCGTCGAGCTGGTCAAGACCGTCACCCCGACCGTCGTGCACACGGCCGGAGACGAGGTCCGCTACACCTTCGCCGTCACGAACAGCGGCAACGTCCCCGTCGAGGCCCTGGACGTCGACGAGGTCGCGTTCAGCGGCACCGGTCCCGCCCCCGTGCCCGTCTGCCCGGCCGGCCCGGTCCTGCCCGGGCAGACGGTGACCTGCGAGGCCGACTACGTCGCGACCGCACCCGACCTGGGCACTGCGGCCATCACCAACACCGCGACCGTGACGGTGCAGGGCCCGGGCGGCTCGTCGGCCGTCTCAGACCCGTCGACCGCCTCCGTCGACGTGGTGCCGGGCGTGCCCGGGCTGACCCTGACCAAGACCGCCTCACCGGCGACGATCACCGCCGCCGGTCAGACCGTCATCTTCACCATCGAGGCGACCAACACCGGGCAGACACCGCTGACGTCGGTGGACATCACCGACGTCAGCTTCACCGGCACCGGGACCTTGGGCACCCTGAGCTGCCCGAAGGCCACAACTTTGGCCGTCGGTGAGCACCTGACCTGCACGGTCACCTACACCACCACCCAGGCCGACGTCGACGGCGGCGGCCTGGCCAACCTGGCGCACGTCGTCGCCTACGTGCCCGGCGACGACGCGGCCACGCCCGTGAGCGACGACGCCGACGCCCAGACCTCGGCGTCGTCGGCCGCCGCGCTGAGCCTGACCAAGTCGGCGTCCCCCACCAGCCCCGACGCCTTCCGGCCCGGGATGCCCATCACCTACACCTTCGTCGTCACCAACACCGGCGCGGTGACCTTGAACGACACGACCATCGTCGAAGGCCGGTTCGACGGCACCGGCACCCTCAGCCCACCGGACTGCCCGCCGGACGCCGGACCGCTGGCACCCGGCGGGCAGCTGACCTGCACCGCCACCTACACCCTCACCCAGGCTGACATCGACCGCGGATCAGTCACCAACAGCGCCCAGGCCGTCGCCAACCCGCCGACCGGCCCACCCGTGCACTCCCCCGACGCCACCGCGACCCTTCCCGCCGCACCCGCACCCGCGCTGAGCCTGGTCAAGCACGCCAGCCCCGCCGTGGTCCACCAACCCGGCGACGTGGTGACCTACACCTTCGACGTCACCAACACCGGCAACGTCACGCTCGGCCCGGTCGCTGTCACCGAGACCCGCTTCGACGGTGCCGGCACCGCCCCGACGGCCCGGTGCCCCGCCGCCACCCTCGCACCGGGACAGAGGCTGACCTGCACCGCCGAGTACGTCGTGGTCGGCGCCGACCTGAACCGCACGGCCATCGACAACACCGCCACCGCGTCGGCGTCCTACCAGCCGCCAGCGGCCAGCCCGCTCAGGCAGACTGACCGGCCCCTGGCCGCCGCCCAGCCGTTCGCGCGGCCGGACGTCCTGCTCGGGCCGGAGGCCGCTGTCGAGGCCGCCTCGGCACCCTCGAGCGCCCGCGTGGAGGTCGATCCCTTCGCCCCGCCCCCGCCCGTCCCGGCGTCGCCCCCGAGGTCAGCCGGTGCCAGCCCTGGTGCGCTGTCCCTGACCGGGGCCGACCTCACGGGGATCACCGCCGCTGTCCTGGTCCTGCTGGCCGGCGGGCTGGTCACCCTGGTCGTCACCCGTCGCCACCGGGAGCAGTGACAGCAGGCACCGGGGCCAGGCAGGGCTCGTCGCCGCAGACAGGCTGGCCGTGTGTCGGTCGCGGTCTGTACGGTGCAGGGCGTGGGTCAGGACTCAGCACCGGCACGGCTGGCCGTGCACGTCGCCGAACGGGCTGACGTGCTCGCCGACGGTCTGGCCGACCTGCTGGCCGCCCCGCCGGACGACCCGTTCGCGCCCGAGCTGGTGGCGGTCGAGAACCCGGGGGTCGGGCGGTGGGTGGCACAGCGCCTGTCGCACCGGCTGGGCGCTGCCGGGGCCGCCGACGGGATCGCCGCCCAGATCCGGTTCGACCCCTGGTGGCGCGTCGTGGCGCAGGTGCTGGCGGGTGTGGTCGGCCTGGACCGGCGTGACGACCCGTGGCACCCCGACCGGCTGGTCTGGCAGGTGCTCGCCGCCGTCGACGACCACCTGAACGACCCGTGGCTGTCGGTGGTCCGCCACCACCTCGGGGACGACCCTTCTGACGAGGTGCGGCGCGGGCGCCGGCTCCAGACCGCGCGTCACGTCGCCGGGCTGTTCACAGCCTACGACGCCCGACGGCCCGCGCTGCTGGCCGACTGGGCCGCCGGCCACGACACCGACGGCGCAGGCACCGCGCTGCCCGACGACCTGGTGTGGCAGGCCCGCCTGTGGCGGGCCGTCGCCAACCGGCTGGGCACCCTCGCCCCCTCCCAGCGCCTGGCCGAGGCCGCCGAACGTCTGCACGACGACCCGGCCCTGGCCCCGCTGCCGCCCCGGCTGTCGGTGTTCGCCCCCGGCGCGCTGCCCGACGCGCACCTGCGGGTGCTCGACGCCCTGGCGGTGCACCGCGACGTGCACCTGTGGCTGGTGCACCCCTCGGCGGCACTGTGGCGGCGCGTCGCCCAGCGGGCCGACCTGCACCCGACCGGTCCGCTGCGTCGTCGTGACCTGCCGGTCCCGGCCCGGCACCGGCTGCTGTCGTCCATGTCCGGGCCCGCCACCGAGCTGCAGCTACGGGTGGCACCGCTGGCCGGGCAGGTCACCGTCACGGCGGCCCCGCGACGGCCCACCACCGTGCTCGGCACGGTGCAGCAGGCCCTGGCCGACGACCGCCCGACGCACGGCAGCGCACGGCACGACGACGAGCCCGACCGTCCGGCGCTGAGCACCGCCGACCGGTCGGTGCAGGTCCACGCCTGCCACGGCCGGATGCGGCAGGTCGAGGTGCTGCGCGACGTGCTGACCGGGCTGTTCGCCGACGACCCGACCCTGGAACCGCGGGACGTCGTCGTGCTGTGCCCTGACGTCGCCGGGTTCGCGCCGCTGGTCGAGGCGGTGTTCGACCCGGTGGACGAGGCCGACGGTCCGACGGCCGCCGCGCCCGTCGACCCCCTGGACCAGCCGAGCCATCCGGGGCGGCTCCTGCGGGTGCGGGTGGCCGACCGCACCTCGACCGGTCAGCCGACCAACCCGCTGCTGGGCGTGCTGGGACGGGTGCTGGCGCTGGCCTCGTCCCGGGTCACCGCCTCGGCGGTGCTCGACCTGGCCCGCAGCGGCCCGGTCCGTCGCCGGTTCGGCCTCGACGACGACGCCCTGGCCCGGGTGCAGGAGTGGACCGCGGAGTCCGGGGTGCACTGGGGCGAGGACGCCACCCGTCGTGCCCGCTACCACGTCCACCAGCAGCAGGGCACCTGGGCGGCGGGGCTGGACCGGCTGCTGCTCGGGGTGGCCATGGCCGAGGAGGACCAGCGCTACCTCGGCGCGGTGCTGCCGGTCGACGACGTGTCGTCGGCCGACGTCGACCTGGTCGGACGCTGGACCGAGCTGCTGGACCGGCTGACCGGTCTGCTGGCCCAGCTGTCCGGCACCCACCCGGTCGCCCACTGGCTGGACACCTGCGAGACGGCGCTGACCCTGCTGACCGACACCACGACGACCGACCGTTGGCAGCAGGTCGAGGCAGCGCAGGCGCTGGCCCAGGTGCGCGAGCGTGTCGCCGACGACGCGGTGCCGCTGCGCCTGGCCGACCTGGTCGCGCTGCTGCGGCCCGCCCTGGCCGGACGCGGCCGCCGGTCCGGGTACCGCACCGGTGCGCTGACCGTCTGCGGGTTCGCCCCGCTGCGCGGCGTGCCGCACCGGGTGGTGGTGCTGCTCGGCATGGACGACGGAGCCTTCCCGCGGCGCGGTGCCGACGACGGCGACGACGTCACCGCCCGCGACCCCCTGGTGGGCGAACCGGACCCGCGGGCCGGTGACCGCCAGCTGTTCTGCGACGCGGTGGCCGCCGCCACGCAGCGGCTCGTCGTCGTGCACTGCGGGGCCGACGAGCGTACCGGCGCCCCACGGGTGCCGTGCGTGCCGGTCGCCGAGCTGCTCGACGCCGTCGACGACGCCGTGGCGCTGCACCACCCCGACGGACGCCCGGCGACCGCCCGCGACCTCGTGATGCACCATCCGCTGCACCCGGTGGACCCGCGGGCCTTCGGCGCCTCCGCAGGTTCGTCGGCCGGGCCGACCAGCTACGACCGCACCGCGCTGGCGGCGGCCCGCGCCCTGGTCGCAGCCCGGGCCGAGCCGCCGCAGCCACGACCGTTCCTGGCTCCCCCGCTGGACTGGCCCCCCCACGGTCCCGCAGGCTCGTACGACCCCGCTGACGGGGTCGACGTCGAGCTGGCGTCGCTGGTCGCGGCCCTGCAGCACCCGGTGGGGGCGTTCGTCCGCGACCGGCTGGGCGTCACCCTGCCGGGGGCGACCGAGCTGGCCGACGACCGTCTGCCGCTGGAGGTCGACGGCCTGGCCCGCTGGGCGGCCGGCGACCGGATCCTGCGGGCCGCCCTGGCTGGGGCCGACCTGGCTGTGGCCAGCGCGGCGGAGCGGCGGCGCGGCCACCTGCCGCCGGCCGCGCTGGGCCAGCACGTCGCCGCCGAGGTCTACGCCGAGGCGGCGAGCGTGCAGCAGGCCGCTGCCGGGTATCTCACCGAACCGCCGCGCAGCGTGGCTGTCACCGTGGACCTGCCGGGCGGTCGGCGGCTCACCGGGGCGGTCGAGGTGCGCGGCCACACGGTGGTCACCGTGACCTACGCGCGCCTGTCGGACAAGCACCGCCTCCAGGCGTGGCTGGAGCTGCTGGCCGTCGCCGCCGACGGTTCGGTCCCGGTGCGCGGCGCGGTGGTCGTCGGCCGGGGCCGTGCCACCCGGCTGCGCGCCCCGGACCAGGGCGCCGCCCGCACGTTCCTGGCGTCGGCCGTCGAGCTGTACGACGAGGCGATGACCGAACCGTTGCCGTTTCCGCTGACCACGTCCTGGGCCTACGCCAGGCTCCGGCTCCGCGGTCGCAGCCGGGAGCTGGCCCTGCAGCCGGCCAAGGACCGGCTGGGCCGAGAGTTCGGCAACCGCTACGACGAGCTGGTCTGGGGCGGTCGCCTGGACCTGGAGACCCTGCTGGCCGCCCCACCCACCCCCGCGGACACCCGCCGCGCCCCCGACGAGGACACCCGGTTCGGCGCGCTGGCCGTCGCCTGGTGGCGGGACCTGGACGCCCACGAGGAGCCGGGCCGATGACACCACAGACCCGCCGGGCAGCGCAGACAGTTCCGGTCGTCCCGGGCAGGCCCGAGGCGACCGGCACCGTCCCCTTCGACCCGTGCGGTCTCCTGCCGGCCGGGTCGGTGGTGCTGGAGGCGTCCGCCGGCACCGGCAAGACCCACACCATCGCGTCGCTGGTGCTGCGCTACCTGGCCGAGGGGGTGGTGCGGCTGCCGCAGATGCTGCTGGTCACCTTCGGCCGGTCGGCCACCTCCGAGCTGCGGGACCGGGTGCGCTCCCGGCTGGTGGCGGCCGAACGGGCGTTGCGCGACCCGGACCAGGCCCGGACCAGCGACGACGAGGTGATCGCCCACCTGGCCGCCGACGACGCACCGGCCCGGCACCGGCGCCTGGTCGACGCCCTGGCCGACCTCGACGCCGCGACCATCACCACGACCCACGGTTTCTGCGAGCAGATGCTGCTGGCCCTGGGCATGCACGCCGACCGTGACCCGGACGCGACGTTCCTGGCCGACGCCGCGACCCTGCGCGACGAGGTCGTCGACGACCTGTACCTGCGCAAGTACGCCACCGACCCGCACCCGCGGCTGGACGTGGCGCAGGCCCGCACCATCGCCCGGGCCGCGGTCGGCGACCATGTCGCCCAGATCGTGCCGGTCGACCCGCCGCCCGGCTGGGCGCGCGACGCCACCGGACTGGCCCGTGCCGTCCGGTCCGAGATGGCGGCCCGCAAGCGTGCCGCCGGGCTGGTCGACTACGACGACCTGCTCACCGGCCTGCGCGATGCCCTGGACGACCCGGTGACCGGCCCGACGGCCCGCGCCCGGGTGCGTGAACGCTACCGGGTGGTCGTCGTCGACGAGTTCCAGGACACCGACCCGGTGCAGTGGCAGATCCTGCGCACCGCGTTCCACGACACAGCGCCACGGGCCGACGACCCGACGGCGGCTGTCGAGGGCACAGCGGGGATCTCCCCGGACGGCACCCACCGTCCCCCGACGCAGGGACCCGCCGGGCAGGACGGTGGCCCCAGGGCGCTGGTGCTGGTCGGCGACCCGAAGCAGGCGATCTACGCCTTCCGCGGCGCGGACGTCGTGACCTACCTCGACGCGGTGCGCGAGATCGACGCCACCCGCACCCTGGACCGCGCCTGGCGCACCGACGCCGCGGTGCTGGCCGGGCTGTGGCCGATGCTCGGCGGCGCCGCCCTGGGCGACCCGGCCATCCGGGTGCGACCGGTCGAGGCCGTCCACACCCGGCGGCGCATCACCGGGGTACCGCCGGTGCTGCTGCGCCGGGTGACCCGCGCCGCCTTCCCGACCACCACCCGCGAACCTGCCGTCGCCGACGTGCGGGCCGTGCTGTACGCCGACGTCGTCACCCAGGTGCAGCGGGTGCTGGGCGACGCCGTGGTGCACGACGACGACGGCACCCGCCCGGTGCGTCCCGACGAGATCGCGGTGCTGGCCCGCACCCGTGACGACGTGGAGCAGGTGCACGCCGCGCTGCGGGCCGCGGGGGTGCCGGCCGTCAGCTCGGTGCTGCCCTCGGTGTTCCGCTCCCCGGCGGCGCACGACTGGCAGGTGCTGCTCACCGCCCTGGCCACCCCCGGCTACCCGGGCTACGAGGCGGCGGTGGCCCTGACCCCGTTCGTCGGCTGGGACGCCCACCGGTTGGGCACGGCCACCGGCGCCGACCGTGACGGCCTGGCCGCCCGCCTGCGGCACTGGGCACGGGTGCTGACCGACTCCGGGGTGGCGGCCCTGGTCGAGGCCGTCGAGCAGACCGGGCTGGCGATGCGGCTGGTCGCGCTGAGTGACGGTCCCCGCCGCCTGGCGGACGTCCGGCACGTCGGCGAGGCGCTGCACACCGCGGCCAGCACCGGCGGGCTGGGGTCGGGCCGTCTGGGTGCCCCTGCCCTCCTGGAGTGGTTGGCGCAGCGCCGCAGCGAGGCCGCCGCCGACTACGACGAGACCCGGTCCCGCCGCCTGGAGACCGACGCCGACGCGGTCCAGGTGATGACGGTGCACGCCGCCAAGGGCCTGGAGTTCCCTGTGGTGCTGGTCCCGTTCCAGGCCAACCGCCACTTCGGCCAGGACGACCCGACGCTGTCGCTGCACCGTGACGGGGTGCGGGTGCTGGACGTCGGCGGGACCGACGGCCCCGGCCGGGCCGAGGCGCAGCAGCGCGCCGACGCCGAGGCGGCCGGTGAGGACCTGCGCCTGACCTACGTGGCCCTGACCCGGGCGGCCAGCGCCGTGCTGGTCTGGTGGTCCCCGGCGACCACGTCACCGCAGGCACCGCTGACCCGGCTGCTGTTCGGCGAGCGGGGACCCGACGGCGGGCTGCCGACAGCCGTGCCGACCCCGTCGGACCGTCAGGTCGGCGAACGCCTGGCGGCACTGGCCGTGCCGGAGGCGCTCGTCGTCGAGACGGTCGAGGCCCAGCCGCGGCCTGGGCGCTGGGTGGTGCCCGCACCGGAACCGCAGCCGCTGACGGCGGCGACCTTCGACCGTGCGATCGACCCGGACTGGCGGCGCACGTCGTACTCGGCCCTGACCGCCGACGCCCACGAGGGCCGGGCGGTCCCTGACATCCCGCAGATCGCTGACGAGCCCGACGACCCGCAGCTGGCCGAGCCGGTCGCTGCCGCCGCGCCCGACGCCGGCACCGAGGCCCTGCACCTGGTGGCCTCCCCGCTGGCGGACCTGCCCGCGGGCACCGCCTTCGGCACGTTCGTCCACGCTGTGCTGGAGCTGGTCGACACCGACGCGGCCGACCTGGACGGCGAGATCACGGCCCGGGTGACCCAGGTCGGCACGGCAGGGCTCGGCATGCTGGCCGACCTGGAGCCCGACCAGGTGGCGGCCGCGCTGGCGCCGTTGTACTCGACCCCGCTCGGCCCGCTGGCCGACGGCCTGGCGCTGGCGCAGGTCTCCCCCGCCGACCGGCTGGCCGAGCTGGACTTCGAGCTGCCGCTGGCCGGAGGCGACGCCGGTACCGACCGCACCGACCGGGCGACGCTGCGCGACGTGGCGGGCCTGCTGCGCACCCACCTGGCCTCCGACGACCCGTTCGCCTCCTACGCCGACCGGCTGACCGACGGTTCCGTGGCCGCCGACCGCCCGCTCGCCGGGTACCTCACCGGCAGCATCGACGCCTTGCTGCGGCTGCCAGCCCCCGGCACTGACGAGGCACGGTTCGTCGTCGTGGACTACAAGACCAACCGCCTGGGCCCGTTCGACGAGCCGCTGACCTGCTGGCACTACCGACCGGCCGCGATGCTCGACGCGATGCTCGACGCCCACTACCCGTTGCAGCTGTTGCTGTACTCCGTGGCGGCGCACCGCTACCTGCGCTGGCGGCTGCCCGGCTACGACCCGGACACCCACCTGGGCGGCGGGCTGTACCTGTTCGTGCGCGGGATGGCCGGGCCGGCCACCCCGGTGGTGGGCGGCACACCGTGCGGGGTGCTGGGCTGGCGCCCACCGTCGAGGCTGGTCACCGACCTGTCCGACCTGCTGGCCGGACGCAGGGGGGTGCACCGATGACCGTGAACCTGACGGACGTCCACGACGGCCGCGTGCCGTGGCGGGTCGAAGGGCTGCTGGTGCCGTTCGTGGCGGCCGGGGTGCTGGCTGCCGCTGACGTCCACGTCGCCCGTCGGCTGTGCGCGCTCACCGGGGAGGACGACGAGCAGGTCGCCCTGGCGGTGGCGCTGACCGTGCGGGCGCTGCGCGGTGGTTCGGTATGCCTGGTGCTGGCCGACGCGCCGGACCTCGTCGTCGACGCCGAGCCGGAGACCTCCCCGCCCGACGTCGTGCTGGGCGACCTGCCCTGGCCCGACCTGGCCGCGTGGCGCGAGGCGGTGCGCACGTCCGTGCTGGTGGCCGACGGGCCGCACGGCGACGAGGACCGTCCGGTGCGCTGGGTCGACGGCCGGGTCTACCTCGACCGGTACTGGCGCGACGAGCTGGAGATCCGCTCCGTCGTCGCGGAGTCCCACAACAGGCACCTGACCAGCGGCGACGTCGACGACGCGGCGCTGACCGAGGCGGCCGCCAGGCTGCTGGACGGCCCTGCCGCCGACCGCCAGCGCGACGCGGTGCGGGCGGCGGCGACCTCTCGGGTGACGGTGCTGACCGGCGGTCCGGGCACCGGCAAGACCACGACCGTCGCCCGGCTGGTCGCAGCCCTGGCGGCCGGGATCCACGGCTCAGACCTGCGGGTGGGCCTGGCCGCACCCACCGGCAAGGCCGCCGCCCGGCTGCAGGAGGCGGTCAACGCCGAGGTCGCCGCGCTGCCCGAGGCCGACCGGCGCGCGGTGGGCACGCTCGTCGCCACGACGGTGCACCGCATGCTGGGCTGGCGGCCCGGCTCCAGCACCCGGTTCCGGCACCACCGCGGCCACCCGCTGCCTCACGACCTGGTGGTGGTGGACGAGTCGTCGATGGTGTCGCTGTCGCTCATGGCCCGGATCATGGAGGCCCTGCGCCCCGACGCCCGGCTGGTGCTGGTCGGCGACGCCGACCAGCTGGTCAGCGTGGAGGCCGGGGCTGTCCTCGGCGACCTGGTGGAGGCCCACCCCGAGGCGGTGGTCCGGCTGACCCACGTCTTCCGCTACGGCGCAGCCCTGGCAGGGCTGGCCGAGGCGATCCGTACCGGTGACGGCGAGGCCGTCGTCGACCTGCTGCGCACCGGTGACGAGGCCTACGAGCTGGTCGAGCTGCCCGACGGTGCGACCGACGGCCCCTCGGCGGCCTGGCGCCGGTTCGGCGACTCCGACCTGGCCGGGCTGCGCACCGACGTGGTCACGGCAGGCCGCCACCTGGTCGCCGCCGCCCGGGCCGGGGACGCCGCCGCGGCCCTGGCCGCGCTCGACGCCCACCGGTTGCTGCTCGCCCACCGCACGGGCCCGTTCGGCGTGGCCCACTGGGCGCCGCAGGCCGCCACCTGGGTGGGCGAGGCCACCGGTCGTCACCGCCCGGTGGGCGGGTCGTGGCCGGTGGGCGAACCGCTGCTGGTCACCAAGAACGACCGGGCGTCCGGCCTGTACAACGGCGACGCCGGGGTGGTGGTCGCGGCCGCGGGCGGCACCGTCGTCGCCTTCGGCTCGCCGGACTCACCCCGCCTCGTCCCGCTCTTCCGTCTGCCCGAGGTCCAGCCGGTCCACGCCATGACCGTGCACCGCGCCCAGGGCAGCCAGTTCGCCCGGGTGACCGTGCTCCTGCCCCCCGCCGGCTCCCCGCTGCTGACCCGCGAGCTGCTCTACACCGCGGTCACCCGGGCCAGCGCCCACGTCCGCATCATCGGCACCGCCGAGGCGGTCCGCACCGCCGTGGCGACCCGGTCCCGCCGGGCCTCGGGCCTGCGCGCCCCGCTCGGCTGAGCCGCCGTCGACTGCACCACGACCGCGGTAGCCCTCAGCACCGACAACCGTTGGTGCACGGTGCCACAAGCGGGTGAACGGGGGTAAATCGTCCGGTTGATGGTGTTTCGTCACCTACGATGTGGCGGTGCTGAGCGGAGAGGTGCTGTCGCGGTGGTTGCAGCACCGGGACGGCACCGTGCTGCGCGGATCGTCGGTGCGCCTGAGCCGGGCCGGGCTGCTGCGGGTCTCCACGGTGGACGACTCACGGCCGGTGCAGGTGATGCTGCCGGTGCGCTACGGCGGGCAGGCGGCCGTGGCGCGGGCCCGGCTGGCCGACGCCGGCGACGACCGCGCCCTGGCCCTGCGGGTGGGGGCCGTGACCTCGCGCGAGGAGCAGTCGCGTCAGATGGAGCGGCTGCTGTCGATGCTGTCGGTGGTGACCTCCGCCCGGGAGCAGCCCGAGACCTACCCGTCGGTGCTGCCGGTCGTGGAGTCGTTCGTCTGCCTGGTGCCCGGCGCCGAGCTGGGCTCGGGGGAAGACGAGCACGAGCTGTGGTGCGACGTCATGGTCTGGTGCGGGACGAACCTGGCCGAGCTGCAGCAGGTCGAGGGTGAGGCGTCACGGGTCCCGGCTGTGGTCGTCGCCCGGATGGCGCCGGTGGTCGCCACCGTGCGGGCGGTGCACGAGAACCTGGGGGTCATCCACCGGGACATCACCCCGCACAACGTCATGGTGGACGACGCCGGTCGGCTGCTGCTGGCCGACTGGGGTATCGCGCACCTCATCGCCGGCGACAAGACCTCCACCCACACCCAGCGGCTGGGCAACCTGGGGTTCTCGGTGCCGCCGGAGACCCTGCGCGGCGACACCGCCGTCGGCCGGTACACCGACGCCTGGTACCTGGGGTCGCTGCTGGTCTGGCAGCTGACCGGCCAGGCACCCGACCGCGCGCACGGTCCGGACTGGTTGCCGCCGACGCTGGACCAGGCCGGCGAGCAGCTGGCTGTCGTGGCCCGTGGCCTGTGCACGCTCGACCCGCACCAGCGCATGGGCCTGCCCGAGGCGGCGCTCCGTCTCGGCGTGCTGGTCGGCCAGCCCGGCCCGGCGGCCGTCCCGGCACCGGTGGTCCCCCTGACGCCGTCGTTGCGCACCAGCGACTCGTCGGTGCTGACCGCACCGGACCTGCCCGGCACCGTCACCCCCGGCGGCCCTGCCGACCCGCCGCTGGAGACGGTCGCCCTCGGCTCCCGGTCTCGACCCACCGAGCTGGTGCTGCCTGTCTCGGCCGCGGCACCGCCTGCGAGCCTCCAACGTCCGCCAGCCCCGCCGTCGGCGGGTCCGTCCCAGCCCGTGGCGCAACCACGACCGCCGGTGCCGGCGCCCACCTACGATGGGCGCCCGGCCGGACCCACGGCGCCACCAGCGCAGCCGAGCCTGGCACCGCCGCCCCCGCACGAGCGACCCGCCGGACCCACACCGCCAGCGCAGCCGAGCCTGACGCCGCCGACCCTGCACGAGCGACCTGCCGGACCTACCGCACCGCCGCCGCAGCCGGGACCACCGCCCTCGTCACCGCTGGCCCCTCATCCCGGCCCGCCCCTTCCCCCGTACGCCGGAGGCCCGCCCGCCCGCCCGGGACCCCCGGTACAGCCGGGCCTGACCCCGCCAGGCTTGTGGCAGCCGCCGGTCCAGCGTCGGCAGGTGGTCGGCAGCTCACCGGGCTTCGGCGGTGCGCCAGGCATCGGCGGGCAGGTGCTCGCCGCGGACGTGACCGAGAAGGTCGGCAGCGCGCTGCCCGCCGACCGGCCCGGCTACACCGTCCCGTACCAGCCGCTCCGTCCGACGGGCCAGGCCACGCTCATGTCCCGACCCCCGTCGTTCGCACCGCCTGCCGCCCCTGCGGCGCGGCGCCGCAGACGCGGGGTGCTGGTGGCCGTGGTGGTCGGTGCCGTCGCGGCGGTCGCCGTGGCGGTGGCGGTGGTGCTCCAGCTGGCGGGATGAGCTCGTCTCAGGCAAGCGGGTCTTCGTCCCGTTCTCAGACCAAAAGAACGGAATGTCCCGGTATCGTCGTGGCTAACACCGTCGTCGGGAGGGCTGGTCGTGCACCGAGCGTTCGTCGGACGCGCCCTGGGCGCCCGGGAGGGCTGACGGGTGCCGCTGCAACAGGCTCTGGCGGGTCGGTACGACCTCGGTCGGCTGCTCGGGCGCGGCGGGACGGCGAACGTCTACGACGGGACCGACCAGGCGACCGGCCGTCGCGTGGCGGTCAAGGTCCTCACCGCTGAGGCGGCCCGCGACGAGGCAGCGGTCAGCCGGTTCACGCGCGAGGCCGAGATCGCGGCGGCGCTGGACCATCCGGCGATCGTGGCTGTGCTCGACTCGGGCGAGACGCCCAGCCCGGACGGGACCCTCATGCGGTTCATCGTCATGGAGTACGTGGACGGCCGCACGCTGCGCTGGATCCTGCGCAACGGTCCGGTGCCGATACCCACCGCTCTGAAGATCACCCAGGGGGTGCTCACGGCCCTGGAGCACGCCCATGCGGCGGGGGTCGTGCACCGGGACATCAAGCCCGGCAACGTGATGATCGCCACGACGGGCCAGGTCAAGGTCATGGACTTCGGCGCGGCCTGGGCGCGTGGCACGACCGAACCGGACCAGGTGGTCGGCACGGTGCAGTACATGTCGCCGGAGCACCTCCGCGGCGAGCCGGTCGACCCGCGCTCCGACCTGTACTCCGTCGGCTGCCTGCTGTTCCAGCTGGTCACCGGGTGCCCCCCGTTCGGCGGGGACGACCAGGCCGCTGTCGCCGCCCAGCAGGTCGAGGCTGCCCCTGCGCCGCCGAGCACGCTGAACCCGTACCTGCCTGCCGCGCTGGACCGCGTCGTCCTGGCCGCACTGGCCAAGGACCGCGACGACCGGCCCCAGAGCGCCACCCAGCTGCGCAACCAGCTGCGCGCTGCCGACCCGCCGAGGAGCCGCCTGCCCGACGGTGCCGCCGCCTGCCCCGAGGCCGCCGGCCCCGAGCTGGAGACGCGCAGCGCCCCGACGGTGATGATCTCGCTGGTGCCGGCGGGGGCCACCACGGCGACCACCGGCTGACCTCAGTACACCGCCCGCTGCGGTTCGACGTGGACGACGGACGCGCTGGTGACCTTGAGGTTCACGGTCGGCTTGCCGGGGTTGACGACGTGGCTGACGGTCTGGGTGCCGGCCTTCACGGTCTGCCCGGTGGCGTCGGCCACGCCCGGCGCGACCTCCAGGGCGCCTGCCCCGGTGCCGGTCCAGTCGATGGTCCAGTTCTGGTCTGGTGACAGCAGCAGGGTGTTGGTGGGGCACCCGGTGCCGTAGTCGATCGTCACGTCCACGTCGGCGGACAGCGACAGGGAACGGAAGTCCAGGCCGGTCATGGACGTGGCGGTGCAGGTGATCTCGCGCGGCAGCTCGTCGGCGGACGGGAACCAGAACCGGCCCAGGGTGGAGGAGTCGGGCATGTCGAACGGGCTGGTGCCGTCGCTCCACTCGTCGTACGGGGGGTAGAAGTTGACGGTGGACTTGGTGGTGACGGTCAGGTGGAGCACGGGCTGACCAGGGTGGGGCAGGTTCGAGTAGGTCGCGCTGTCCTCGTCGAGGCTGACCGGCCCGCCGGCGTAGGCCCAGTCGATGAAGCCGCTCGGCGAGCCGTCGTACGACTTGACGCCGGTCCAGTCGAGGGTCCAGTTGGTCTCCGGCGGGATCGAGACGGTGAGGTCGCACTCGACCCCGACGTCGATCGCCACGTCGACGTCCTCGGTGAGCACCAGGCCGTCCAGGTCGACCTCGGCGAAGGGCATCCACTCGGCAGTGTCGCAGGTGAGCTGCCGCGGCAGCTGGTCGGCGGACAGGAAGACGTAGGTCGGCGGGAAGTCCTCCTCGCCCCAGGCGAACGGGCCCGTCCCGCCGCCCCACACCACGTAGGGGTCGTCGGTGCTCTGGTCGGTGACGCTGGTCGCCACCGGCCCCCGGCCGGGCTTGCTCGAGGTCGCCGCCGGGTCGTCCGGGTCGCCCGACCAGGACAGGGCCCGCACCGCCAGCACCGCCCCGCCGATCACCAGGCAGACTGCGACGACCGCCGCGGTCACCGCCAGCACACGACGGTTCGACGACGGTGCGGGCGCGCCGACCCGGACGTCGCTCACCGACCCGTACGGGCCGGATCCGGCGGGCTGCCACGACCCCCAGGACGGGTCGCCCGGCACGTACGGCCGGGTGGGCGCCACCGGTCCGGCCGGGTGCGGGACCGTGACCGCACCGGTCGTCGCCGGTGCCCGCCCCTCGCGCAGCGCGGCGAGCGCCTCGGGCAGCGCCAGGCGCTGGCGGGGGTCTGGGGTGCACAGCCCGCCGACGACCGCCCGCACCACGTCGCCGACCCTGCCGACGGGGAGCCCTGGCGGCAGCCACGCCGGGCCGTGCTGCGGCCCGGGGGTGTCACCGGTGAGCATCCACGACAGCAGGCACCCCAGGTACCAGGCGTCGGTGTACCGGCCGACCGACGGGTCACCGGCCAGCATCTCCGGCGGCAGGGCGAAGCCCCGGTTGCCGACCAGCTGGGTGTAGGTCGAGGTCTGGTCTGCGGCCAGGCCGTGCGCGATGCCCCAGTCGGCCAGCAGCAGGCGCCCTCTGGCGTCGATCAGCACGTTGTTCGGCGTGATGTCGCGGTGGATGATGCCCAGGTTCTCGTGCACGGCCTGCACCGTGGCGAGCACCGGCACGAACATCGGCAGCACGGCCTCCGGCGACTGCTGCTGGGGGCTGGCCAGCCGCCGCCAGTCGTTGAGGTTGTCCGGGCACCAGGCCATGACGTCGCACCACAGCTCGTACTCCGGTGCGGCGCCGGTCATGGGGATCTGCGTGCCCGGCACGGTGATGATGAACGACTCGAGCACCGGCAGCACCGCCGGGTACGTCTCGGGCTGCTCCCGGGCGGCGGTGGCGACCGTGAGCATGGCCACCAGCCGCTCCATCTGGCGCGACTGCTCTTCCTGGGAGGTCACGGCCTGCACCCGCAGCGCCAGCTGCGCCCCGGTGGCGTCCTGCGCCCGGGCGACGGCTGCCTGCCCGCCGTGCACCACCGGCAGCTGCGGACGCACCGGGGAGGAGTCCGCGGCGTCGGAGATCCGCAGCAGGCCGCCACGGCTCAGGGCGATCCGCGACCCCTGCACGACTGTCCCGGTCTGGCGCTGCAGCCACTGCGACAGCACGTCACCTGAGAGCATGCCGCCACTCTACGGGCGGCCTGACGCCACCCGTGCCCGTTTTGTGTACTGATCCTGAAACATGCCGCGGGGCGCGACCGCCCGTCCGGGTGCGAGCGTTCGGCCGATCGACCAGCAGGCCGTAACCTGCACTTCTGTGAGCATCCCTGGCGCAGCCGCCTACCCACCGGCCCGACGCGACCCCCTGGTCGACCAGCTGCACGGCCGGGCCGTGGCCGACCCGTACCGGTGGTTGGAGGACGCCGACGCGCCCGAGACCCAGGCATGGTCGGCGGCGCAGGACACGCTGTGGTCGGTGCGACGGGACGAGGCCGCCGCCCGGCTGGCCGACGGGCCGTTCGCGACGACGACCCTGACCGCCCGGCTGCACCAGCTGCTCGGCGCCGGGTTCGTCTCCACCCCGGCGTGGCGCGGCGACCGGCACTTCTTCACCCGCCGCTCGGGCGACCAGGAGCACCCGGTGGTCGTGGTGGCCGAGGGCGAGACCGAACGCGTCCTCATCGATCCCGTCGCGCTGGACCCGTCAGGCGGCACGACCCTCGATGCCTGGCAGCCGTCCAAGGAGGGTGACCTGGTGGCCTACCAGGTGTCCGCCGGGGGCACCGAGGAGTCGGTGCTGCGGGTGCTGGAGGTCAGTACTGGCCGGGACGTCGACGGACCGATCGACCGGGCCCGGTACTCTCCGATCGCCTGGCTGCCCGGCGGCGGGTCGTTCTTCTACGTGCGCCGTCTCGACCCGGCTGGTCTGCCGGACGACGAGCAGCAGTACCACCGTCGGGTCTGGTGGCACCAGGTGGGCACAGACCCGTCCGCCGACGTCGAGGTGTTCGGCGCGGGCCTGCCGATGACGAGCTACTTCGGGGCGCAGGTCTCTATGGACGGGCGCTGGCTGGTCGTCTCCGCCTCGGAAGGTACCGCCCCGCGCACCGACGTGTGGCTGGCGGACCTTGCTGCGTCCCCGCGGCAGGCTCCGGCGTTCGTCGAGGTGGCCGTGGGCCTGGACGCCGAGACCAGCGCCTGGGTGGCCCGCGACGGGTACCTGTACCTGCACACCGACCTGGACGCGCCGCGCGGTCGCCTGCTGTACGCCGACCCGACCGCTCCCCGCGAGTGGCGCCTGCTGCTGGAGGAGGACCCGGAGGCGGTGCTGACGGACGTGGCCCTGCTCGACGACGTGAGCGGACCCGGCGTCGGCGCACCCACGACCCTGGTCGCCTCCTGGCGGCGGCACGCGGTCAGCGAGATCACGGTCCACGACCTGACGACGTTCCTCAGCGAGCTGCGCGGGGCCCGTATCGGCGCGTTGCCCCTGCCGGGCCTGGGGTCGGTCGGCGGTCTGGTCACCCGGCCTGAGGGTGGTCCCGACGTGTGGTTCACCTACACCGACCACACCACGGTGTCGACGACGTACCGCTGGCGCTGGACCCAGGACATCGGCAACCTGGCGGCACCGACCGTGTGGGCGGCCCCTCCGGGCGTCCTGGCCGACCTGCCGGACGTCACGGTGCGCCGCCTGACGACCACCAGCGCCGACGGCACGACGGTGCGGGCTTTCGTCGTCGCCCCCTCGGGCCTGGTGCGCCCAGACGGCGCCGGCACCGACGACGGCGCCAGGCCGACGCGTCCCGCCCCGACCGTCCTGTACGGGTACGGCGGGTTCCAGATCAGCCTCGACCCTGGCTATTCCGCCACGACGCTGGCCTGGGTGGAGGCCGGCGGTGTGTACGTGGTGGCCAACCTGCGCGGCGGCGGCGAGGAGGGCGAGTCGTGGCACCGTGACGGGATGCGCGGCGCCAAGCAGCACGTGTTCGACGACCTGCACGCCGTGGCCGACGCTCTGGTGGCCGAGGGCTGGACCACACCGGACCAGCTGGCTGTGTGGGGCGGTTCCAACGGCGGGCTGCTGGTCGGTGCGACCATCACCCAGCGCCCGGCGGGCTACGCCGCCGCGGTCTGCTCCGCCCCGCTGCTGGACATGGTCCGCTACCAGCGGTTCGGCCTGGGGGTGACCTGGACCGAGGAGTACGGCGACGCGGGGACCCCCGAGGAGCTGGACTGGTTGCTGGCCTACTCCCCCTACCACCAGGTGCACGACGGCACGGCCTACCCGGCGACGCTGTTCACGGTGTTCGAGGGCGACACCCGGGTCGACCCGCTGCACGCCCGCAAGATGGCCGCCGCCCTGCAGGCCGCCACCACCCGGCCGCTGGACGAGGCGCCGGTGCTCCTGCGCCGGGAGACCGGCGTCGGGCACGGCGGCCGGGCGCTGTCCCGGTCGGTGGCGCTCACGGTCGACCAGCTGCAGTTCGTCGCCGACCGCACCGGCGCGGGAGGCCCGCCGTGAGCCCGACACCGACCCCGTCGCCGACCCAGCCGGAGATCGTGGCCCAGCTGGCCGCCGACCCGCACACCTGGCAGGACTGGTTCGTCGGCGTGCCGCTGCGGATCTGCCTGTACGTCGTGGTCGGGCTGCTGGTGCTGGTGGCGCTGCGCCGGTTCATCTCGTGGACGACGGCCCGCCTGGCCCGCGAGCCGCAGCCGTCCTCCGAGCTGATGGCGGCGATCAACCGTGTGAACCCCCTGTCGACCGCCCGGAGGGCCCAGCGGGCCAAGACGGTCGGTTCGGTGCTGCGCTCGGTCACGTCGCTGCTGATCGGCAGCATCGTCGTGCTGCTGGTGCTGGACGCGCTGGGGGTCAGCCTGGCACCGTTCATCGCCTCGGCCGGGATCGTCGGCATCGCCTTGGGTTTCGGGGCGCAGACGCTGGTGAAGGACTTCCTCAGCGGGCTGTTCATGCTGGTCGAGGACCAGTACGGCGTCGGTGACATCATCGACGTCGGGGTGGCCTCGGGCACCGTGGAGGCGGTGGGCCTGCGGGTGACCGAGATCCGCGACGCCCAGGGCACCTTGTGGTTCGTGCCGAACGGGTCGGTGACCCGCGTCGCGAACAAGACCCAGCAGTGGGCCACGGCGACGCTGGACGTCGACGTGGACTACTTCGCCGACGTGGGCCAGGTGCGTGACCTGCTCGCCGCGGCGGCGACCACGGTGGTGGCCGATCCCGACATCGCCGCCGACGTGCACGGTGACCCGCAGGTCACCGGTATCGAACAGCTGACCGCCCTGGCGGTCACCCTGCGGGTCCAGGTCCGTACCTCGCCGGCCCGGCAGTGGGAGGTGGCCCGCCGCCTGCGGGTGGCGGTCCGCGACGTCCTGGAGCACGCCGGAGTGCCCCTGGCCGGGCAGCGCGACCTGTGGGACCGGGCCCACCCCACTGCTGGTCCCGACGCGCTGTCCGGGACGGACCGGCCGACCGGGCCTGACGCTCTCACCGGGCCGGACGAGCCCACCGACGCCGACGACGCCCCACCGCCGGGCTCGACCGCACGACAGGGCACGACCGCACGACAGGGCTCGACCGCACAACAGGACGTCGGACGGTCAGACCGGCCGTAGGTCCGGGCTCACTCGTAGGCCCGCTGGGGCCAGTCGAGCACCGGGTCTCCGGCCTCGACCTCGGTGCCCGGTGCGACCAGCGGGCTCACCTGGTCGCGCTCGGCCTGCAGCGCCACGACCGGGCACAGCGTGGACAGCC
Organism: Cellulomonas sp.; assembly: GCA_031556715.1. Taxonomy (GTDB): domain Bacteria; phylum Actinomycetota; class Actinomycetes; order Actinomycetales; family Cellulomonadaceae; genus Cellulomonas. The sequence goes on from JAVBSR010000143.1 coordinate 20,481, forward strand.
CGGCGGCTGCCACGTCGACCGGCGACCAACTGAGCACCCGGTCACCTGCGGTGACCCGCGCCCCCGCGGCGACGTAGACGGAGAACCCTCGTCCGGCCAGGCTCACCGTGTCGACGCCGACGTGCACCAGCACCGCGATCCGCGGGGCCGCGGCGACGACGAAGGCGTGCGGGTGCACCGCCGCGACGATCCCGTCGCACGGTGCGCGTACCGTCATCCGGGCCAGCGGCCGCGGCTCGACGGCCACCCCCGGGCCGACGACGTACTCGGAGAACATCGGGTCGGGGACGTCGGCCAGCGCCCGCGCTGTCCCTGGGACCGGACTGACGATGCGCACGGCTCACCGCATCCCGTCGATCTCGTCGGCCAGCCCGTCGGCGGTCGGCCCGACGATCACCTGGACGATCCGGCCGGTGCGGACCACGCCGAGCGCCCCGGCGGCCTTCAGCGCGTCGTCGTCGACCGGGTCGGTGTCGGTGACCTGGACCCGCAGCCGGGTGAGGCACGGCTGCAACGACACGACGTTCGACGCCCCCCCGAGGGCGGTCAACAGCTGTGCGGCGTGGGTCATAGTCCCAGCCTAGGCCGTGTCTGCGCTGGATGCGCACAGGCAACCCGCCGTGACTGTCCTATCGTGGCCCCGGCGACACTGGTGCGAGCCGCAAGGAGCTGCGATGACGGAATCACCCGACCGACCGGCGAGCGGGCCCACCGCGCAGACGGACCGCAAGGCCGTCGCGGCGGTGCTGGCAGCCTTGGACCTCGTGGCTGTGGCCGACCGGCCGGACGTGTTCGTCGGCACCAGCCTGCCCCAGCCCGGCGGGCGCGTCTTCGGTGGTCAGGTGCTGGCCCAGGCGCTGCTGTCCGCCGCCCGGACGGTGACCGACGACCGGCTGCCCCACTCGATGCACGCCTATTTCATGCGGCCGGGCGACGCCCGGGTGCCGATCGAGCTGGGGGTGGAACGGCTGCGCGACGGCCGGTCGTTCTCCGTGCGCCGGGTCACCGCGGTGCAGCGCGACCAGCCGTTGCTGTCGGCGACCATGTCGTTCCAGGTGGACCAGCCTGGTCTGGACAACCACGAGCCGATGCCCGGCCCCCGCGACGACACGGTGGTGCCGCCGCCCGACGAGGTGCCCACGGCCGCCGACGTGCTGGCCCGTGTCGACCACCCGGTCGCGAGGTACTGGAGCCAGGAGACCGCGTTCGACGTCCGTCACGTCGGTGGGGCCCTGTACCTCAAGGCACCGCCGAGCCTCACCGGCCGCCAGCTGGTGTGGATGAAATCGCGTACCCCGCTGCCTGACGACCCGGTGCTGCACCGCGCGCTCATGGCGTTCGCCTGCGACCAGGTGATGCTGGAGCCGTCGATGCGCCGCTCGGGGCTGGGCTGGTCGGAGCCGGGCCTGACGGTCGCCAGCCTGGACCACGCGATGTGGTGGCACCGGCCGGCCAGGGTGGACGAGTGGTTGCTGTACGCGCAGTCGTCTCCGAGCACCCAGGGCGGCCGTGGTCTGGGCAAGGCTCGGGTGTTCACGGCGGACGGCATGATGGTCGCCTCGATCGCCCAGGAGGGCATGATCCGGGTGCCGCTGGAACCTGGCGGCACGCCGTAGTGCTCGCCAGGCGCGGGTCAGCCTTCGATGGGACGATCGGAAACGTGACCAGTGCCCGTACGGCGGAGTTCTGAGGTGGGTCGACACGCGTCGACGACGCCTCCCGACGCCTATCCGACACGCCCCGGCGGTGAGCAGGACCGGGGCGGGGTCAGCGCCCCCGAGTACGTGCCGGCTGCTCATGACGCACCCCCCGGCCAGGGCTTGCCTGCCGGGACGGCGGTGCCGGCACCGGTACCGGTGCCGACGACGTCGAGCTACCTTGCGCCCGTCGGCTGGCCCGAGCAGCTGGCCGACCGCCCGTTCAGCCAGGAGCCCACCGCCGACCTGACGGCGCCGGGGGCGTTGTCGGCCACGTCGGCCGCACCGTCGAGGCGCGAGCACCCGACCGAGCCGACCGGAACCGTCGACCAGCTTCACGAGCCCCTGCCCCCGCCCGAGCCTCTGGCGCACACCCCCACCCCGATCGAGCAGGCGGAGGAACAGCACCTGGACTGGTTGCGGCACCTGCCCGACCGCCGGGACGAGGCCCCGGCAGAGCACCCTCCGGCTCACGGTCGGCCCGACCCGGAGCCACCGCGCGAGACCCCCCGCCGTGAGCGGATCGAGCGCCTGGTCGTCGGTCTGATCGCAGGCCTGGTGACCTTCGTCGCGACCCGGTGGGCAGGGGCGGGCTGGGTGACGGCGGCCTGGATCGGGGCGACGGTGCTGGTGGTCGTCCCGACCGCTGCCTGGGTCGCGACCCTCGGTTCCCGGTCGACCGGTCAGCCGGACCGGCAGCCTGAGCACTAGGGTGGGTACGTGACCCCTACCGGAGACTCCAACGGCCACCCCAGCTCGGACCGGATCGTCTGGGTCGACTGCGAGATGACGGGACTCGACCTGAGCGCTGACGCTCTGGTCGAGGTGGCCGTCGTCGTCACCGACTCCGAGCTGGTGCCTCTGGACGGCGGGATCGACATCATCGTCACCCCGCCGGAGGCGGCGCTGGCTCAGATGGGCGACTTCGTGCGGACCATGCACACCACGTCCGGGCTGCTCGACCAGCTGGCTGGCGGCACCACGCTGGCCGACGCCCAGGAGCAGGTCATGGCGTACGTGCGCCGCTGGGTGCCGGACGCGGGCAAGGCCCCGCTGGCCGGCAACTCGGTGGGGACGGACAAGACCTTCCTCGACCGCGACATGCCCGAGCTGATCGCGCACCTGCACTACCGGGTGATCGACGTGTCGTCTATCAAGGAGCTGGCCCGGCGCTGGTACCCCAGGGTCTACTTCGCCTCTCCGGACAAGCACGGCGACCACCGTGCCCTGGCCGACATCCTGGAGTCTGTCGACGAGCTGCGCTACTACCGCGCGGCCCTGTTCCCGCCCGCTCCCGGCCCTGATTCCGCCGAGGCCCGCCGGGTCGCCTCCGAGATCACCGCCACGTCGGTCACCCGCTGAGGCCCGCTGGTCGGCGCAGCCGCCCCGGAGCTGTCGGGTGGGGCGGCCGGTCGGCGGGCGGCCCGTTGCCTCACTCGTGGGTGCGCTTCTCCTGGTAGGACGCCAGGTACGGGGCGAACTCGGCGGACGTGTCGGAGTTGCCGGACCGCCAGGCCTTGTGGTCGATGATCGTCGAGTCGAACCCGTAGTGCTGGTCGATGTGGGCGACGACCTGGTCCAGGGCGTCCAGCTGGGCCGGCGGGTAGTCGCCCCGGCCGCCGACGTGGACCAGCTCGATGCCCACGGAGTACGAGTTCATCCCGTAGTCCGCGGCCCAGCGGCCGATCGGCCTGCTGCCTCGCATGTCGTCCCGGCCGTCCTCCGGCACCCCGAAGGTGTCGTCGTGGCCGGTGTCGCCGTACCCGGCGTGGTGCGCGATGGTGTCCAGCGGCACCGCCTGCCACACCTGGCCGTCGGTGCCGACGACGAAGTGTGCCGCGACCATCCGGTCGCTGCTGGCCCACGAGGCGATCACGTCTGGCGGGCTGCCTGTGCCTTCGGTGTCGTGCAGCACGATGTACTTCTGGTACTCGGCGGGTTTCGGCCCGTGCTGGAACTGTTCGCGCAGGTCTTCGTGGATGGTCAGGTCCGGCGGTGCCGGGGTGCTGGGGGGCTGCCTGGCCGCGTGTCCGGTCTGCGCGGCAGCGGTCTGGGTGTCGGCTGCGACGGGGGCGGTCTGCGCGACGGTGGCAGTGGCCGACGGCGCGGCGGACGGTTCTTGCGCGCAGCCCGCACCGGCCAGTGCCGCCACCAGCACGACGACGGCGGCAGTCCCGACGCGCCGTGATCTGCCGACCGTCATGTCGCCATACTAGGGCGGCCCTGGCAGGCCGAGAAGATGCGGGCGCTCCGGTTCCCCCAGGTGGGCGCTGTTGCGTCGGCAGCCGGCACGGCCGTTCCGATAGACTGCTGCCCCGTGAGCGACCCCACGACATCCCCGTCCCGACTGGCCCTGGCAACCTGCGCCCAGCTGCCTGAACTCAACGAGGAAGACCAGCAGCTGCGTGCCACGCTGGCGGAGGCAGGGATGCCTAGCGATGTGGTCGTCTGGGACGACCCGACCGTGGACTGGGGCAGCTACGCGGTGGTGCTGATCCGTTCGACCTGGGACTACACGGCCCGGCCGACCCAGTTCACCGAGTGGACCCGCAGGGTGGAGCACACCTCCACCCTGCTCAACCCGGCCGACGTGGTGGCCTGGAACCTGGACAAGGTGTACCTGCGCGACCTGGAGCAGCGGGGCCTGCCGATCGTCCCGACGATCTGGCTGGACCCGGAACGCCAGCTGGACGGCCCCCTGCTGTACGCCCGGGTCGACCTCGTCCCCGACGACGACGGTAAGCCGCTGCTCCTCGAGGTC
>JAVBSR010000166.1:0-55550 GCA_031556715.1 Cellulomonas sp.
GTTGACCTGCGAGGCGCCCGGGTCGTAGTCGATCGCGACGAGGTTGGCACCGGGGTGCTGGCGGCGGATCTCGGCGAACATGCCCTTGCCGACGACGTGGTTGGGCAGGCAGGCGAAGGGTTGCACGCAGGCGACGTTGGGCACGCCCAGGTCGACCAGCTCCAGCACCTCGGCGGCCAGCAGCCAGCCTTCCCCGGCCTGGTTGCCCAGGGACGTGACCGACTGGGCCAGTTCGGCCAGGTGGGTGGGGTGCGCGGGGACGGCGAACTTGGGCTCGGTGTGCCGGGCGTTGGCCTGGGTCAGGGCGCGGCGCACCGGGCGGCGCAGGCTCTCCAGGTAGCGGGCGACCAGCTTCTTGGTCCGCAACCAGCTCTCGGTGCCCAGGTTGTCCCGGTTCCACTGCGCCTGGTAGAGGCCCATGACGAGGAAGTCGAACAACCCTGGCAGCACCGCCTCGCAGCCCTCAGACTCGATCACCTCGACGACGTTGTTGTTGGCGTCGGGGTGGAACTTCACCAGAACCTCCCCGACGATGCCGACACGCGGACGGCGCGGCCCGTCGCGCAGGGGCAGCGTGTCGAACTCGTCGACCATGGCCTGCACCAGCGTGGAGTACCGGATCCGCCGGCCGCCGGAACAGGTCTCGGACCGGCCGGTCTGGACCCACTCGCGGCAGGCGGCGTCCCAACGGTCGTAGAGGCGTCCGGCCGCGCCGGTCTCGGCCTCGTACGGCCGCACCCGCAGCAGCAGCGACTGCAGCAGGTCGCCCAGCACGATGGCCCGGACGGCCTCGCGCAGCAGCGACGGGGTCAGCGAGAACCCCGGGTTGGACTCGATGTTCGACGTGGAGATGGCCAGCACCGGCACCTGGCCGAACCCGGCGTCGCGCAGCGCCCGGCGCAGCATCCCGGTGTAGTTCGTCGCCCGGCACATCCCGCCGGTCTGGGTGATGAGCACCGAGGTGCTGTCCGGGTCCTCGGCGCCGCTGACGAACGCGTTGACCAGCTGGCCGACGACCATGATCGCCGGGTAGCAGGCGTCGTTGTTCACCGTCGTCAGCCCGGCCTCGACGTCCTCGTTCGAGGTGTGCCGCAGGACCTTCACCCGGTATCCGTGCTTGCGCAGCACCGGTTCGACGATGGAGAACTGCACCGGTGCCATCTGCGGGGCGATGATGGTGTGGGTCGCCTTCATCTCCTTGGTGAACACGGTCCGCTCGGCAGCCGGAGGCTTCTCGACACGCCGGGGAACCGTCGGCATCCCGAGGAACGTCGCCCGTTCGTCGGCCGCCGCGGCCAGGGAGCGCAGCCGGATCCGGGCGGCACCCAGCGACGAGATCTCGTCGATCTTCAGCAGCGTGTGCACCCCGTCCTTCGCCGCGAGGATCTCCGCCACCTGGTCGGACGTCACAGCGTCCAGCCCGCAGCCGAAGCTGTTCAGCTGGACCAGCTCCAGGTCCGGGTCGTCGGCCACCACCGCTGCCGCCTCGTACAGGCGGGTGTGGTACGCCCACTGGTCGCGGACCCGCAGGGGCCGTTCCAGCACCGACGCGGACTCGTCGATGACCGAGTCCTCGGTGAACACGGCCATGCCTAGGGTGTTGACCATCTCGGGAATGCCGTGGTTGACCTCGGGGTCCACGTGGTACGGCCGTCCGGCCAGCACGATGCCGCGCACCCCACGACGACGGCACTCCTCGCGCGCCTCGCGGGCTCGGGCACGGATGTCGGCTCGGCAACGGGCGTCCTCGGCGTAGCCGGCCTCGACGGCGGCGGTGGCCTCCTCCAGGGTGACGTCCCAGTCGGCGAGCTCCTCGGTGAGCCGCCGGGCCAGCGTCGTGGGGTCGGCCAGGTTCAGGTAGGGGTACATGAACCGCACCCCGTCGTCCCGGACGCCTTCCATGTTGGTGGCGATCACCTGCGGGTAGAACGCGACGACCGGGCAGTTGTAGTTGCGGTCCGAGGCGGTCACCAGCTGCTGCTCGAACTGCACCGCCGGGTAGAAGATGGTCCGCACACCCTTGGCGAGCAGCGCCTCCACATGTCCGTGCACCAGCTTGGCCGGGTAGCAGACGTTCTCTGACGCGATGGAGTCCATCCCGCGCTCGAACAGCTCGTGGCTGGACCGCGGGGAGATCATGACCCGGAACTTCAGCGCGGTGAGCACGGTGAACCAGAACGGGTAGTTCTCGTACATGTTCAGCACCCGCGGGATGCCGATGTCACCCCGGGTGGCTTTCGCCGCGGTGAGGCGCCGGTAGGAGAACAGACGCTTGTACGTGTCGTCGTACAGGTTCGGCAGGTCCGACTTTTCCCGTGTCGGGTCGGCGCCGCGGTCGCAGCGGTTCCCCGAGACGTGCCGCTCGCCGTTGCCGAACACCGACACGGTGCACTGGCAGTGGTTCTGGCACAGCTGGCACTGGCTCATCTGGGTGTCGACCGTGACCTGCTTCAGCTGCGGCACGGTCAGCAGGCGGGAGGGCTGGCCAGGGATGAAACGGGCCTTGGCGGTCAGCGCCGCCCCGTAGGCCCCCATGAGCCCGGCGATGTCCGGCCGCACCACGTCCCGGCCGGTCAGCAGCTCGAACGCCCGCAGCACCGCGTCGTTGAGGAAGGTGCCGCCCTGCACGACGACGGACGGGCCCAGCTGGTCGGCGTTCCGCAGGCGGATCACCTTGTACAGCGCGTTGCGGACCACGGCGTACGACAGCCCCGCCGCGATGTCGCCGACCGACGCCCCTTCTTTCTGCGCCTGCTTGACCGACGAGTTCATGAACACGGTGCACCGCGAGCCCAGGTCGACCGGGGCGTCGGAGGCCAGCGCCGCGGCGGTGAACTCCTCGATGGTCAGGCTCAGCGACTCAGAGAAGGTCTGGAGGAACGACCCGCAGCCCGACGAGCAGGCCTCGTTGACCGCGATCGAGCTGATGACACCGTCGTCCACCCGCATGTACTTCATGTCCTGGCCGCCGATGTCGATCACCGACGTCACCCCAGGGGCGATGGCGTTGGCCGCCCGGTAGTGGGCCATCGTCTCGACCTCGCCGCAGTCGATGTGCAGCGCAGCCTTGACCAGGCCCTCGCCGTACCCGGTGACGCAGGTGTGGGCGATGATCGCCGCGCGGGGCAGGGCGCGGCGTACCTCGGTGACGATCCGCACCGCAGCCGTCACCGGGTCGCCCTCGTTGGACCCGTACCAGCTCCACAGCAGCCGGTCCTCGGAGTCGAGGAGCACGGCCTTGATGGTGGTGGACCCGGCGTCCAGGCCCAGGTAGCAGGCTCCCCGGGCCTGCGCCAGGTCGGCCCGGGGGACGGCATGGGACCCGTGGCGGGTCGTGAACCGGTCGCGGGCGTCGTCGTCGGCGAACAGCGCGGTCATCGGGTCGGCTGCGGACACCAGGTGACGTCGCTCCAGCAGCCGGTCGGCCAGGTCGGCCAGGGCGACCGGCTGGCCGGTAGCGGCCAGCGCGGCACCCAGCGCGACGTACAGCTGGGCCCGGTCGGGGCAGACGAAACCGGAAGCCGCCGGGCCCAGCGCCCGTTCGAACGCCGCCCGCAGCTGCGGCAGGAAGAACAGCGGACCGCCCAGCAGGACGACCTGCCCGCGCACCGGTCGGCCCTGGGCCAGCCCGGAGATGGTCTGGGTGGCCACGGCGGCGAAGATCGACGCGGCCAGGTCTTCGTGCCGGGCCCCGTCGTTGATCAGGGGTTGCAGGTCAGACTTGGCGAACACCCCGCAGCGGGAGGCGATGCGGTGCAGGTGCAGGTGGTCGGCGGCCAGGCGGTCCAGGCCCGCCGCGTCGGTCTTCAGCAGGGTGGCCATCTGGTCGATGAACGCACCCGTGCCGCCGGCGCAGGTGCCGTTCATGCGTTGCTCGGGGGTGGGCTTGAGGTAGGTGAGCTTGGCGTCCTCGCCGCCCAGCTCGATGACCACGTCGGCGTCGGGCTGGTAGCGCTGCACCGCCGTGGTGCCGGCGATGACCTCCTGGACGAAGCCGACGTCGAGCGCGTCGGCGATGCCCAGCCCGCCCGACCCGGTGATGGCGGGCACCACCTGGGCGTTGGGGAACTGCCGGGCCAGGTCGTGGACCAGGCGGGTCAGCTCGGCGTGCACGTCGGCGTTGTGGCGCCGGTACTCCTCGCACCGGATCTGCTCGCCGTCGAGCAGGACCGCCTTGAGCGTGGTGGAACCGACGTCAAGGCCGAGCCTCAAGGGCGTGCTCATGCGCATGTCCCTCTCGTCAGGGGCTGTCGACAAACGTCCTTGGGCACATGCCCAAGACCGCAATCTACGCCAAGCGGGCGTGCCAGCGCCGGTCGGGGGGGTGGGGCGGGCCCCGCAAGGCCGGTGCGGGCGTGGTGTTTCGCTGCACGCGAACCCGGCCATGACACCCGTCGTGACCTGGGCAGACGTGATCGCCGGGAGGTGGTCGTGCGGCGTCGGTGCACTGGACTCCAGACGTTCACCTCATGGACACGACTTGGTGACACGGGCCTGGTTACCGTGGATGCATGAACTTCTCAGACCCACACCGCGAGGTGGCCTCGTACTGGTTCGAACGGGAGGCGGGAGAGCAGGACTACGAGGTGCCGACACCGGCTGGTCCGCCTGACGCGGTCGGGCGGATGGAGACGCGCGGCACCTGGGTGGAGCTCATCGTCGACCAGGCCGTGCGCCGTGGCGACTTCGACGACCTGCCGCTGGCCGGCCAACCTCTGCCCGACCTGGACTTCCGCGACCCCGACTGGTGGCTCAAGGGTGTGGTCCGCCGCGAGGGCCTGACCGGTGAGGGCGTGGTGCCCGAGGCGCTGCTGCTGCGTGCCGAGGACGAACGGATGGCCGACCGGCTCGACGACCTGCGCCACGAGCTGCAGGTGCGCGCCGTCCTGGCCGAGTTCAACCAGCGGATCGTCGAGGCGCGCCGTCAGCTGGTCGGCGGGCCGCCCGTCGTGACGCCGCTGCGCGACATCGACGCCGAGGTCACCGCCTGGCACGAACGCCGTGCCGCACGGTCGCTGGCTCAGGTGCCGACGCAACGGCCCGGGTGGCTGGCTCGGTTGCTCGGTCGCTGACCAGTAGGGTACGACGGGCCGTCGTGCTCAGGAGGATCATGTCGCAGCCAGCGGAATCTGCCCGCGCCCTGGTGGGGGCCCGGTACGGCCTGCCGCCAGGCGAGCCCGACGAAGTGGTCGACGCCGTCGCGCCGGTCGTGGCAGACCCGCAGGGTTCGGTGCTGGCGCTCGCGCTGGACCACCGCACCGTGCGGGACTACCTGCCTGGCCCCCTGGAACCGCACGTGCTGCCCGCGCTGGTCGCGGCGGCCCAGTCGGTCGCGTCGTCGTCCAACATGCAGCTGTGGAGCGTGGTGGCGGTCACCGACGCCGCGCGCAAGGAGCGCCTGGCCGCCCTCAGCGGTCAGGGGCACGTCGCCACCGCGCCGTTGCTGCTGGTGTTCGTGGCGGACGTCGCCCGGGTGCGGTCGTTGGCCGACCATGACCTGCCCGCCACCGACTACCTCGACACGACGGTCGTGGCGGTCATGGACGCGGGCATCGCGGCGCAGAACGCCGTGCTCGCCGCCGAGTCGCTCGGCCTGGGCACCTGCTACATCGGGGCGATCCGCAACCATCCCGAGCAGGTGGCTGCCGAGCTCGGCCTGCCCGAAGGGGCCGCCGCCGTCGTCGGGATGACCGTCGGCCAGCCCGACCCGGCCCGTCCGGCCCGCGTCAAGCCGCGGCTCCCGCAGACGGCCGTCCTGCACCACGAGACGTACGACCTCGACGCCCAGGCGGACGCGGTCGCCCGGTACGAACGTCGTGTCAGCGAGTTCTACGCCTCGGTCGGCCTGCCCGGGGGATGGGCCGACCGTCTCGTGGACCGCCTGGGCACGCCGACGTCCCTCCACGGCCGCGAACGTCTGCGAGAAGCCCTGACGACGCTGGGTCTGCCGTCGCGCTGATCGCGGACGCCGCTCAGCCGAAGGCGGCGATGTCGATCTTCTTCATGTCCATGAGGGTCGCATAGGCGTCTGGCCTGGTCATCAGCTCGTTCATGGCGGCAGGCACCACCTGCCAGCTGAGCCCGAACCTGTCGGCGCACCAGCCGCACTGCTCGGCCTCGGGGACCGTGCTGAGCTGGTCCCAGTAGCGGTCGATCTCGGCCTGGTCGTCGCACTGGAGCATGAGCGACACCCCGGGGCTGAACGTGAAGTCCTGGTCGGCGGCGTCCATGGCGGCGAACCACTGGTCGAGCACCTGGAAGTCGGCGTACACCACCTTGCCGGCCACCGGACCGGCGTCGTCCGGGTAGCGGGCCACCATCCCGGTCTGCCCGCCGAGCAGCGTGGTGTAGAACTCGATGGCCTCCTGGGCGCGGCCCTGCGCGGTGTGGCCGAACATCAGGCTCGGGACGATGAACGGTCGCGGCTCGCCCTCGGGGCTGGCCAGCATCAGCTGCCAGCTCACGCCGTACCGGTCCTGGACCCAGCCGTAGTGCGGGCTGAACGGGTACTCCTGCAACGGCATCAGCGCCTTGCCGCCGTCGGACAGCGCCGCCCACATGTCGTCCAGGTGCTCACGTGCCTGCGGGTCGACCGACGGGTCGAAGTTCAGGAAGAACGACACCGACGGGTTCACCGGGAACTCGTCGCCCGCGTTGATCGCGATGAACCGGTAGCCGGCCAGCTCGAGCTCGACCGCGAGCACCTTGGAGGCCATGTCGGCCTGGAAGTCCAGCAGCCCCTCAGCCGGGTAGTACTGGGTGTCGACCACCCGGCCGTCCGGGAAGACCGCGGTGTAGAACTCCGCTGCCTCGGCCGCGTTGTGGTCGAACCAGATGTTGGGCACGATCCGCTGCATCGCAGGCCCCTCTCTCGTTGCGCCTGGAGGTCATCTTCGGTCCCCTCCAGCATCCCACGCGCTGCACAGATTGCGATCCCGCGCTGCCGGGCTCGGTCGGACCGTCACAGGCGCGTAAGGTGCATGGAGAGACCACAACGGGTCGAGGAGGTCGGTCATGAACAGCAACCTGTCCGCCCTGGTCGCGGCGAGGACGAAGGCTCCGTCTCACCCGGTGCTGCTGGGGGTGGCGGTCGTCGCCGAGGTCGCGCTCAAGGTGATCGCCCTGGTGACGCTGTCCCGCACCCCGCGCGAGCGGGTCCGGATGGGAGTCCGCTGGCCTTGGGCGGTCATCATCGTGCTGGTCAACACGATCGGCTCAGTCGTCTTCCTCGTGCTCGGACGCAAGCCCGCACCGGTCGACCCTGGCGACGGGCTCGTCGACGACGAGCTGTAGAGGCGAGCTGTAGACCGGTGACCGTCGAGCCACCGGGCGCTCCGTCCACGCCCGGTGGCGGCATCGGTCCCGTCGTCGCCGGCGTGGTTACAGTCCAGTCTGGGCGAGCATCGCGACGACGACGTGGGCCGAGCGCTCGGAGGCGTCGTCGACATGGGTGGCGTGGTCGTCTCCTGCGGCGGGACCGCACAGGTCGGACACCCCGCGCACCGACACGAACGGGACGCCGAACAGGTGCGCCACCTGGGAGAGCGCGGCCGACTCCATGTCGGTCGACAAGGCAGTGGGAAACTGGTTGCGCACCTCGTCGACGATGTGCGCGGTGACGAACGCGTCGGACGACACCACCAGGCCGCGTCGGGTGGGGATGTCGGGTGTGCCGGCCGCGGCCGCGGCGGCGACGAGCCGGGGGTCGCAGGTGTAGCGCTCCGGCATCCCCGGCACCTGGCCGAGGGCGTAGCCGAAACCGGTGGCGTCGGCGGTCGAGTACACCGCCTCCTCGGCGACCACCACGTCGCCGACCCGGACCTCGACCCCCAGCCCTCCGGCGCTCCCGGCGCTGACCAGGGCCTTGGGACGTGCCGCGGTGAGTGCTGACGAGGCGGCGGCGGCGGCGTTGACCAGCCCGATGCCGGAGCGGACGAGCAGCACGGTGCGGTCGGCGACGACGAGCAGGTGCTGCACCGAGCCGCCGACCTGCGTCGTCGGCCCGGTCACCTGGGCCCGTGCCAGGAAAGGTTCGGCCTCGTCGGCCATGGCCACGACGACCAGGGCGTCGACCCCGATCATCGGGTCACCTGGGCCCACTCGTCGCGGCGGGCCAGGAAGTCGGCCGCCGCCGCCCGCGCCCCGTCGAGCGTGTGGTGCGCGCCCCAGCCGCACTGCACCTCGTTGGCGGCGGGTACCTCGGTGGCGTCGACGACGTCGCGCAGCGTGGCATCGACCAGGTCTCGGACCTCGTCGTCGGACGGTGTCCCGGCGAGCATGAGGTAGAACCCTGTCTGGCAGCCCATGGGGGAGAAGTCGAGCACCGCGTCGGAGTGGTTGCGGGAGTGCTCGGCGAACAGGTGCTCCAGCGAGTGCACCGTGTCCATCTCCAGGTGGGCGACGTTCGGCTGGGTGAACCGGACGTCGTACTTGGAGATCACGTCGCCGTGGGGCAGGGTCTTGCGGTCGGCCAGCCGGATGTAGGGGGCGGCCACCGTGCGGTGGTCGAGGTTGAAGGACTCGACGTTCATGCGCTGCGTCATGGGCACCAGTGTGGGGCACGGGCCCGCTGGTGCCACGGCGTGGCGCCGTCGTGTCGGACTTCGTCGGCGCCCGGGAGCGGCTCCGCGAGATAACTATTGTCTGTATGACATGAATGAGTGGTAGCCTGCCGTCATGATGAGCTCCCTGATACCTCCTCCGTGGCTGCGCCACCCGCACTGTGCGTTCGGACCGGCGGCCTGCGTGGGTCCCGACGTCGCCTCCTGGGCCGAGTTCGACCAGTGGCTGGCCGCCCTGTCGCCGCAGGACCGTGCCGAGTACGTCCGCCTGTTCCCCGCACCCAAGGCTCAGTCCCTGTACTACGAGGCCGGTGCGATGCCCGACGACGCGCTGCGTGCGGTCCTGGCCGACCTGGAGTGCCAGACACCGACGCTGACGGTGCGCCACTGGGAGCCGCGCGGTGCCCAGCGCTACAGCCGCAGCGACCTGGCAGGCCGGGTCGCAGCGGGGGAGCAGCCGTCGTACCTCATGTTCTGGAAGCCCGGCGCCCCGGGGGCGCCGGCCTGCCTGGGCCAGTGGCAGCCGTCGCCGTTCGCCGTCGGCGCCGTCCGCTACTCGTGCGCCGAGCAGTACATGATGGCGGAGAAGGCCCGCCTGTTCGGTGACGCCGAGATGGAGCGGAAGATCCTGGCCACCGACGACCCGGCGACGATGAAGCGCCTGGGCAAGAAGGTCCGTGGGTTCGACCCGGCCGTGTGGGACGAGGCGAAGTACTCGATCGTCCTCAACGGCAGCTACGCCAAGTTCAGCCAGGACCCCGTCCTGCGCAGCTACCTGACCAGCACCGGCGACGCTGTGCTCGTCGAGGCCAGCCCGCTCGACACCGTCTGGGGCATCGGCCTGGGCGTGAACAACGAGCGCGCGGTGGACCCAGCCCGGTGGCGCGGCCGGAACCTGCTCGGCTTCGCCCTGATGGAGACCCGCGACGAGATCGCCCGGGTCTGGGCCCACGCCGACCTCGTCGTGCCCGCCGACCGGTAGGGCCCGGATCGCCGAGACCCTGTCGCCGGTGAGCACGGCTCGTCCGGTCGTCGTCAGATGTCGATGTCCTCGTAGGAGCGGGAGTCCTCGACGGGTTCGAGGTGCGTGTCGACACGCAGGCCGGGCATCGTCTGTGTCATGGCGTCGACGAGGTCTTCGCAGAAGTCGTGGCCGCGGGCGACGGTCCAGTCGCCGGGTACCAGCACGTGCATGGAGACGAACTGACGGTTCCCGGCCGCGCGGGTGCGCACCGCGTGGAACTCGGCGCCGTGCTCGGTGCGGAACCGGTCGAGCACCTCGTCGATCATGGCGACCGTCGTCCCGGGCAGGGCGGCGTCCAGGAGGTTGTTGCCGGCGTCGCGGATCAGCGTGACGCCCATCCACACGATGTTGAGACCGGCCAGCAGGGCCACGACCGGGTCGAGCCGGGCCTGGTGGGTGACGGCGACCAGCAGCACGCCGATCAGCACGGCCGCCGAGGTGATGACGTCGGTCATGAGGTGCTTGCCGTCGGCGACCAGCGTGGCCGAGTGCGCCTGGCGGCCCTTGCGCAGCAGCACCAGCGCCACGGCGCCGTTGATCAGCGCCGCCCCGACGCTGATCGCCAGGCCGATGCTGAGGTTCTCCGGCATCACCGGGGTGACGAGCCGCCGGACGGCGGCGACGATGATGAACCCCGCCGCGGCGAAGATCATCGCCCCCTCGACGATGGCGGAGAAGTACTCGGCCTTGCTGTGGCCGTAGGGGTGCCCGGCGTCGGGGGGCTTGACGGCGGCCCGCAGCGCGAACAGGGCCACGACCGCCGCGACCAGGTTGACCAGCGACTCGGCGGCGTCCGACAGCAGCCCCACCGAGCCGGTGAGCGCCGCGGCGACGCCCTTGATGGCGATGGTGACCAGTGCCGCGGCGATCGACAGCCAGGCGAACTTGGTCAGGTCCACCGGGGCGGCGTACCGCTGGGGAGGGTGGGCGGGCGACCCGGGCGACGGTGACGGGGAGACCACGCCCATCAGCATAGGCGCCGCGCTCCACGATGGTGGTCTGGCAGGTCAGCGGTTGGTGCGGCCGCGCAGACGTTCGGTGAGGCGACGGTCGCGCTTGGTCGGGCGGCCGGCACCACGGTCCCGCTGGGCCGCCACGGCGACCTGCTCCTTCGGCGGGGGAGCAGGGGTGCGGTCGAGGTAGCAGGTGACGGCGACCGGGGCGCCGACACGTTTGACGACCAGCCGCTGCACGACGACGATCCTGTCCCGCACGCCGCCGCGCACCACGACCTCGTCCCCGGGCACGACGAGCATCGCCGCCTTGGCACGCTCCCCGTTGACCCGCACGTGCCCGGCCCGGCAGGCCTTCCCGGCCGCCGACCGGGTGGGGAACAGCCGCACCGCCCAGCACCAGGCGTCGACCCGCGCTCGGTCTACCTCTGCCACCGACCCAGCATCCCACGGCTCCGTGACCACCCGCCGTCTGCCGCCTGCGGACCCGAGCGAGGCGGGACCGGACTGCTTCGAGGGTTGACGGTTAGAGATCGAACAGTTATGGTTCTAACCATGACACCGTCAGAGACCCCCACCAGCGTCCTCGAGGCGACGCGCTGGATCGGCTGGGCCCAGCGCAAGGCTGGCGAGGACTGGATCCGTGAGCGCGGGCTGACCCACGAGCAGGGATTCGTCCTCGGCTACCTGCTGGAGAACCCCGGAGCCATCCAGCGCGACGTGGCCGCCGTCTCCCGCACCAGCGCCGCCAGCGTCTCGAGCCTGCTGCAAGGGCTCGAGCGTCGTGGTCTGGTCGAGCGGCGCACCGAGCCCGGCGACGAGCGCAGCAAGCGGGTCTACGTGACGGCGACCGGTGCCGAGCTGGTCGACGGCTTCGGTGCGGCCATGGCCGCCGCCGAGGAGACGATCCTGGCGCCGCTGGACTACGACGAGCGAGCCGCGCTGCTCGCACTGCTCACCAAGGTCACCGCGGAGCTGCCGCAACCGTCCCGGTGACGGACTGATCCCTCAACCCCCCCGCACGTCGACGTCCGCCGGCGTGCCGTCGAACCTGCCCAGAAAGAGGAGCGGTCATGAGCACCACGACCCACGAAACCGCCAGGACCGCCGATGCGGTCGGCACCAACCGCTGGTACCTGTCCTCAGCGCCGATCGTGCGCGCCCTGGTGCACCTGTGCGTGCCCATGGCGGCGGCGATGATCGTCGGCGCTGTCTACAACGTCATCAACGCGGGCTTCATCGGCTCGCTCCGCGACAGCGCGCTGCTGGCCGCGGTCACCCTGGGAGCACCCGTCCTCGGCCTGGTCATGGCCGTCGGCGGGGTGTTCGGCGTCGGGGGAGGGGCTCTGATCTCACGGCTGCTGGGAGCCGCCGAGCACGAACCGGCCAAGGCCGCCGAGATCAAGCAGGTCGCCTCGTTCGCGCTGTGGGGGTCGGTGATCGTGGGAGCAGTGCTCGGCGCGGTCGGGCTGCTGCTGCTGCACCCGCTGGTGTCGCTGCTCGGTGCCGACGCCACCACCGCGCCGGCCACCAAGGCCTTCGTCGGGGTCATGCTCGCCTTCGTCCCCGTGCTCGCCGCGGCTTTCTGCCTCGAGCAGCTGGTGCGGGCCGAGGGTGCCGCCCGTCAGGTCATGATCGGCCTCATCGGCTCGACCGTCGCGAACCTCGTGCTCGACGTCCTGTTCATCCTCGTGCTGCACCTGGGGGTCGCCGGTGCCGCGCTGGCCATGGGCCTGGCCAACCTCGGGGTCGTCTGCTACTTCGTCGGCTGGTTGCAGCGCAACAGCGAGAACGTCAGCCTCGCCCCCCGCTGGTTCACGCTCTCGCCGTCGGTGCTGAAGCCGGTGTTCGGCGTCGGCATCGGCGAGCTGCTCCAGGCCGGGTTCCTCATCGTCACCTCGCTGGTGCTCAACAACCTGGCAGCCGGGTACGGCGACGGCCCGCTCGCTGCCATCGGTGTCGGGGTGCGCATCGCCCAGGTGCCCGAATTCCTGGTCATGGGCATCACGCTCGGCGTGCTGCCGCTGCTCGCCTACTCGTACGGCAAGGGCGACCGGGCACGCTTCTTCTCGGCCCTGCGCACCTCGGCGATCACCGTCGGCTCCATCACCGGGGTCTGCGCGGCGGTGCTGCTGGTGTTCCGCACCCAGGTGTTCGCGGTCTTCGCCGCCGACTCGTCGGTGGTCGCCGTGGGCGCCACCGTCCTGGCGGCCCAGCTGGTGGCCATGATCGCCAACGGGTTCGCCGGGCTGATCACCTCGCTGTTCCAGGCGGCCGGGCGTGCCGTGGCGGCCACCACCATGTCGGTCGCCCAGGGGCTGCTCTTCGTGCCGATCGTGCTGCTCGGTCACCTCTGGTTCGGGCTGACCGGCATCATCTGGGCCCTGACGGTCACCGAGGGGCTGGTGCTCCTCGTCGGTGGTGCGCTGTGGATCGCCTTCCGGGACGTGATCGACCGGGGCCTGGCGGAAGGCACACCGGAGCGGGCCGAGCAGGCGCTCGAGCAGGCCGCAGCATGACCCGTGCGGAGGCGTCCGCCCAAGGCTGACCAGACGGACCGTGCTCGGCCCGCAGGAGATCATCACCGGGGCAGAGCAGCGACCGCACCGGCTGTCCGACCAACCTCAGTCCCACGTCAGGAGACCGTCCATGCTGAACCGTGAAGAGATCGCCCGCACCGCCGCCGAGCACCACGCGAACCTCGACCTCAGCGGCCTGACGCTCGACGAGGTCGCGGTCGACCTCGACTTCACGCCGGCTCGCCTCCGGTCGGCCCTGGACCTCGTCGAGGTCCACGACCCGGCCGACGTCTGGCTGCTGCGCGACTACCTCGAGCAGGCGGTGTCCGACGCTGGTCGCGAGCCCGTCCCGTACACCGTCCTGACGGAGGCGTCGCGACGTCGCGCCCGAGGCTGGTTCCACCTGCGTCCGGCTCCTCGTCACAGCTTCAGCCAGAGGTAGGCGTCCACCGTGCGGAACCGCACCGCTGAGGTTCCCGGTGTCGACCTCGCCGTCGCGTCGGTCGAGCAGCGGTCCTGGCCGGCAGCGACACGCCGGCCTGGCCCCGCGGCGGGCGTTCGTCGCCCCAGGTCAGCTGGTCGGTTCGACGCCCAGGTGCCCGTCGGCGTCCAGGGCGTAGGTGCGTCCGTCGCGGGCCAGCTCGAGCGTGCCGTGGTAGTGCGCACGGGCCTCGGCGGCCAGGTCGTCCTCCGTGTCGTAGCGGGCCGAGAAGTGGGTCAGCACCAGGTTGGGGATGGCGTGACGCTCGGCGAACCGGGCCACCAGGGCGGCTGAGCTGTGCATCGGCCAGTCGCCGACCTGGGCTGCGACCTCAGCCGTGTACGTGGCCTCGTGGACCAGCAGGTCCAGGCCCTCGACGTGAGGTTCGAGAACTGACGGGTCGGCGTTGTCGCCGCCCACGACGGCCCGGCGGCGTCGGGTCGTCACCACGCTCACCTGGTCGGGGTCGACGGTCCGGCCGTCGTGCGTCACCGGCTCACCGGCCTGCAGGCGGCCCCAGGCCGGTCCGCGCGGCACCCCCGCAGCGTCCAGCGCGGCGAGGTCCAACCGCCTGGTGGTGACCGACAGGTCAGTCTCCAGGGCGTGCGACGGCACACGGTGGCGCAGCTCGCGGGCGTGGAGGGACAGCTGGTCGTCCCAGGCCCACGTCGTGACGTCCTCGGTGCAGCGCACGTCCAGGTCGTAGGGCAGGTGGGTGGCGGTGGCCGTCAGCGTCTGGTCCAGCCAGGTCGCCACGGCGCGGGGCACCCACAGCGCGAGCGGTTCGGTGCGCCCCCACATGCCCATGGACGCCAGCATCCCCGGCAGCCCCAGGCAGTGGTCACCGTGCGCATGGGTGATGAACACCATGCGCAGCCGGCGTGGCGACAGCGACGACCCCAGCAGCCGGTGCTGGGTCCCCTCTCCAGCGTCGACCAAGAACCAGTCCGACCCCAGGGTGGTGCCCACCGCGATGCCGGACACGTTGCGGTGCTTGGTGGGCGTGCCCGACGACGTCCCCAAGAACGTGACCTTCAGCATCCGTACCTCCCGTGTCCCACGCAGGCTCTCAAGGAAAACCCGGGCCAGGCAAGGCGATACCTGACTATTCTGCGGCCGCGGGAGAGGAGAGCCATGACCGACGACGTCGACCAGGACGAACCTCGGGAGCCCCCAGGACCTGCGGCCGGGCCGGCTCGGCAGGCGCTGGGCACCTTCGAGGCGGTGGCGCGCGGCACGCTGGACCGGGACGGTTACCAGCGCGAGCGAAGCCTGATCGAGCTTCAGGCGTTCGGCCCGCGGGCGTTGCCGTACCTGCTCCCGCTGGTCAACAACTGGGTGGACGTCATCCGGGACCGGGCGCTGGACCAGTCGCTCCGGCTCTACGGTGAGGCCACCGCCAGCGAGATCGTGGCGTCGCTGCCTGCCCTGGAGGGTGTGCAGCGGGGCCGACGCCGGTCAGGCGGTGCGTGGAAGCAGCTGTACGGCGCCGTCGGGAACCGGATGCGTCAGCTGCCTGCCAGGGCGGTGACCGACCTCGTGCTGTCGTCGTGCTCGACGGCCGAAGTTCCCGTGCGACGGCTGTGCTGCCGTCTCCTGTCCGACAGTGCGCTGCTCAGCGACGAGGTCGGGCTGGCGCTGCTGGCCGGTGAACCGGACGAGCCGACGAAGACGACGATCGCCCGGCTGATGCTGAAGCAGAGTCGAGACGACGCCACGACGGGAGCGCTGCTGGACCACAAGAGCCCCGCGGTCCGACGGGAAGCCCTCCGGGCCCGGGCGGCGGCGACGAGCGAGCCCTGGCCGGGGTTCGAAGCCTTTCTCGGCGACCGCAGCCGGGCGGTGCGGGAGGTGGCCGCCCAGGCGGCACGCCAGTACGGGCTGGTCCCCGCCGACCTGTGCCGTCGACGTGTCGCCCAGCAGCCGACCCCAGGGTTCGTCGCCGGTCTGGGCGAGACCGGCCGGGATACCGACTCTGTGCTGGTCGAGCCGCTGATGCACAGCCCCGACCCGGCACTCCGGCGAGCGGCGGTCATGGCCTATGCCCTGGTGCGCTACCAGCCCGCGGTGGAGATCCTGCAGGGCCTGATCACCGATCCGCACGGCAGCAAGGCGGCCTACCAGGCGATCGTGCGCCTGCACCTCGTTGTCGACGGCGAGCGGTGCTACCGCGACTACCTGGCCAGCCGTTCGCCTGTGGTCCGCCGACGGCTGGTCCTCGTCCTGTGCGACGGGCCGAGCTGGAACGCCCTGCCGTGGTTGCTGCGGCTGTACCGGGATCTGCCCGACGAGCTCAGCCCTGTCGTCCGGACCACGATGGCGACGTGGCGGCCCGGTTCCGGCCCGCCGACGGCTCACCAGGTCGACGCTGTGCGCGACGCGTTGCGCGAGGCGCGCAGGATCCCGCTCGCTGTCGAGCGGCTGGTCCGCATCGCCCTGGTCGACAGGCGCCGGTGAGCGCGCCCAGAGCCCGGTCCGGGCGGATCGTTCAGCGGCGCATGGCGCGGTAGGTCTCGATGAGGGAGCGGGTGGACGGGTCCTGCTCGGCCAGGGCTGCGGCGTCCCCGGCGACGGCGGGGGCGATCTGCAGGGCGAGCTGTTTGCCCAGCTCGACGCCCCACTGGTCGAAGGAGTCGATGCCCCAGACCACACCCTGGACGAAGGTGATGTGCTCGTACAGGGCGATGAGCTGGCCGACGACCGACGGGGTCAGGGCGGGGGCCAGGATCGACGTCGTGGGGCGGTTCCCGTCGAACACCCGGGCCGGGACGATCGCCTCGGCGGTGCCTTCGGCGCGCACCTCGTCGGCGGTCTTGCCGAAGGCCAGCGCCCGGGTCTGGGCGAAGAAGTTCGACAGGAACAGGCCGTGGACGTCGGTCGTGCCGTCAGTCAGCGGGTGCGCCGGGTTGGCCACGGCGATGAAGTCGGCAGGGATCAGCCGGGTGCCCTGGTGGATGAGCTGGTAGAAGGCGTGCTGCCCGTTGGTGCCGGGCTCGCCCCAGAACACCTCGCCGGTGTCGCAGGTCACGGGGGAGCCGTCCCAGCGGACCGACTTGCCGTTGGACTCCATGGTGAGCTGCTGCAGGTAGGCAGCGAAGCGGTGCAGGTGCTGGGCGTAGGGCAGCACCGCATGGGTGTGCGCCCCGAGGAAGTTCGTGTACCAGACGTTGAGCAGCCCCATGAGCACCGGGACGTTGCGCTCCAGCGGCTCGGTGGCCACGTGGGTGTCGACCATGTGGAAACCGGCCAGGAACTCCTCGAACGCCTCCGGGCCCAGCGCCACGGCCAGGGCGGTGCCGATGGCGCTGTCCACCGAGTAGCGCCCGCCGACCCAGTCCCAGAAGCCGAAGGCGTTGGCCGGGTCGATGCCGAAGTCGGCCACCCGGTCCAGCGCGGTGGACACCGCGACGAAGTGCCGGGCGACCGCCTGCCTGCGGGCCTCCTCGGTGTCCGGCACGTGGCCGTCGCCGACCAGGCGTTCCAGCAGCCATTCACGGGCCAGGCGGGCGTTGGTCAGGGTCTCCAGGGTGGAGAAGGTCTTGGAGGCGACGATGAACAGCGTCGTCGTCGGGTCCAGGTCCGCCACGGTGTCGGCCAGGTCCGACGGGTCGATGTTCGACACGAACCGGCAGGCCAGGCCCTCGGCGAGGTACGGGCGGAGTGCTTCGTAGACCATCACCGGGCCCAGGTCGGACCCGCCGATGCCGATGTTGACGACCGTCGCGATCGGCTGCCCGGTCACCCCGGTCCAGGCCCCGGAGCGCACCTGCTCGGCGAAGGCGTACACCCGGGCCAGCACGTCGTGGACGTCGGCGTCGACGTCCTGGCCGTCCACCACCAGCGGCGGCTGCATGCCCCGGGGCCGTCGCAGCGCGGTGTGCAGCACCGACCGCCCCTCGGTGACGTTGATCCGCTCCCCGGCCAGCATGGCGGAGAAACGCTGCGGCACCTGGACCTGCTCGGCCAGCCCCACCAGCAGCCGCAGGGTCTCGTCGACGACGAGGTTCTTCGACAGGTCGACGTGCAGGTCGCCGACAGTGAAGGTGAGACGCTGGGCGCGGCCCGGGTCGTCGTCGAACCAGCCCCGCAGGTCGGGGACCAGCCCCTCGTGGTGGGCAGCGAGGTTCTGCCAGGCTGCGGTGGCGGTGGGATCGATAGGCGCGGTCACCCGTTTACCGTACTGAGATCGCCTGCCGCCGCAAGCCCCTTCACGTCGCGGCGAGACTCCGGCGTCCGAGAGGTGTGCGCGGTCACGGCCAGGCTCCGGTCGGACCCGTGTCGCCCGACCGGTCGCCCGGCACCGGTCGTCGTCGATGCCACCCGACGGTGGTGCTGACGGTGTTGCTATCCTCGCGGCGTGCTCCCGAAGGTGCTGTCCACACGGCGGGCAGCCGCGATCGGTGCCGTCCTGGCCGCTGCTCTGCTCCTCACCGGGGCGGGCTGTGGCGACATGCTCGACGAGGCCCTCGGTCCCACCGAGCGGCCGCAGGTACCGCAGTACGACGCGGTGCGCGACGACCCGGCTGCGGTGATCGAGCTCTTCTTCCACGCTCATGGGGCGAGCGACCCGGTGACCGTGTGCGAGATCCAGTCCCGCTCGACCGACAGTGCGTCCCTGCTGCGGTTCTGCGTCGACCAGGAGACGAGGTGCACCGTCGCCGTGTCCCCGGAGGCAGCCGAGCAGCTGGCCGCGGTCCGCGTGGACCGGGAGGTCGTGGCCTCTGTCGATCTGGTCGAGGCGGGGTGGGTGCCACGCGACGCGGTCGAGTTCCCGCTGGGAGAACCATGGGCCTGGCAGCAGAGCAGCATCCCCGAGACTGCCGTCTACCTCAGCTACGACGACGGGTGGCGGGTCCTGGCCAGCGGTTGGGTCATCCCGCGCTCGTCGTCGCAGACGGACCCCGGTTGCTGAGGGCCGTGCCGACATCACGCGGACCGAAACCCGTCCAGCCGGGGCGGTGGCTGGAGCCCCGCTGATGGGGGGCGGCTCACGGTCGAGGCTCGACCAGGTGCAGGGAACGGTCGGCCACCGTCAGCGAGACTGTCTGCCCCCACGACGCGGTGAGACGATCAGACTCCAGCCCGTCGCCGAAGGCCACCAGGACGTCGGACTCGACCACCACCTCGAGGCGGTCGTCACCGCCCAGCAGGCCTCGGGTGGCGCGGGTCCCGGTGCTCGGTGACGGCCAGGCCTCGCGGACGAACCAGGCCAGCGAGCGGTCGGTCGCCCCCGGCAGCGGTGGTCCGGCTCGGCGTTCTCGCAGGATCGACGCCGCCCAGCCGGTCGCCCCGGTGCCGGTCGCCACGATCAGCCCGGACGACGACTGCGCCTCGGTCTCGTCGTCAGGGGCGGTCAGCCGGTAGCGGGCCGACTGGTGGGACGGGTGCCCGAGGTAGACCTCGTTGAGCCCGACCAGCTGCTGCCCGTCGTCCAGCGCCGCCGCCACCATGGTCCGGGCACTGACCTCGGCGGTCCCGGCCACGACGGCGGGCAGCAGCCGGGCCGCGTCGTCGGCGCGGTGGCGCACCAGCACACCAGGGTTGTATCCCGGTTCGGGGTCGACTCCGAGGACGGGCTGGCCGGCCAGGTACTTGGCGGTGTTGGCGACCAGCCCGTCCTGCCCGACGACGACCACGGTGTCGCCAGGTTCGAATCCGAACCGGGGCAGGTCGTCGCGCTCCACGGTGCCGCTGCGCCACTGGGCCGGGACCGCGGCCCGGACCGACCGCAGGGCCTGGACCTGGGCGTCGTGGCGGGCCTGGACCGCGGCCAGCGTGCGGCCACGGGTGCGCAGGAAGAACTCCGCCTGGCCGCGTGTGCCGTGCCGGTCGACCAGCTCGGTCAGCTCGGTGCGGCGGTGCACCACGACCACCCGGGGCGGCAGCGACGTCATGGCCGTGGTTCCTGGTGCCCGCCGCCGACCAGCCCGGCCAGGGCGCCGGTGAGCAGGTCCGGGGTGAGGGTGAGCTGTCCGATGGACGGCAGCTCGCCGGCCAGCTCGCGCAGGGTGAGCATGAGCAGCACCCGCGGGTCGGCCCCGGCGTGGGCGTCGACGAGGGCCTTGGCGGCCTCGGCCTCGGCCTGGCCGCTCAGCCGGTCGGCGGTGGCCCGGGCCTGGGCGAGCACCTCCGTGCGCTCGGCGTCGGCGGTGGCCTCGACCAGGGCGGCGGCAGCGGCCTCGGTGGCACGCTGCTGGGCGTTGGCGCCTTCTTGGCGTACCAGCTCGGCCTCGCGGACGGCCAGCTCGATCCGGTTGGCCATCTCGTTCTCCGCGATGGCCCGCTCGCGCTCCACGGCCAGAGCACGACGTTCGTAGACGGCCTTGTCGGCCTCGCCCTGCACGGCCTCGCGGGCGGGGGTCTGCAACGACCGTTCCAGGTCGGCGCTGGCGCGCACCGAGCCGATCCGGGCGCCCAGCACGGTCATCCCGGTCGTGGCCAGGCGGGCGTCGCCGATCAGCCCGGTGGTCACGGCCTCCTGCACCCGGCTGACCCCTGAGGTGACGGCCTCGACCAGGGTGGTCGCGGCCAGGGTGGTCAGCACGTGTCCGGTCGCCAGCTCGATCAGCAGCTGGGACGCCTGCTCCAGCGGGGTGCCGGTCCAGGCCCCGGTGCGGGCGTCGATGCTGAAGTCGAGACGCTCGGCGGCCAGCGCCGGGTCGGAGAACCGGTAGCTGACGGTGGCCTGGACGGTCACGTCCTGGAAGTCGGCCGTGCGGGCGTGCGCCACCAGAGGCAGCTCACGGTCGTCGACGGGGACCTCCGACAGGGCCGCGGTCAGCGGGCGGTACCAGAACGCCAGGCCTGTGCCGGCGTGCTTCGTGCGCCCGCCCACGAGGTGGATGACGTGCGAGGTCGGTGCGGCCTTGAGGTGCCGCAGCAACGGGTACGGCGTGATGGTCGGCATGGGAGACTCCTGTTCTCGTCTTTACGACAAGAACAACCCTACCAGCTTATTGTCGCCAGGACAACTATCGCTGCGTGGCGCTACCCGCGCTCGACCAGCAGGTCGCAGTCGCCGCGGTACTCCTCGGGCATGCGCGGGTAGACGTCGCGACGGTAGGTCTCGGCCATCTGCCGGGCGACGTCGGGCGGGGCGCCGAGGTGCTCCGCCACCCGGGCGTCCCAGGCCATCGCCTGGCACTCGGTCGCCGCCTCGGAACGTTCACCGCCGACGTGGACCGCCTCGTGCGCGACGACGTGCAGGGCGACCACCTGGCCCTGGGTCGGGTGACGCCGGTCGGAGCGCAGCCACGACGCCAGGTCGGCGCAGGTGCCTGAGCGCAGCTGGGCGACGTCGGGGGAGTCCCACGAGACGAACCCGGAGAAGCTGGAGGTGTTGATCAGGTTCGCCGTCCAGCGTTCGCACACCGCCCTGGACGTCGGATCTCCCGAGACGAGACGGGTCGCCGAGGTCGCTGCCGCCTCGGTGCGGTGGTGCTGGACCTCGGTCGCCACCGCCGGCACGGCCAGCACCGTCCACCACACCAGCGCGACCACGGCCAGCGTGCGCGACGACGCCCGGCCGGCGACCAGACGCACCACCGCTCGCACCACCATGGCCACCAGGAGCAGCGACACCACCGTCAGGACCCCGACGTCGATCATGGCACCTCCGTAGAGCAACGATCGGCGCGTCCGGCCCCGGCGCAATGCCTGGCGGGCTGGTGACCGGGAAGTTCACTCTTTCTCTCGGTCCGACTGGTGCGTCAGTCGAGACATCGTCGTCTGTCGAGAGGTCCTCGACGAGCATGTGGGCACACCAGCGCGCCACGTGAGGCTCGACGACGTCCTCGGCGCCGACGCCTGGGCCAGGGCCCAGACCGCCGAGGAGGGGTTGCTGGCCCGGGTGGACGTGGCGGCTGTCGGCCGACTTCTGCCTGCCGTGGACCGAGCCGGGCTCACATGCCGGGAGTCGTGGCTCGCGCCTCGCGCACCGCCGTGGCCAGGTCAGGGGTCACGTGACCACCGCAGTGCTCCACGGGCTGGCCCGACGGCAGCCGCCAGCCGGGGTTGCCGTCGTCGGCGCCGCCGACGACGAGCATGCCGCCGTGGCCGGGGAGCACCCAGCGTGCGTCCAGGTCGAGCAGCCGGTCCAGGGACGCGACGGCGCGGTCGAGGTCCTGCTGGAACATGGGAGGCATCACCTGCGGGCCGCGCGCCGGGGTGACGGGGTTGCCGGTGACCAGGGCGTCTCCGCTGACCAGGACCCGCGCGTCGGGCAACCAGTACGCCACGTGCCCGGGAGTGTGGCCGGGCAGGTCCAACGGTTCCACCCGGTGCCCGGCGGCCACCAGGGGGCCGTCGAGGGCGGTCGGGGCCGTCACGGCGACGTCGCGCAGCCCTCCGGCGCGGACCGCCCGGAGCGCCCAGCGCAGCGCCGCCGGACGAGGCCGCCGGACGATGGCGCCGAGGTCGACCTGGTACGTCACCTCGCGGCGCACCCCGGCCAGCTCGGCGGGCGAGCAGCGCACCTCGGCACCGTCGTCGGCCACCAGGCGGGCCGCGGTCCCGATGTGGTCGGCGTGCGCGTGGGTCACCAGCACGGTGCGCACCGGTGCGTCGTAGCCGACGGCCGCGCGGACCGACGCCCGCACCTGCGGCAGCTGGGCGGGGTAGCCGCAGTCGATGAGGGCGACCTCGTCGCCGTCGGTGAGGACCACCCAGTTCACCAGGGTGCTGTGGACGAAGTGGATCCCGTCGGCCACCGGGGTCGAGGTGACGTCCATCTCCTGCCCTCGGTAGTGTCGGACGGGGCGCGAGACCCCGTTGATCGGGCACGATTATCGAGCATGACGGCTCGGCGGCACAACGAGGTCGAGCGGAGGCGCCGCATGGGATCGGTGGTGTGCGTCGGGCTGACGACGCTGGACGTGGTCCAGGTGGCCGACCGGCTGCCCGGGCCGGACGAGAAGATCGTCGCGTACGACGGGTGGACGGCGTTCGGCGGTCCGGCGGCCAACGCGGCGGCGACGTGCGCGGCGCTCGGGGTGGCGGTGCGGCTGGTCACCGCGCTCGGTACCGGCCCGGAAGCCGCTCTGGTGCGGGACGGCCTGGCCGAGGCCGGGGTCGAGGTGGTCGACCTGGCACCGGCGGCCGGCGGGCTGCTGCCCGTGTCGTCGGTGCTGGTCACCGGCCTGGGGCGGGCCGTGGTGTCGCGCAACGCCCAGGCGGCGCCGGACCTGTCCGCCGCCGCTGCTGACGTGGCGGCCGCCGGGACGGGCGACGTCGTCCTGGTCGACGGTCACCACCTGGGCGCCGCGACGGTGCTCGCCACGCGTTCCCTCGGTGCCACGGTGCTGGCCGACGGGGGCAGCTGGAAACCGGGCCTGGAAGGGTTGCTGGCCCGGGTGGACGTGGCGGTGCTGTCGGCCGACTTCTGCCTGCCGGGCGCCGAGCCGGGCGCCGACCTCCTGGCGGCCGTCGCGGCGCTGGGGCCGGCTGTGGTCGCCCAGACCCACGGCGCCGGTCCGGTGCGGGTGCGCGGCGCCGACGGGGCGGTCAGCCAGGTCTGCCCGCCGAGGGTGCCGGTGGTCGACACCCTCGGGGCCGGGGACGTGCTGCACGGTGGCGTGGCCGCGGCGCTGGCTCGAGGCACCGAGCCGCTGGCCGCCGTCGAGTCCGGCGTGGCGGTCGCGTCCCGGTCGGTGCAGTTCCGCGGTGCCCTGGGCTGGCTGCTCGACGACGACCAGCGTGCCTGACGCAGCCCCCGGTGTATTCCGTAAATATGCTTGCAGTGCCGCTGAGAGCCCTGGTACTGTGCTTGTTGTTCGCCGCGAGAAGTCGCGGAAGTCGACCAGGCTCGCCTGGGCTCGTCGTGCATTTGTCGCAGACAGGTGCGTCGGGTCCGGTTGGAGCGGAGAGGAGGTGCCGCATGCGCGTTGGTACCGTCTGTGGCGCTGCATGGGGGAACAGTTACCTCGTGGCCTCTGGCCTGCGCGAAGACCTCCGTCTACGGATGGTCGACGCCTTCCGCTCAGGTGGGATGCCGGTCGTCAGGACTGTTCCGGTGTAGCGCTGGCTCGTGCCCGCGCACGAGAGGGGCTGCTCCTGACATCAAGGAGCAGCCCCTCTTGCTTTTCCGGACAATGCGACGGCAATCTGACGTCTCGTCGTGCCCGTCGGCGACCGTCTTTGCTGTCGAGTCCCGCCCTTTTGCACGGCGTTCACATGGAATGTGCGCGCTCTCGTACCCCAATCTGGTAGAGGGACACGGCCGAGATCCGTGACAGTGCCGGTTCGAGTCCGGCCGAGAGCACCACCGCGACCTCCGCCCAGGCGTCTGGTCGCTCGCTGGCCCGCCTGGCCCAACTGGCAGAGGCACGCGACTCAGACTCGCGACGGTCCGGGTTCGAATCCCGGGGCGGGCACCAGCACGTCGCAGGTCGTCGGTGCGACACTTTCACGCCGGTGCGACAGTTCAAGCTGTCGCACCGGCGTGAAACGGTCGCACAGCCCGGGCGCCCTCGGCAGGTACCGGCCGTGGCGCCGGGTCGGTGGTGTCGGCCGGTCCGTCGGTAGACTCGAGCCATGACGTTCGAGGCGATGGCCGATCCTGGTCCCGACGACCCGCGAGGCCCTGGTGGGCCCGTCGGCCCGACGGGACCGGACGCGGGGACCTCGGTGCTGGAGCGCACCGAGACCCGCGAAGAGCTGGAGCCAGGCGACCACGAACGCTTCGCCCACTACGTGCGCAAGGAGAAGATCCTGGAGTCCGCGGTCAGCGGCAAGCCGGTGATCGCCCTGTGCGGCAAGGTGTGGGTGCCCGGGCGCGACCCGTCGAAGTTCCCCGTCTGCCCGGCCTGCAAGGCGATCCTGGAAGGGATGCGCGGCGGCGGCGGCGACAGCGGCGGGGACGACGGCGGGGACGACGGCGGCGGCTCGGGTCGGCGCTGGGGTTTCGGCCGCGGCTCGGGCGGGAAGTGAGCGCGGGGCAGCGCCCAGCACCGTCGACGGACACCTTGTGGGGGCACGAGGCGGGCGTGCGCGCGGTCTCGGCCGGTCCGGTCGAGGGTGAGGGACCAGGTCACCGGTCGCACGTCGCGCGGGCGGCGGGTCTGTCGCCAGCCTTCCCGGCGCGTGCCTCGTGGGGGACGGCCGGGGCGTTGCGGGCCTGGCAGGCCAACGCGCTGGAGGTGTACCGGACCCACGACCGCCGGGACTTCCTGGCCGTCGCCACCCCCGGGGCGGGCAAGACGACGTTCGCGCTGCGGGTGGCCGCCGAGCTGCTGGCTGCCGGGACGGTGCGGCGGGTCACCGTCGTGGCTCCCACCGAGCACCTGAAACGACAGTGGGCCGACGCCGCCCACCACGCGGGCATCCGCCTGGACCCGGCCTTCACCAACGCGCAGGGACGGCACGGTCAGGGTTTCGACGGGGTCGTCGTCACGTACGCCCAGGTGGCGGCTCGGCCGGCGCTGCACACCGCCCGCACCGCCGCCGCACCGACATTGGTGGTGCTCGACGAGATCCACCACGCCGGGGACGCGCTGAGCTGGGGCGACGCGGTCCGCGAGGCCTTCGAGGGGGCGACGCGGCGGCTGGCGCTGACCGGCACCCCGTTCCGCTCGGACACCGCGGCCATCCCGTTCGTGCGCTACGAGCCCGACGCCGACGGGATCCACCGGTCCGTGGCCGACGTGACCTACGGGTACGGCCAGGCCCTGGCCGACCGGGTGGTGCGGCCGGTGATCTTCCTCACCTACTCCGGCACCCTGAGCTGGCGGACCCGCGCCGGGGACGAGCTGACCGCCCGCCTGGGCGAACCGGCCACCAAGGACATCACCGCCCAGGCGTGGCGTGCGGCCCTGGACCCCGGCGGGGAATGGATCGCCAGCGTGCTCCAGGCGGCCGACACCCGGCTGACCGAGGTACGGCGCACCGTGCCCGACGCCGGCGGCATGGTCATCGCCACCGACCAGGACGACGCCCGTGCCTACGCCGGGGTGCTCGCCCGGATCACGGGGCGTTCCCCGGTCGTCGTGCTGTCGGACGACGCGGGGGCGTCGGACAAGATCGAGGAGTTCACCACCTCCGACGACCGCTGGCTGGTCGCGGTGCGGATGGTCTCCGAAGGGGTGGACGTGCCCCGGCTGGCCGTCGGGGTGTACGCCACCAGTGCGTCCACGCCGCTGTTCTTCGCCCAGGCGGTCGGCCGTTTCGTGCGGGCCCGTCGACGCGGCGAGACCGCCAGCGTCTTCCTGCCGTCGGTGCCGGGCCTGCTGGGCCTGGCCGGGACGATGGAGGTCGAGCGTGACCACGCCCTCGACCGGCGCCGCCGGGATGACGACCCTGACGCCCTGCTGGCCGAGGCGCTGTCAGACCGTTCGGGTCCCGACGCGGTCGGCCCGGACGGGCTGGTCGGCCGGTTCGAGGCCCTGGGCGGTGAGGCCGCCTTCGACAAGGTCCTGTTCGACGGTGGCGAGTTCGGCACCGGTGCCCAGGTCGGTTCCGACGAAGAGCTGGACTTCCTGGGCCTGCCGGGCCTGCTGGAGCCCGAGCAGGTCTCCGAGCTGCTGCGGCGACGGCAGGCCGACCAGGTGGCGGCCCGCCGCCGCAGCGGCGACGTCCCGTCGGCCTCACCGGCCGACCACCGTCGCCTCGCTTCGCTGCGCAAGGACCTGTCCCGCCTGGTCGGCGCCTGGTCCCGTCGTTCGGGCCAGCCGCACGCCCAGGTGCACACCGAGCTGCGCCGTCGCTGCGGCGGACCTGAGGTGCCCCAGGCGTCGGCCGCCCAGCTCGAGTCCCGCATCGCCCTCGTCCAGGACTGGTTCGCGGGCCGCCGCCGCTAGGACCGCCCTTCGCCACGTGGGCAGGCTGCTCGCGGCTGCCCACGGGGCGTACGAGCGGGACGGCACTTCGTCCTTCTTGGCGGCCGGCGCATGAGCCCCACCGCCTCGGCCACGGCGGTCGGTTCGTCCGACAGCGATGCGTCGCCGCGTGGGGCGGCTCTCTGCCCTGGGAGCAGACGAGCTCGGCCGCGGGCCTGCCCGACGCCGGCCGACGACGCTCGTCACCCGGCCGCGGCGGCGACGAGACGTGCCAGGTCGGACGGGCGTGACAGCATCGGCCAGTGCCCGGTCGGCAGGTCGACCAGCGTCAGGTCGGTCAGATCGGCCAGCGGCGCGAACATCGGGGAGGCGGTCATCTGCCGCACGGCGCTGGCGGGGATCGAGCAGCACACCACCGTCGAGGGGACGTCGTGGCGCCGCGGGTCGTGCAGCCGCACCGGCTCACGGCAGGCGCCGGCCGGATGGGCCACGGCACGCCTGGTGAACAGTGCCCGGTCGGAGTCGGCCAGCCCGTCGCAGCTCAGGCCCTGTGCCTCCAAGGCGTCCAGGCCGGGGAACGGCAGCTCGCTCGCTTCCGGCGGGAGGTCGGGGCTGGGCACGGTGCCGTCGGCGACGGGCCCTGAGTCCACGTAGACCACCCGGGCGAGCGCATCGGGCACCTGGTCGGCCACGGCGGTCGCCACCGCACCCGCACCGCTGTGGGCCACCAGCACCACCCGACCGCCGAGCGCACCGACCCGGTCGACCACGTGGGTGACGTGGTCGGCGAACCGGACGGTCGCCCGCGGGCTGTCGGCCGACTCCAGACCCGGCAGGGTGACGCCTTCCGCGCGGTGGCCGAGGTCGGTCAGCCGGTCGGTCACGGCGTCCCACACCCAGGCACCCAGCCAGTAGCCGGGCACGAGCAGGATCGGGAGGTCAGGTGAGGTTCGTGTCATGGGTCTACCGTGCCAGGCCCGGATGACACCCTGATGGCACCATTTCTCGGGTGAACCGTACCGACCGGCTCTATGCCGTCCGCGAGGAGCTGCGCCGCGCTGGGCCGCAGGGCCGCACCGCCGAGCAGCTGGCCGTGACCTTCGAGGTCAGTGTCCGCACGGTCAAGCGCGACATCTCCGCCCTGCAGGCCGGCGGCTTCCCGGTGTGGGCGCGGCTCGGGCGCGGTGGCGGCTACGCCGTCGACGCTGCCGCCACCCTGCCGCCGGTCAACCTGACCCCGGCCGAGGTCCTGGGCCTGGCGGTCGCCCTCACCGGCGTCCGGGGGCAACCGTTCGCAGCCCAGGCCCGCACGGCCCTGGGCAAGGTCCTGGACGTCGCAGCCCCGGCCGACCGCGAGCGTGCCGAACGCCTGGCCGGACGGGTGTGGGTCGATCTCGCCGACGAGCAGCCGACCGTCGACCCCCGGGTCCGTTCGGCGGCCGAAGAGGCCCTGGCCAGCCGGCGCGTGCTGCACCTGCGCTACCACGACGCCGAGGGGGTGGAGTCGCACCGCCGGGTCGACCCTCAGATCCTCGCCTGCGCTCGCGGGTACTGGTACCTCGTCGGGTACTGCCACGACCGCGCCGCGATCCGCTGGTTCCGTCTCGACCGCATCGCCACCGCGCGCCTCACCCGGCAGCCCTCGGTCGACCGACCGGTCGAGAGCATCGGCCCGCCACCGCCGACGTCCCGTTCCGTCGTGCTCGGCTGACCTGTGCGGCTGGGGTGTGGTGCCGGCGGACCGGGCCCGGCACCCCGGCGTCGGGCGGGACGACCTGCAGGTCTCCCCAGCACAGGTGCTGGGGAGAGGCCGTTGGTGGTCGCGGCTCTCGTCCTACAGGCCGCGCTGGCGCAGGTCGCTGACCAGCTGGACGTAGAGCTCGCAGACGTCGAAACCGTCGATGTCGCGCCGCAGCAGGTCGATCATGTCGCCGTGGGACAGGCCGTGCCGACCCGTCGGTTCGACGGTGCCCAGGTACTCGCCCCACGGCATCGAGGAGACCGCCACCAGGCCGTCGTTGTCGCCGTCGGTCGGTGCGATGAGCGTGTAGCCGAGGCTGAGCGGGAACGGCGCGGCGAAGCGGGACGCCATGCGTGAGCCGAGGCTGAGGTAGACGACGCCCGGGTCGTCGGGCATCAGCGCGTTCAGCCGGGTGCACTCGGTGTCGGTCAGGTCGGCGATGGAGGCCAGGAAGTCAGGGTCCGGGTCACCGAGCCTGGTGAAGAAGGCGTCGTAGCGCAGGCCGATCCCTGCCTGCAGCGCCAGGGGCATGCGGTCCAGCAGCTGACGGGCGAAGCCGCAGCCGCGGTGGGGCGTGCTGATGGTCGTCAACGACGCGACGTGCCGGCCCATGCCCAGCTGGCTGATCGCCCAGCGGACGTCGAGGCCGCCCTTGGAGTGGGCGATGACGTTGACCTTGCCGGTCTCGGCGGCAGCCGCCTCGATGGCGGCGACCAGCTGGGCGCCGCAGTCGGCGACGGGACGGGAGGCGTCCTGCTGGCCGTAGGAGAGGGTGGCACCGTTGGCCGCCAGCGCCGCCGGGATGCGACCCCAGTAGCCGAACACCGACCAGTCGCGGAAGAAGACGCCGTGGACCAGCAGCAACGGGTGGCGCGTGCGGCAGACCTGGTCGGCGACGCGGGCCCGGTCGCGGGCGAGGCGGTAGGTCGTGGCGGTGATCTCGCGGGCGGCGGTGCGGCAGGCCCGTCCCAGCAGGACCACCGTGACCGGCGGGAACCACCACAGCAGGCCGATCGCGATCTCCGTGGTGCGAGGCACATCGGTCGAGCCGATGCTCAGCCGCACGTAGCCGTCGAGCGCCAGGGTGGCGACAAGGACGACACCGACGACGAGGTTCACGACGTACCAGGTGGTCCGCCAGCCGTCGCCGGCCTGGGCGACCTGGATGCCGAGCCACACCCACCACACGAGGTTGACCAGCCCGCCGACGCCGGCGGCGAGCAGCAGCTCGTAGCCGTCGGTCAGGGCGGCCAGCCGCAGCGGCTCGTCGCGACGGCCGCGCAGCCGGGGCAGGGTGGCCACGGCCGCGTAGGCACTGATGCTCCCCACCACGCAGGCGACGGCGAGCGGCACCGGCCGGACCATGTACCCCCACCACACGACGTCGACCGCCAGGGCGACGACACCCCAGACGGCCACGCGACGCAGGACCACGACCGGATGGTCTCACGCCACGAACGGCCGTCGCTACGGTCGGTCGGCCCACGCCCGGCGGGGTGGTCGCCCTGCTCAGCAGGCTGACGGCCGGCGGACTGCCGGCCCTCGCGTGGCGGAGTGGAGCGGAACTGCTTGAGAGGCCTCGGCAGCCGGCCCACGCCCGCCAGGGTGGTCGACTCCGCGCCTCTGCTGTTCCTGGAGCGTGGCGGTGCGGGATCTCCGTCGCTGTGGGCCGGGCGAGCGCTCGACCGGCCGGTCGTCCGCACTCTCGTCCGGAAGGAGGAGGCGGTCGGACTCCGCGGACGATGTGGGGGCAGCGCCCGGTGTCTCAAGGTGGGGGCATGGACGCTCCACGCCAGGCACCGCCAGGCCAGACCCCACCGCCGACCCGGCCGGGCATCGAGGCTCGGGCCGTCAAGCGGTACTTCGGACCGGTCCGTGCGGTGGACGGCATGTCGTTGACCGCCCCGGCCGGAGCGGTGACGGCCCTGGTCGGACCGAACGGTTCGGGCAAGACGACGTTGCTGCTCATCCTTGCGGGCCTGCTGGCTCCCGACGACGGTCAGGTCACCGTCGCGGGACTGGACGTGACGGGCGGCAGCGAGCAGGCCCGGACAGCCGTCGGGTGGATGCCTGACGTGCTC
Source organism: Cellulomonas sp. (assembly GCA_031556715.1). Classification (GTDB taxonomy): domain Bacteria; phylum Actinomycetota; class Actinomycetes; order Actinomycetales; family Cellulomonadaceae; genus Cellulomonas. The sequence continues at coordinate 30,131 of JAVBSR010000166.1, forward strand.
GGCACCTGGGACTCGCTGACCTGCACGCAGATCCTCACCACGCTGGGGCGGGCCCACTGGATGTCTTCCCGGGACGCCCGGTCGCGGGCCGCCGAGCTGGTGGAGCAGCTGGACCTCACCGAGCTGGCCGACCGGCCTGCCAGGGTCCTGTCCCGCGGTGAGCGGCAACGTCTGGGGCTGGCCCGGGCGCTGGTGCACGACCCGCCCGTGCTGCTCCTGGACGAGCCGTCGTCCGGGCTGGACCCCGGCCACCGCCGGCAGCTGCGTCGCACCCTGCAGTCACTGGCCGGAGCGGGCAAGACCGTCGTGGTGTCGTCGCACGTCCTGTCCGAGCTCGACGAGGTCTGCGACCACGCGGTCTTCGTCTCCCGGGGGCGGACGGTCGACGGGCAGGAACCGCCCGCGACGAAGGCCCGCGGCTGGCGGCTGGAGGCCGCCGACCCGGTCGCGCTGCGGGTGTTCCTGGACCGGGTGGACATCCCCTACACCCAGGACCGGGGGAGCTCCGAGGTGACCGTCCAGCTCTCCGGCTGGGAGTCGGCCGCCCAGCTGGTCAAGGCCGCGGCCGCGGCCGACGTGCCGCTGCACACCATCGCCCCCGTCGCCGGGCGCCTGGAAGAGACCTACCTCGCACTGAACGAGAAGGAGGACGCATGAATGGCGGAACGGTCGAGAAGAAGCGCACGACCAAGGGCACCTGGAGGTTGTCGCTCCACGGCCTGAAGACGGTCGCCGGCCTGGAGCTGCAGCGGCGGGTGCGGTCGCGGCGCTGGCTGGTCGCGCTCGCCGTCTGGTTCGTCATCGTCGGGGCCGTGGTGGTGCTGAGGCAGCAGGCTGCGGACGCCGACCAGGCCGGGTCGGTGTTCGAGCTCGTCGTCATGCTCGCGCTGGGGGCGGGCCTGCTGGTCGCCCCAGCGTTCACAGCCACCTCGATCAACGACGACCGGAGGCAGGGGAGGCTGGCCGCGGTGCAGGCGACCAGGCTGAGCCCGGCGGAGATCGTGGCCGGAAAGCTGGTCGCCGCCTGGTGCGCTGCGGCGGCCTTTCTCGTCGTGACGGCCCCGTTCGCGGTCTGGGCGATGGTGGTCGACGACGTCCCGGTCGGCCGGGCCCTGGTCTGCTGTGTGATGGTGGGAGTCGAGACCGCCGTGGTGGGGGCTGTCGGCCTGGGGTTCTCCTCGTTGTCCGACCGGTCTGCCGTGTCGACCGCGCTGACCTACGTCGTCGTCGTCGGCCTGAGCGTGCTCACGTTGCTGGCGCCGATGCTGACGTCGACCACCGAGACCGTCCGGGTCTACGGCCCCTCCGCTGAATGGTGGGAGCAGCTCAGGACCCGCTCGGACGACGCTTCCGCGGCTGACGGGGCGGAGGACCAGCCCGGTCCGCCGGAGTGCTCGTGGAGCGAGGTGCGACAGGACATGGCACGTCCGGAGCGCACCTGGTGGATGATGGTCCCGAGCCCGTTCGTGGTGGTGGCCGATGCGGCAGCGTTTCCCTGGTCGGTCCCGATGAACCACCGGTGGCAAGGAGTGGTCTTGACAGACCTCAACCCGTTCTCCGGTGCGGTCTCGAGCGACGGGCAGCCGCTGACCGATGTCCGAAGAATTGTGCACGAGGCTGCCGCCGCTCCCGAGCTGGAGTACGACCAGTGCGCCGGTTCTTACAGCATAGTCGGATACGGTGTCACCCAAGACGGTGTCATCACCGCCCCCGACGGTTCTCGGGTGGACTATGTCAGCCCGGTGACGGCGAGCGTCGACAAGACTCCGGTATGGCTGTGGGGCCTTGCCGCCGACCTGCTCCTCGGTGGGATCTTCTTCTGGATCGCGGTCCGTCGGCTGCGCCTGCCCCACAAGAAGATGCCCCAAGGTATCCGCCTGGCCTGACCGGCCTGGCACGCCGTGCTTTACCCGCAGACCACAAAGTCGCCCAGAGGACTGGGCGGCTTTGTGGTCGGGAGAGCGGGTTCGTGGAAGGCGAGTCCACGGCTGCCTCCCTGACCACAGCCGCCTGCTCCCGGAGGCCTTGGTGGGCTGGCCGGCGGCCTCAGTCGCCGGGGTGGACCAGGCCGGACTCGTAGGCGTAGACGACGGCCTGGACACGGTCGCGGATGCCCAGCTTGGCGAGGATGTGGCGGACGTGGGTCTTCACGGTGGTCTCGGAGAGGTAGAGCCGAGACGCGATCTCCTGGTTGGAGCAACCGCGTGCCAGCGCCAGCAGCACCTCGCGCTCGCGGTCGGTGAGGTCGTCGACGAGCGGGTCGGGCTCCGCAGCATGGGCGCGGCCGGCCGTCAGGTGCTCGATCAGCCGTCGGGTGGCCGACGGGGCGATCACCGAGTCGCCGGTGCAGACCGTGCGGATGGCGGCCAGCAGGGACTCCGGACGGGAGTTCTTCAGCAGGAAGCCGGAGGCCCCGGCCTCGATCGCTGCGAGCAGGTACTCGTCCAGGTCGTAGGTGGTCAGCATGACGACCCGTGGCGCCGTCCGTCGTGCCGCATCGGCGTCGGCGAAGATCTGCCTGGTGGCCGTGACCCCGTCCGTCCCGGGCATGCGCACGTCCATGAGGACGATGTCGCAGGCCAGCCCGCCCAGCAGGGCCACAGCCTCGGTGCCGTCGGAGGCGTGGCCGACGACCTCCATGTCCGACTGGGAGTCGACCACCATCGCGATACCGGTCCGCACCAGCTCCTGGTCGTCGACCAGCACGACCCTGGTGGTGGCGCTCATGCGTCCCAGCCCTCTCGCGCGGTGTAGGGGATGACAGCCCTGACCTGGAACCGTCCGTCCTGCTGATCGAGCGCGAGCCGGCCGCCGACCAGCTCGGCACGCTCACGCATCCCGAGGAGGCCCTGCCCGCCGACCGGTCCGGTCGTGACCGGACGGGTGTGCTCGTTGGTGACCGACAGCACCACGTCGTCGGTCCGCCAGCTCTGGGTGACGACGCACTGCGTGGCGTTGCCGGCGTGCTTCATCACGTTGGTGATCGCCTCCTGGCAGATGCGGTAGAGCGCCAGCGACGCCGCAGACGGCAGCGTCACCGGTTCGCCCACCCTGACCAGGGCGATGGGCAGTCCGGACGCTTCGGCGCGGACCACCAGACCGTCGATGTCGTCGGAGTCGGGGGTGGGGGCGAGGTCGGCCTCGGCGTCGGGGGAGCGCAGCATCCCCAGGACACGCCGGGAGTCGATCAGCGCTCCGCGTCCGGTCTCCGCGATGGTGGTGAACGCCCGCCGGGATGTGTCGGGGTCGTCAGCCGCATAGCAACCACCGTCGGCCTGGGCGATCATGATCGCCAGAGAATGGGCAATGACGTCGTGCATCTCCCGCACGATCCGGGAGCGTTCCGCGGCCAGCGCCAGCTCGACGACACGGGTCCTTTCGGCGTGGGACGCCACGGCCATCCTCCGGGCATTGATCTGCCGTGACCGGACCCACAATCCCACCAGCACCACGCCCGCCGCGAGGCAACCCATACCGGTCCAGATCGTCACCGCACCAGTAAATCATCTTGCCCAGCGCGGTGGACGGATCGGCGGTGCCGGGGCGCTACAGCCGGCCGGCGGCCTTGAGGGCGAGATAGCGGTCGGCCAGGGCAGGCGGCAGGTCGCCGGGCAGGGCCTCGACCACCTCGACGCCGCGGCGGCGCAGCCGGGTCTCGACGGCGACGTGGCCGAGCGCGGTGCGTTCGGCGGCAGCAGCCTCGTAGACCTGCACGACGTCGGCGCGGGCGGTGCGCATCTGCTCCAGCTCGGGGTCGGCCACGGCGGCGACGACCACCTGGTGCCGCTGGGCCAGCTGGGCCACGACGTCGAGCAGCCCGGCCTCGGCGGCGGCCGGGTCGATCGTGGTGAGCAGCACCACCAGGGAGCGTTGCGCCATCCGGGCCTGGACCTGGGTGGCGACCGCTGCCCAGTCGGTCTCCAGCAGCGTCGGCTCGACCGGGGCCAGCTGGTTGGCCATGGTCGGCAGCAGCTCGGCCCGGCTGGCGCCGGCCACCCGGGCGCGCACCGTGCGGTCGTAGGCCAGGACCTCGACGCGGTCCCCGGCCCGGTCGGCCAGGACGCCGAGCAGCAGGGCGGCCTCGATCGAGGCCTCCAGGCGGGTGCCGTCGAGCACCCGGGTGGCGCTGGTGCGGCCGGTGTCCACCACGATCATCACCCGACGGTCACGTTCCGGGCGCCAGGTGCGCACCACGACGTCGTTGCGGCGTGCGGTGGCCCGCCAGTCGATGGACCGCACGTCGTCACCGACGACGTACTCGCGCAGCGAGTCGAACTCGGTGCCCGACGAGCGGACCTGCACCGAGGTGCGGCCGTCCATCTCGCGCAGCCGGGCCAGCCGGGACGGCAGGTGCCGGCGCGAGGTGAAGGCGGGCAGCACCCGCAGGCGCCCCCGCAGCGGGATGCGAGCCTGCCGGGCGGCCAGGCCGAGCGGACCGACGGAACGGATCGCGACGAACGGCACCACCAGGTCTCCGCGGCGGCTGGGCAGCAGCGGCACCGTCCCGCGGGCACCTTCGCCGGGGGCGGCGACCAGGCGCAGCCGCGGGGCGTGCACCCCCTGGCGCGGCAGCGGCGAGCCGGGGGGGCGGTCGTCGGCGATGGCCGACGGGGGCCAGCCGTCGCGGACCGTCGCCCGGAGCTTGCGTCGACCCAGGTTGCGCACGGTCAGGGTGGCGGTGGTCGGTTCGCCGAGCCGCACCGATGCAGGCACCTCCCGGCTGACCTCCACCGCGCGCGGCGAGGCCGCCAGCGCCACGTCGAGGGCGACCGCCACGACGACGACCGCCGTCCACGCCACGACGGTGAGCGGGACCGGCCAGAGCACAGCCCAGACGGCGCCCAGGGCTGTCAGGGCGGCCGTCCGCCCGGTGATGGCCATGGAAGGGCGCTCCTAGCGGGGTACCGGCACGGCGGCCAGCACCGAGTCCAGGACCGACTCGGCGGTCACCCCTTCGAGCTCGGCCTCGGCGCGCAGCGCCACCCGGTGCCGCAGCGTCGGGTGGGCCAGGGCCTTGACGTCGTCCGGGGTGACGAAGGTCCGGCCCTGCAACCAGGCCCAGGCCCGGGACGTGCCCAGCAGGGCCGTCGCCCCGCGCGGTGACACGCCCAGCGCCAGGGAGGGCGACTCGCGGGTGGCCCGGCACACCGCCGAGATGTAGCCGAGCACGTCGCGGGCCACCTGGGTGCGTGCGGCGTCCGCGCGGGCGGCGGCGAGGGTGGCCGCGTCGGCCACCGGTCGGATGCCGGCGGCGACCAGGTCTCGCGGGTCGAAGCCCGCGGCGTGCCGGGCCAGGATCTCCACCTCGTCGTCGGCGGTGGGCAGCGGCAGGATGATCTTCAGCAGGAACCGGTCGAGCTGGGCCTCAGGCAGCGGGTAGGTGCCTTCGTACTCGACCGGGTTCTGGGTGGCGACGACGACGAACGGCTCGGGCAGCGGCCGGGGCACGCCGTCCACGGAGACCTGGCGTTCCTCCATCGCCTCGAGCAGCGAGGCCTGGGTCTTCGGCGGGGTGCGGTTGATCTCGTCGGCCAGCATGAGGTTGGTGAACACCGGGCCCTCACGGAACGAGAACTCGGTGGTGCGCGCGTCGTAGACCAGGGAGCCGGTGACGTCGCCGGGCATGAGGTCCGGGGTGAACTGGATCCGCTTGGTCTCCAGGTCCAGGGCGGCGGACAAGGCTCGGACCAGCAGGGTCTTGGCCACCCCGGGCACGCCCTCGAGCAGCACGTGACCGCGGCACAGCAGGGCGATGACCAGCCCGGTGACTGCGGCGTCCTGCCCGACGACGGCCTTGGCTGCCTCAGCCCGGACGCCGGCCAGGGCGGTGCGCAGCCGGTCAGACTCGCTGGGCAGGCTGCTCGCCGCGGCGGCAGAGGCCGTCGGGACCGACGCCTGGGGTGCGTCCCGCAGCTCTGGTGCATCGTGCGGAGCCGTCCGGGCCTGCGGTGCCTGAGCTCCGTACGGCGAGGAGCCGTACGGTTCCGTGTCCCACGAGACCGGTGCGGCCGACGGCACCGGTGCGCCCGGTGCCTGGGGCGTGCCCGCCGCCGGGGGTGCGCCCGGAGGCTGGAGAGCCGAAGGCGGCCACTGCTGGTTCTGGTGCCCGAAGGCCGTCGGCGGGACCGCAGACGGAGGGACCGCAGACGGCGGGATGGCCGCCGAGGGCACCGCTGGCGGCGGGACGGCGGCTGGCGGGAGCCCTGACGGCGCGGGGACGGGCACCCCGGGCGCACCCGGGAGGTATGGGTTCGTGGCGTCGGCAGGATCGATCGAGGGATCGGTCACGGGTGGTGCACCTCGCTCTCTAGGCGGTCAAGCTCTTGGGCCAGCCATACCAGGCCCCTGTCGTCGGTCGGTGGTGGTCCGTACAGCAGCGACGTCACCACCGCTGCGGGTCGGTCGCTGGCCCTGGCGACGGCGTCGACCAGCTCGGCCGCGGGTGCCGACCGGGGCAGCCCCAGCCGGGTGCCCAGTCGCTGTGCGGAGCCGCCGCGCAGCGCCGCCGCGGCCCGCCCCCGGGCGCCCATCTTCCGGTACAGCCGGGCGCGACCCCGGCTGGCCTCCGCCGCCGGCACGACCACGGGCAGCGGCTCGGCGACCACCGGGCCGAGGCGTCGCCCGCGCCACAGCGCAGCGACGACGAACAGCACCAGCGCCTGCAGGGCGACGATCCACAACCAGGGCGGCAGCACGTCCATGAGGCCCAGGTCTCCGCTGCCGTCGCTCGACCGGGTCGGCACGTACCAGACCAGGTGGCTGTTGCGGCCGAGGGCCCGCAGGGCGAGCGCCGCGTTGCCGTCGTCGGTCAGGGTGGCGTTGAGGAGGATCTCGGCGTCGGCCAGCACGGTGGTGCGTTTCCCGTCGCGCACGAACGTCGCGTAGGCGCCTTGGTCGTCGGACCATTCGGGGAAGCAGACGGTGGCGTCGAGCGTGTCGTCGAAGACCTGCACCGACGACCGCACGGCGATCGTCCCGGCCGCCTGGGCGTCGGGGTCGTCGCAGAGCGCCTGCCGTGGCGCGGCGAGGCTCGACCCGCCGGCGGAGGAGACACCGGGGACGAGCTCTTCGAGGTTCAGGCCGACGCCGGCCGCGACGAGGTCAGCCTCGGTGCCGGCCAGCAGCCCGGCGTCCGACGAGGTCAGATCGTCGCCGACCACCGCCAGGGTGTCGCCGGCCTCGGCCTGGGCCAGCGCCTGGGCCGCGTCGTGCACGACGGTGATGCGGACGCCGTGCCGCTCCAGGATCCGGGCGAGGGCCTGGGCGCCGTTCTGGCCGGGGTTGTCTACCGCGTACGGCTCGCCGGAGGTGGCCGGCTGGGGGAGGACCATGACGATCGCACCGACCAGCACCACCGCGCCGACGACCACCCACGCCCGGGCGCGCTGCCAGCGGCTGCGGGCCCGGCTGGCGGTCGACGTCCCGTCACCGACGGCCGCGGTCGGTGGCGCGTAGGTGGCCGACACTCACACCACCCCGACAGCGGCGGTGACGGGCCGGACCTGCCGGACGCGCTTCTCCAGGGCGCGCATCCGGGCTTCGTCCTCGGCGCCGACGGTGCGGTGCCCGTAGACGACGGCGTCGAAGGCGGCCGCTGCGGTCGCCAGCTCGCCGGCCAGCTCGGGGAGCCGTGCCCCGGCGGCGGCGGCGGCTTCGTCGGCGGTGCGACCCGGACGTTCGTCGAGCAGCGTTCGTTCCTCCAGCCCGACCACCAGGGCCCGGAACCACTCGGCCGTGGCGAGCGCCAGGTGACCCGCCGCGGCGGCGGCCAGGGCCGCGGCCCTGATCTGCTCCGCCGTGCGGGCGTCGTCGAGCAGGGCCTCGCCGACGGCGTGGTGGACGGCCCGCGAGCGCCGCACCGGACCGGCGACGACGAACGAGACGACCACCACCGCGACGACGATGCCGGCGACGATCGCCAGCCCCGGCCCGCCCGGGACGGCGGTGTGCTGCAGCCGGTCGATCTGGTCGCCCACCCAGTCGAACAGCCGTTGCAGGAGAGTGGGGCCGCGGTGGTACTCCGGCTTGGCCAGCTCGTCGGCGGCCCACTGGCGGGCGGTCTCGGCGTCGGGGTCGACCGGCGGCTCGATGCGCATCGCGGAGCAGATCACGGCCGCGGCGCCTCGGCGGCGGCGCGGGCCAGCTCGAGGTCCAGGCCCTCGCGCCGCATCCGCACGTCGATGTACAGCAGGGCGACGACCACCGCCTCGAAGGCCGTGGTGATCGTCGAGGTCAGCACCAGGGTGGCCGCGTTGGCGACCAGCGCGGCCCAGGTGGTCGAGACGGCGGCCAGGAAGACGGCCACCAGGGACAGCGGGTAGGAGATGAGAGAGGTGAGCACTCCCAGCAGGAGGACGACCAGCAGGTAGATGCCCAGCAGCCGCCAGAACGAGCCGCGGGTCAGCCGCCAGGCCCGCGTCACCGTCGGCCAGAAGGCCTCGCCCTCGAGCATCAGTGCGGGCGGGACCAGCAGGGTGCGGACCGTCAGCCACAGGGAGCCGGCCAGCAGGGCCAGGCCGCCGAGCACCCCGACGACGACCGCGGCGACGATCCCGCCGTCGCCGCCGATGCTGGCGAGCAGCACCACGAGGCCGACGAAGGCGGCGAGCACCACCAGCGTGCCGACGAAGACCAGCATCGAGAAGCCCAGCACCATCCAGATCCGGCGGGACTGCACGACCTCGCCGACGCTGACCTTCCGGCCGAGCACGGCCTGGCTCACCGCGACGATGAGCAGCCCGGTGAGCAGCGGCGTCGCGATGGACAAGAAGGGCAGAGTGCCGTACTCGGTCAGCGTCATGAGGATGAACGAGTCGCCGCCGACGTCCTCGTAGCCGGAGCCCAGCAGGTCGCGCAGCTGGGACATGAAGAACCCGGACACGTACGCCGTCAGGACCGCCGCCAGGGTGACGCAGACGGTGACCACCACGGCCGTCAGCCCGAAGATCACCTTCGGGTTGAACCGCACCGCCTTCATGGCACCGTCGAGGATCTCGCCGAGCCCCAGCGGACGCAGCGGGACGATGCCCGGCTGGAGGGCCGGCGGGCGCCAGGGCCCGGAGGTCGGACCGTAGGCGGGGCCCGGCCCGGGGCCGTAGCCGGTCGGTGCGGGAGCGTAGCCCGGGGGGCCGGGAGGGCTGTAGCCCGGTCCGGGCCCCGGTGCTGGTGGGACGGCCGACGGCGCGTCGGCGGGGGCACCGGCGGGACTGGTCCAGGCCGGTGCTCCGGGGCTGGCCCAGGCGGCTGGCGGCGCCGGGTCGCCCCAGCCAGGATTGGTGTCAGGAGGTGGTTGGCTCATCGCAGAATCGTCGAGAACAGTCGTGGTCAGCAGCAGTCAGGTGGTTCGTCTCAGGTCGGTGCGGGCCGGTCAGGGCCCTGCTCATGGTGCCATGCTATGCGGCCCGTCGGGTGGTCGTTGTGAGCTCTTGGGCCTCCGGTGCCTCGCAGAGGTGCAAGAATGCAGGTCATGAAGGGTCGTGTTCTCGTGGTGGACGACGACACCGCGCTGGCTGAGATGGTCGGCATCGTCCTGCGTGCCGAAGGGTTCGAGCCGTCGTTCTGCGGTCACGGCGACGAAGCGCTGGAGGCGTTCCGCGCCACCGCACCTGACCTGGTGCTGCTCGACCTCATGCTGCCCGGCAAGGACGGCACCGAGGTGTGCCGGGCGATCCGCGCCGAGTCCGGGGTGCCGATCGTCATGCTCACCGCCAAGTCCGACACGGTGGACGTGGTGCTCGGTCTGGAGTCGGGGGCGGACGACTACATCTCCAAGCCGTTCAAGCCCAAAGAGCTGGTGGCCCGGGTCAGGGCCCGGCTGCGCCGGCTGGACGACCCGCCGGCCGAGCACCTGCGGATCCAGGACGTGACGATCGACGTGCCCGGTCACCGGGTGACCCGGGGCGGAGCGCCCGTCTCCCTGACCCCGCTGGAGTTCGACCTGCTCGTCGCCCTGGCCCGCAAGCCGTGGCAGGTGTTCACCCGCGAGGTCCTCCTCGAAGAGGTCTGGGGCTACCGGCACGCTGCGGACACCCGCCTGGTCAACGTCCACGTCCAGCGTCTGCGCTCGAAGATCGAGACCGATCCGGAACGACCGGAGATCGTCGTCACGGTGCGTGGCGTCGGTTACCGGGCGGGCGCCTCGGCCTCGTGACCGTGGCCGAGGCCGGTGCCGACGAGGCCGCCGCGACCGAGACCGGTGCGGTCGTGACCGAGGCGGCCCAGGTGGCGGACGCCCCGGCGCGGCTGTCGTTGGGCGTGGTGGTCCGGCGCTGGCGCTGGGTCCACCGGCTGCCGCTGTTCGTGCGCCGGTGGGCCCTCCAGGCGTGGCGGGTGTGGCGCACCTCGTTGCAGGTGCGGGTCCTGACCACCACGCTGGTGGGGGGGCTGCTGGCGATCAGCGTGCTGGGCGGGGTCGTCGCCGACCGGACCCGTGACGGGTTGTTCGACGCGCGGGTGAAGCAGGTCCTCGTCGACGCGTCCCGGTCGACCGCCCGGGTCCAGGCCACCTTCGACTCGTCCACGGCGACGACGGCGACCGAGGTCCAGCAGCTGCTGTACGACACCACGACGGAGCTGGGAGCGGCCAGCACCGAACAGCGCCAGGTGGTGATCCTGCGCGATGCGGACGCCAACCCCCTCGGGTCGGGCACCTTCGCCTCGGATCTGTCCTACGTCGGCCTGGTCTCCCCACAGCTGCAGGCCGCCGTCGCGGGCGGTGGGCAGCACTGGCAGTCGGTGAGGCTGCCCGGCGGGACAGGCTCCCGGGCGGACACGGTGCCCGGGGTGGTCGTCGGGCAGTCCGCGAGCCTCGCGGTGGTCGGGAAATACCAGGTGTACTTCATCTACAGCCTGCAGCCCGTGCCGGACCGGCTGGACTTCCTGCTGGGCACCCTGGCGGTGGCGGCGGTGGTGCTGGTCGCGCTGCTCGGGGCGATGGCCTTCGTCGTCACCCGTCAGACCGTGCGACCCGTCGTCGCAGCCTCGCAGGTCGCGGCCCGGTTCGCCGACGGTCACCTGGACGAGCGCATGGTGGTGCACGGTGCTGACGAGATGGCCACCCTGGCGCGCACCTTCAACGCCATGGCCGCCAACCTGTCGGACCAGATCGCCCGCATGGAAGAGCTGTCTGCCCTCCAGCGCCGCTTCGTCTCCGACGTGTCGCACGAGCTGCGCACCCCGCTGACCACCGTCCGGATGGCCGCCGAGGTGATCCACGACGCCTCGGGATCCTTCGAGCCCGCGGTGCGACGGTCGGCTGAGCTCATGGGCGACCAGCTCGACCGGTTCGAGGCCATGCTCGCCGACCTGCTGGAGATCAGCCGCTTCGACGCCGGGGCGGCGACGCTCGACGCGCAGCACGCCGACGTCGTGGCCGTGGTGCGCGACGTGGTGAGCGCGATCGAGCCGCTGGCCGAGCGCAAGGGTTCGCGCCTGGTGGTGTGGCTGCCCGACGAGCCGGTCGTGGCTGACATCGACCCGCGCCGGGTGGCCCGGATCGTGCGCAACCTCATGGTCAACGCGGTGGAGCACGCCGACGGCACGGTCGTCCAGCTGGACATGGCCGCCGACGTCCAGGCGGTCGCCGTGCGGGTGCGCGACCGCGGCGTGGGCATGGACGCCGACCAGGTCGAGCACGTCTTCGACCGCTTCTGGCGGGCCGACCCGGCCCGGGCCCGGACCACCGGCGGCACCGGGCTGGGCCTGGCGATCTCGGCGGAGGACGCCCGGCTGCACGGTGGTCGCCTGGAGGCCTGGGGGCGGCCGGGGCACGGGGCGTCGTTCCGCCTCACGCTGCCGCTGCACGCCGGGACCGTGCCGAAGAGCTCGCCGTTGCCGCTGGTGCCGGCCGGTCACGAACCGGTGCGCCGGGCCCGGGCGGACGACGCCGCAGCCATGCCGCCGCTCGACCCTGAGACGGGCAGCCTCCCGGTGGTCCCGGACGAGGCGGAGGAGGGCCGGTGACCTGGCCGGTCCGGCGGGTCCGTCGTGCGACCGGTGCCGGGGTGGGTCTCGCCCTGCTGGCGGGCTGCGCGATCCCGTCGTCGGGTCCGGTCGAGGCCGGGGACGCGCAGGTGGACGAGGTTGTGGGCGTGGTCACCGTCGCCCAGGGGCCGCAGCCGGGGGCCAGCGCCCGCGCCGTCGTCGAAGGTTTTCTGGCTGCCGGGGCGGCCGGGCTGACCGGAGACTTCGACGTCGCGCGGCAGTTCATCGACCCGGCTGACGCTCAGTCCTGGCAGCCTGCGGCCGCCGCCACGGTGACCAGCGCCACCACCACCGTGGAGCAGACCGCCGACGACCGGGTGGTCGCCACGCTCACGGTGGTCGGCGAGGTCGATGCCGACGGCCGGTTCGTCGAACGGTCCGGCAGCAGCCTGACGGTGACGTTCGACCTGGCCGAGGTGGACGGCGAGTGGCGCGTGGCCGACCCGCCGCCGGGGCTGATCGTCACCGCCCGGGTGTTCGAGCAGCAGTACCGCCGCACGCCGATCTACTTCCTCACGCCGGACCGCACCCAGCTGGTGCCTGACGTGCGCTACTTCCCCCGACGTGACGTCACGACGTCGGTGGTCGAGCAGCTGCTGGACGGTCCCGCGCCGTGGCTGCGGGGTGCGGTCGTCTCGGCGATCCCGGCGGGGCTGAGCCTCGGGCAGGTCCACGTCGACGGGGACGTGGCCCATGTGGTGCTCGAACCGGCGCAGACCGTGCAGGACGCTCCCGAGCGCGACCTGATGCTCACGCAGATCACCCGTTCCCTGGTGACCGGTCCGGTCCGGTCGGTGGAGGTGCGCACCGGGCGGGACGGGGAGGTGCTGGCGGGTGAGGACGTGCTGGGCGCTCCTCCGGTCGGTCTGGCCGTGATGCTGTCGGGCGACGCACTGGTCCAGCAGAGCGCCGACCTGGTACCGGTCGAGGGAGTCGGGTCGCTGGCGGGTCTGCGTGCCTGGGCACCGGCCGTCAGCGAGGACCAGTCGCTGCGGGTCGCCCTGTCGGGCACCGACCGGCTGGTCGTGCTGCCGACCGACAGCACGGCCGCGCGCACGCTGCTCTCGGGGCCGGGGCTGGCCCGGCCGTCGGTCGACCGGCACGACTGGGCCTGGACGGCGACGTCCGTGCAGGGCGCGGGCCTGCACGCCGTGACGGCCGGCGGCGAGGCCGCGGAGGTGTCGGCACCCTGGCTGTCCGACCGCACGGTCCGGGCGCTGCGGGTGTCTCGAGAGGGGACCAGGGTCGCCGTCGCCTCGTCCGGGCCCGACGGGTTGGTGATCGACGTCAGCGGGGTCGTCCGGGACGCGCAGAGCAGGCCGTTGTCGCTGACCGACCCTGTCCGGGTCGGACCGGGCGTCACGGCAGCCGACCAGATCGTCTGGACCGACCCGGAGACCTTGGTGGTCCTGGGCCGGACCGGGGGTGTCACCACGCTGACCCGAGTCCCGGTGAGCGGGATCTCCGAGGTGCTCACCCCGGTGCCTGACGCTCTCGCCGTGGCGGCCGACCGGTCGGGCTCGACCCTCATGGTGGCGACGGCCGGTGGAGACCTGCTGCGTCGTTACAGCAGCATCTGGGTCACGATCGGCCCGCCCGGCCAGCCGGTGCGCGACCCGACCTACCCCGGGTGACCAGGCGGCTCCCGGGTCCGACCGCTGGCCGGTGAGCGCAGGGCCCGGTGCGGCGGCGGCCACCGTCGGTGCCCCGGGCGCGCTGCCGCACCCGGTCTTGCCGCCGTCAGGCTCCTGGCCGAAGCAGCACCACAGCTGGCCCCGGCGGTAGCCGGCCACCGCGCCCAGAGGCTGGCCCTCGCACGGCGCCAGCATGGCGGCGGGGCTCGTCCTGACCCAGCGGTCGGCGACGAACCGTCCCCAGGGCGGGCGCCCGGCGTCCCGCGCACCGTCAGGGCACTGGGACGGCCCGCGGCGGGCCAGGCTGGGGCGGTGCTCTCAGGTCTGCTCACCGAGCTGTCCGGCCTCGTCCTGCCCGTCGCGTGCGCCGGGTGCGGCGTGCCCGACCGCCCGTGGTGCGACCGTTGCGCCGCCTGGTTCGGCCCACCGGTGCGCTGCGAGGACCGGGCGGGGCGCCTCGACCTGCTCGACGACGTCGGCCCGCCGCCGGTGTGGTGCGCAGCCGACTTCGCCGGCCCGGTGCGCCGGGCGGTCACGGCCTGGAAGGACCGGGGCCGCACCGACCTGGGACCGCGGTTCGCAGCGGTGCTGTCGGCCGCGGCCCGGGCTGCCGCCGTGCGGGAGGTGCTCGGCCGGTCGGCCGGGCCGGAGGGCCTGCTGGTGGTCGGGGTGCCGACGACCCCGGCGGCGGTGCGGCGCCGTGGTGCCGACCTCGTCCAGGACCTGGTCCGGGCGGTGGTCCGTGGCGCGCAGGCGTGCGAGGTCCCGGTGCGGGCCGGACGGCCGCTGCGGCGGACCTCCGGTGCCGACTCGGCAGGGCTGGGTGCTCGTGCCCGGGCCAGGCACCTGGACCACGCGGTGCGGGTGCGGCGCTGGTCGGCGGACCGGCTGGTCGGCGCCCGGGTGGTGCTGGTGGACGACGTGCTGACCACCGGGGCGACGTTCGCGGCCTGCCGGCGGGCGCTGGCGGAGGACGGGGCGGTGGTGGTCGCGGGTCTGGTGCTCGCGTCCACCCCGGCGCCCGGGTCTGACGCTCGGCGCAACGTGGGGGACGGACGGTGTGGAAGTGGAAGGTCCAGGCCTGGCAGGGATAGCGTAGGGGGGTAGGTCCGGACTCCGCGGAGGGGGTGGTCACCACCGCCTGGCAAGGGCGGTGCCGTCACGTCGTCCGGGCGGGAGACCGCCCCACATGCCTTGGAGGTAGACATGGAGATCGCTGTCACTGGTCGGCAGAGGGACGTCTCTGCGAAGTTCCGGGACCACGTGGAGTCGAAGGTCACGAAGGTGGAACAGCTGGCGCCCCGCGCCCAGCGCGTGGACGTCCTGGTGTCCCACGAGGTCAACCCCCGGCAGGCGGAGACCTCCGACCGGGTGGAGCTGACGGTGATCGACAAGGGACCGGTGGTGCGCGCCGAGGCTTCGGCTTCCGACCCGTACGCGGCGCTCGACCTGGCCCTCGACAAGTTGCTGGAACGGTTGCGCCGGGTGCGTGACCGGCGCAAGGACCACCGGGGCAACGCCGCGCGGCGCGTGGTGCCGGAAGCCGAGCCGCTGCCGCCGGCCCCGGCGGTCGAGGTCCCGGAGCCACGGTCTGAAGGCGCCGCGGTCGCCCCCGGTGAGACCGTCGAGATCGTCCTGGGTGACTCTCCGGTCGTGATCCGGGAGAAGGTCCACGCAGCCCGGCCGATGACGATCGACGACGCCCTGTACGAGATGGAGCTCGTCGGGCACCCGTTCTTCTTGTTCATCGACGCCGAGACCAACCAGCCCGCTGTGGTGTACCACCGTCGTGGCTGGACCTACGGCGTCATCAAGCTCGACTCGACGGTGACCGCCGCCGTCTGACCAACGGCTGCCGGCTGGCAGCCTCTCTCGCGAGCACGGCAGCACGGCCGGTGTCCGGCCGTGCTGCCGTGCTGGTTATCCTGGTGGTCAACGTCGACAAGGAGACCCGCATGCGCGCCGCCGTCTACCACGGTCCTGGTGACATCGACGTCGAGGACGTCGACGGGCCGACCGTCGAGGAACCGACCGACGCCCTCGTGCGGGTGGTCGCCGCCGGGGTGTGCGGGTCCGACCTGTGGACCTACCGCGGGCAGGGTGCTGCGGCACCGGGCGCCCGGATCGGCCACGAGTTCGTCGGCGAGGTCGTGGAGACCGGCGCCCAGGTGACCGGGGTGCGGCCCGGCGACTGGGTGGTCGCTCCGTTCCGCTATTCCTGCGGTGAGTGCCGGTTCTGCTCCGCCGGGCTGCCGTCGTCGTGCCCGCGCGGCGGGTTCTGGAGCCGGGAGGTCGTCACCGGCGGCCAGGGCGAGATGGTCCGGGTTCCCCTGGCCGACGGCACCCTGGTCAAGGCCTTGCCGGACGGGTCGGCACCCGACCCACGTCTGGTGCCCGGCCTGCTGACGCTCACCGACGTGCTGTGCACCGGCTACCACGCCGCCTTGGGGGCGCAGGTCGCTGCCGGGTCCACGGTCGTCGTCGTCGGCGACGGCGCGGTGGGTCTGTGCGCGGTGGTTGCCGCCCGCCTGCGGGGCGCCGACCGGGTGCTGCTGCTGGGCTCGACGCACCCGGCGCGCGCCCGGGTGGCGCGGCAGCTCGGTGCCGACGAGATCGTCACCGCCCGTGGTGACGACGCCGTCGCCCAGGTCATGGACCTCACGGCTGGTGCCGGGGCCTCGTCTGTCCTGGAGTGCGTCGGCACCGCCCAGTCGTTCGGTACGGCCCTGGACGTCGTCGCGCCGGGTGGTGCCGTCGGCTGGGTGGGCCTGCCCCACGGCGTCGACCTGGACCTGTCCCGCGTGTTCGCGCGCAACATCACCCTGGCTGGGGGCGTCGCCCCGGTGCGCACCTACATCCCGGTCCTGCTGCCCGACGTGCTGGCCGGCACGGTCGACCCCGGTGTGGTCTTCACCGACACCCTCGGTCTGAGCGAGGTCGCCCGCGCCTACCAGCTGCTCGACGCCCGGCAGACCGTCAAGCCCCTGCTCGACCCGACGCGCTGAGCCGCCCTCCAGGCCTGGACCAGGGGCACGTCGTCGAGCACCTGGCGCGAACCCGAGCAGTCACTCCGGACCGGGGTCAGAGCACCGAGGCCGGTCAGGTGCGCCGCGGCAGCCGAATACCTCGTGGCGGCGTCGGCTGGGCCAGCTCGCTCACCACGTCACGGGCGTCCCACACGGCATGCAGCGCGGCAGAGATCGGACCCGCGTCGAAGGGTCTCGACACGGCCAGGCACTGTTCGGCGAGCCGGCGCACGGCGACGATCTGGTGCAGGCCCGCGGTCAGCTGGGCGTCGATCGGCGCCGCCAGCGGGTCGAATCGCTGCGACAGCTGGAATCGTGAGATGAGCAGGTGCCAGGTGGCCAGCTGGTGCTGGAGACCTCGCATCTCCCGTTCGACCTCGACCAGGTCCAGCGCGAAGACCCGCAGCATCTCGTCCGTGGCCGTGACCTCGTCGGCTGCGGCTGTCGCGGTCTCTTCCAGCGCCTGGGCCAGGCGGTTGACGTACTCGGGTGCGCGCTCGGGGGCCTCTCCGACCGCCAGCTCGCGGGTGAACTCGCCCAGCTGCTCGTCGTGCAACCAGGTCAGCGCGACCCGAACCTGGAGGTCGCCGATCCGGCGGTGCACGTGGGTGATGCGCTTGTGCAGGTCTTCCATCGCGCTGACGAGCCACTGGGCGATCTTCGGCAGAGGGCTGACGACGTGGCTCATCACCGGTTCGCGCATCGCGAGCTCGTCAGAGGCGGCGACCGCGGCCGACACCGCGGTGCGCAGCCGGGCCACGGACATCTCGGTCTGGACGGCCTGCTCACCCAGCTTGTCGGACAGGATCCCCAGGTCGTCCAGGCTCGCCATCTCGGTGGCCAGATACTTGTCCACCATCATCGCGGCCTGGAGCATGTCGCACATCGGTCCGGCGATCGGGTCGCGCGGGTCCGGGTCGGTCCACCGGGTCAGGGCCCGACGGGCAGCAACCTCGGCCGGCAGGACCAGCCGGATGAAGTCCTCGTAGCTCGACAGGCCGATCTCTCGGATGCCGTCGGCCAGGGCTCTGGCGCCGAGCTCGGCCGCCGCCGCCCGCGACAGGCCCTCAGCCCGGGCCGCCAGCTCCATCGGCAGCACCTTGCGGTACAGCGCGTCGACAGTCTGGTGCACGTCGGTGCGGCACGGACGCGAACGCACCGACAAGAAGCCGTCGGTGCCGAGCGGGGTGATCGTCGCGAAGACCCAGTAGGCCACACCGTCCTGGGCCAGGTTCTTCACGTAGGCGACCATCGGGCGGTCCGCGAGCAGCAGGTCCCACATGATCTTGAACGCGCCGCCCGGCATGTCGGGGTGACGGATCACGTTGTGCGGCTGGCCGAGGATCTCGTCCATCGTGTAGTGCGCATAGTGGCAGAACACGGCGTTGGCCCCGTCGATGACGCCCTTGCGGTCCGTCGTGGAGAAGAACAGGTGCGGTACGGCGACCTCGCGCGTCGCGCCGTCGCGCCGCGGCACGACGCCCCTTGCGGGCTCGTCGGTCTGCTGTCCACGAGCTCGACCTGTGATGCGGTCCGGCCCCGTGACGTTGCGGTGCCAGGTCGATGCCATGAGCCGCCCTCCTTCGAACGGTCACCGGTCGGATGGCCGACTCGGCCGAGCGACCAGAGGCCGTGCGTACGCGTCTGGCGCGTGTCGCACGACACCTGGTGGTGGACGGGTCCCGCCGGTGGTGTCACGAACGCTTGTCCGTCATGCTATCCGCTCACCGTGACGCTTCGTCCCGGTTGGTGATAAAAGTCCGGATCAGGGCCCCTGGGTCAGACCGTCCTGCACAGCGTGCGGTGCGGCAGGTTGGTGCGGTCGCCAGGCCGGGCGAGGAAGTCCTGCAGCACCGTCTCGTAGGGTTCGCTGCCCTGGTGCCGGGTGGCGCCAGCCCCGCCGACCGACGGGTGGCCGCGCAGCCGCAGGTAGTAGTAGTCGGCGACGATCTCGCCCTGCTGCTCCATGTCGTAGTCGGCCAGCCGTCGGTCTGGGTCGAGGTCGTAGGTGTAGCGCACCGTCCAGCGCACGGCGCCGCGGAGCAGCACCGGGTAGCCGAGCTGGTGCTGCCAGACGTGGACCATCTCGTGCACGAACCAGCGCCTGGTCAGGTCCGGGGCGGCGGCGAAGTCCGGACGGTAGGACGCGGCCGGGAAATATACCTGACCGCGGGGCGTCACGGCCGTGCTGGTGGGCTGACGGCCGAGCAGCCACGGATACCCGTGGTTGTGGACCCGCACGGCGGTCACGTCGACCGCGCGGCCGAACACGAGGTGGACCAGCGACACCTCACCGGCCGTGAGCCGCCGCCGCGCAGCGGCGCTCCACGGCAGGCATCTCGACACGGGCGGGCGCGACACTGGCCGTGCTGCGACGGTGGGCATGGTCGACCACGCTACCTCGCGGTGCAGGTGCCCGGCGGGCGGCCTGGTCCACCGTCAGCGGCCCGTCGGTCGGATGCTTGGGCTCATCAGCCCTACGATGGTCAGACTCGCGATGACGGGCCCCGTGACGGGGCATGAGCTGGGAGTGTGTGCGTGGCGGCGATCGTCGACAAGGTCCTGCGGATGGGCGAAGGCCGCATCCTCAAGCAGCTGAAGGGGCTGGCCGAACAGGTCAACGCCCTGGAGGACGGCCTGGAAGAGCTCACCGACCTCGAGCTGCGGGAGGAGACCGAGCGGTTCCGGGAGCGGTACCGGGACGGGGAGTCTCTGGACTCGCTGCTGCCGGAGGCGTTCGCCGTGGTCCGCGAGGCATCCCGGCGTACCTTGGGCCAGCGGCACTTCGACGTCCAGCTCATGGGCGGCGCGGCTCTGCACCAGGGCAACATCGCCGAGATGAAGACCGGTGAGGGCAAGACCCTGGTCGCCACCCTGCCGGCCTACCTCAACGCGCTGACCGGCAAGGGCGTGCACGTCGTCACCGTCAACGACTACCTGGCGTCGTACCAGAGCGAGCTCATGGGCCGGGTGTTCCGGTTCCTGGGGATGACGACCGGGTGCATCCTCGGCCAGATGACTCCGGCCGAGCGGCGCAAGCAGTATGCCGCCGACGTCACCTACGGGACGAACAACGAGTTCGGGTTCGACTACCTGCGCGACAACATGGCCTGGCGGATGGAGGACCTCGTCCAGCGCGAGCACAGCTTCGCCATCGTCGACGAGGTCGACTCGATCCTCATCGACGAGGCCCGGACGCCGCTGATCATCTCCGGTCCGGCCTCGGGCGACGTCAACCGGTGGTATACCGAGTTCGCCAAGGTGGTGCTGCGCCTGGAGCGTGACCGCGACTACGAGGTCGAGGAGAAGAAGCACACCGTCGGGATCCTCGAGCCGGGGATCGAGCGGGTCGAGGACTATCTGGGCATCGACAACCTGTACGAGTCGCTGAACACCCCGCTGATCGGGTTCCTCAACAACGCGATCCGGGCCAAGGAGCTGTTCAAGCGGGACAAGGACTATGTGGTGCTCGACGGTGAGGTGCTCATCGTCGACGAGCACACCGGCCGCATCCTGCCTGGCCGGCGCTACAACGAGGGCATGCACCAGGCGATCGAGGCCAAGGAGGGCGTGGCCATCAAGGCCGAGAACCAGACGCTGGCCACGATCACGCTGCAGAACTACTTCCGCATGTACGACAAGCTGGCCGGGATGACCGGTACCGCGGAGACCGAGGCCGCGGAGTTCATGGGCACCTACAAGCTGGGTGTCGTGCCGATCCCGACCAACCGGGACATGGTCCGCATCGACAACAAGGACCTGGTCTACAAGGGCACCGACGGCAAGTTCGCGGCCGTCGTCGAGGATCTTGTGGAGCGGCACGCCAAGGGCCAGCCGGTGCTCGTCGGTACCGCGAGCGTGGAGACCTCTGAGCACCTGTCGGCGCTGCTGAAGCGTGCCGGGGTGCCGCACCACGTCCTCAACGCCAAGCACCACTCCCGGGAGGCGGACATCGTCGCCCAGGCCGGGCGCAAGGGTCAGGTCACGGTCGCCACCAACATGGCCGGTCGTGGGACGGACATCATGCTCGGCGGCAACGCCGAGTTCATGGCCGTCGCGGCGCTCAGAGAGGCCGGGCTCGACCCGACGGAGAACGCCGCCGAGTACGAGGCGGCGTGGCCCTCGACCCTGGAGAGCGCCAAGGCTGCCGTGGCCGCCGAGCACGACGAGGTGGTCTCTCTGGGTGGCCTGTACGTGCTGGGGACCGAGCGGCACGAGTCGCGGCGGATCGACAACCAGCTGCGCGGTCGGTCGGGCCGTCAGGGCGACCCGGGGGAGTCCCGGTTCTACCTCAGCCTGCAGGACGACCTCATGCGGCTGTTCAACTCCGGCCTGGCCGAGTCGATGATGGCCCGCACCGGGTTCCCCGAGGACCTGCCGTTGGAGTCGAAGATCGTCACCCGCGGTATCCAGTCGGCCCAGGCCCAGGTGGAGTCGCGCAACTTCGAGATCCGCAAGAACGTCCTGAAGTACGACGACGTGATGAACCGCCAGCGTGAGGTGATCTACGCCCAGCGTCGCCAGGTGCTGGAGGGTGACGACCTGCACGAGGAGGTGACCGGGTTCCGCGAAGACGTGCTGCGCGACTACGTCGGCCAGGCCACCGCCGAGGGTCACCCTGAGGAGTGGGACCTGGACGCGCTGTGGACGGCGCTGCGCACGGTGTACCCGGTGTCGATCACCACCGACGAGGTGGTCGATCAGGTCGGGGGAGCGCGCCTGCTGACACCTGACCTTATCGAGCGTGAGGTGCTCTCTGACGCCAAGGTCGCCTACGACGAGCGGGAGCAGCAGCTGGGCGCCGAGCAGATGCGCGAGCTGGAACGTCGGGTCACCTTGTCGGTGCTGGACCGCAAGTGGCGCGAGCACCTGTACGAGATGGACTACCTCAAGGAGGGCATCGGGCTGCGTGCGATGGCCCAGCGTGATCCTCTGGTCGAGTACCAGCGTGAGGGTTACCAGCTGTTCGGGGCGATGATCGACGCGATCAAGGAAGAGACGACCAGCTTCCTGTTCAACCTGCAGGTCCAGGTGCAGACCGAGGACGTCCAGGACGCCCCGGAGGAGGTCCAGGACGCGCCAGACACCGATGCCGCGCCGCCAGCGCGGTCGCAGGTCCCGCCGCCGCCAGGCCAGGCCGGGCGGCGCCCGGCTCCGCGGCTGGTGGCCAAGGGCCTGGAGGGTCCCGCCAAGCAGATGCCGTTGCAGTACTCGGCACCCAACGAGGACGGTGAGGCCGAGATGCGGTCTGACCAGGGCGGCCAGGCCAGGCTGCGCAGTCCTCGTGGCTCGGCCGACGGTGGTGCCCAGGGCGGGTCGGCCAACCGGGAAGCACGGCGCCGAGCGGCCAAGCAGGCCCGTCGCAAGCGCTGACGCAGCGGGGGAGCAGGCACAGGTCGCCTTCCCGGCTGCCGCTGCCCGGTCGGATGCCGACCGGGCAGCGGGTCCCGTCGATCGGGCCGGCAGTCGCGCCGACCGTCGTGTGTCAGGCCAGCTCGAGCGCGGTGACCCGCCACAGGCCGTGGTGCGGTTCCAGCCGCATCGCGACCGCCCGGGTGCGCCGCGAGTCGTCCACGGCGGCGGCGACCTCGACGGCGGGGCCGAGGTCGCACGTCACCAGACGGCGGACCACCGGGACGCCGTAGACGGCGGGTGTGGCCGCCGACAGGCGTGCCCGTTGACGCAGACGTGCCAGCACCCGGGGCGCGACCCACCGGGCCACCTGGCTGGGTGAACGGGCACCGACGCACACCTCGACCAAGGGGCCGCACAGGGTCTGTGCCACCTGGGTGGCATCGACGGAGGGCAGCGTGGGCGGGTCGTCGGCCTGTGGAAGGGCTGCGGCGCGGACCATGACGATCCGTTCGGCGAGCGTCGGCACCCGTGCTGGCGGGTCAGCCGAGGCTGGCCGTGAAGGTCGGTCTGTGCGCGGCACGGGGCGTACCCGTGGTGCACCGGCGGGACGGGCGATGCTGGTGCTCATCGCCGGGCGCTCGGTCGCGTGCCAGCCTCCCAGGAATCGGCCACCCGAGTGCCCGGATGTTGTGTGAACGCGCGTGCTTCCATGATTGCCCCCCGTGGCTAACGTGGTGAGACGTTGTCTGTCTCTGGTTGATCCTGCAAGCCTGCCACAGTTGACGGTGATGAGGGGGCGGTTTGCGGCAGCAGTTTCCACGACGATGAAGTCTGGTGATCGTTGTGAGCGATCGCACGGTGCCGACGTCCTTGCCAGCCTGGTCGCGAAACCCGACCGTGCCGGCGTCCTGGCTGGTCGAGCCGTACGTCGAGGGCGGACCTCAGGCGGCGGTCGAGCCGGGCCGGAGGTCGAGCGGGACGTCAGGTGGGCTGCTGGGTGCGTTCGCGGTTGTGGTCGTAGCAGCGCGTGATGTACTCCTCGAGCTTGGCGTCCTCGATGCGCCACACCCCGCGCCCGCCTATCTGTATGGCTTCCAGCTCACCGGACCTGACGAGTGCACGTGCCTGAGACATGGAGATGTTCAGTACTTCGGTCACGTCTGTGAGGGTGAGGAACCGCGCAGCCATGGGCACAGTCTGGCACGAACTATCCCGAATCCGCCCACGACTCGGCTGAGGCAGACTGGGGGTGTGCGCGTATACCTCCCGACGACTCTGGACGCGGTGCAGCCCGGTGCGGACCTGACGGTGCGCCGGGCCCATGCGGTGACCGCTGCCCTGCGTGCGGCGCTGCCTGAGGCTGACGACGAGGGCCTGGAGTTCGTGGCCCAGCTGGCCGCGGCCGACGACGCCCTGGCGGCCTTGGCGGCTGATCCTCAGGCGCCGCGGCTGCGCGTCGTGGTGGCTGCCGACGTCGAGGGCGCCCGTCCCGTGCCTGACGGCCTTCCCACGGCCGTGGCCCTGCCCGGTCCGGTGACGCCGGCCCAGGTGGTCTGCCTGCTGGTCGACGAGCCTGAGGCCGCGGCCGACGTCGCTGCAGCGGTCGGAGGCGACCAGCCTGCCCGCGACAGCCTGGACGAGCGTGACCTGCTCTGGTACGACGTCTCTGAGATCGGGTTCGTGCCCCGGGCCTAGCGTTCTCGCCGCCCCCGGACCTGCCCCGTCGCCCACGCACGACGGCCGCGCAGGGCACCCGGCAGACGGCCGCGCAGCGGCACCTGGCACCGGCCCCAGGAGCCCTCGTTCCGACCCGCCCAGCCCAATCGGTTGGACCGGTGGTCCCTGCCTCGGGTAAGGTACCTCGGCGGTACGACATCCGGGTCCAGCACCACATCAAGGTCCGGAAGTCATGCCCCGTGGGGTGTGGTGTAATCGGCAGCACGAGTGATTCTGGTTCACTTAGTCTAGGTTCGAGTCCTGGCACCCCAGCGGTTGGCAACAACGGCACATCACGTGCGGTATGCTGCTGCTCCGTCTGGTTCACCAGACAGCTTGCCCCCGTTGTGTAGCGGCCTAGCACGCCGCCCTCTCACGGCGGTAGCACGGGTTCGAATCCCGTCGGGGGTACGCACACGAAGGCCCGGTCCACCAGGACCGGGCCTTCGGCGTTCCAGGGCGGCTCAGTCGCCGGTGCGGCGCAGGACCTCGGTCAGCTTGTTGGCGGCGGAGACGACCGCAGCGGCGTGCAGGCGGCCGGGCTGGCGGGTCAGGCGTTCTAGGGGGCCGGAGACCGACACGGCGGCGATGACGCGGCCGGAGGGCGCGCGCACGGGGGCGGAGACCGAGGCGACGCCGACCTCACGTTCGGAGACCGACTGGGCCCAGCCGCGGCGGCGCACCCCGGACAGGATGGTGGCGGTGAACTTCGCGCCCTGCAGGCCCCGGTGCAGCCGATCGGGTTCTTCCCAGGCGAGCAGCACCTGGGCGGCGGACCCGGCGAGCATGGACAGCGTGGCGCCGACCGGGATCGAGTCGCGCAGCCCGATCGGCCGTTCGGCGGCGGCGACGCAGATCCGCATGTCGCCCTGGCGTCGGTACAGCTGGGCGGACTCGCTGGTGTGGTCGCGCAGCGCTGCGAGCACGGGATTGGCGGCGGCGAGCAGGCGG
The DNA here is from genome assembly GCA_031556715.1 of Cellulomonas sp. Taxonomy (GTDB): domain Bacteria; phylum Actinomycetota; class Actinomycetes; order Actinomycetales; family Cellulomonadaceae; genus Cellulomonas. The sequence goes on from JAVBSR010000166.1 coordinate 54,795, forward strand.
TCCTCGCCGGCGGCGGTGGACAGCTCCGACAGGCGCGGCCCGAGCACGAACCGGCCCTGGATGTCCCGGGCGACCAGACGGTGGTGCTCCAGCGCCACCGCCAGCCGGTGGGCCGTGGGTCGGGCAAGATGGGTGGAGGCCACCAGCTGGGCCAGCGTGGCCGGGCCGGCCTCCAGCGCGGCCAGGACCGCTGCAGCCTTGTCAAGTACGCCGACTCCGCTAGAGTTGTCCATGGATCGATACTGGCGTCTCGAAGGCTGAGATGCAAGAGCCTTCGGGGTGATTCGTCGGAATCGGACCTGATCGATGCTCATGAGAACCGGTAGGGACAGGAGACCGCGATGGGTCGGACCTTGGCCGAGAAGGTGTGGGACGCGCACGTCGTGCGCCACGAGGACGGCGCTCCCGACCTGCTCTATATCGACCTGCACCTGCTGCACGAGGTGACGTCGCCGCAGGCGTTCGAGGGCCTGCGCCTGGCCGGTCGCCCGGTCCGCCGCCCGGACCTGACCATCGCCACCGAGGACCACAACACCCCGACCCTCGACATCGACCTGCCGATCGCCGACGCCACGTCGCGCACCCAGATCGACACGCTGCGGGCCAACGCCGCGCAGTTCGGCGTCCGGCTGCACTCCCTGGGCGACGCCGACCAGGGCATCGTGCACCAGGTCGGCCCCCAGCTGGGCCTGACCCAGCCGGGCCTGACGGTGGTCTGCGGCGACTCGCACACCTCGACGCACGGCGCGTTCGGCG